>JBNJFP010000001.1:0-19229 GCA_051746985.1 Bacteroidota bacterium
AAAAAGTGAGTCACCATATACTCATTCTGGAGCAGGGCACCGGAATGAGTAATTACCAATCCGACCTATGTGATAGGCTATTTACTTTTTTCCAATTTTCGCTGCGTCAGATAAGAGAAAAGCCATATTACCGCCCAGGCACCGCCGGCGTACCACCATTGAAAGGCTAAGAGTGCACCGGTATTAACAGCATAGAGAAGGTGAGTAAACCAGTCGGGCGCTGCGCTATCGGCTTTGCTTGCCATATTCAAAAATCCATCACCAAAATATACCAGAAGTTTAACAAAAAGAAGCAAGCCGGTATAGCCCCAAACAATAGCGCCCAATACCGAATTGGACGTTAACACAGCAGCAATGATAACGGCGGTTGCCAGTAGGTCAACAATAACGTCTTTAAGCCAAGTCATCAGGTAAAGCTATTCTTTAAGGATCGATTTTGTTAGCATCCAATTAAAGAATAGTAAGACTATTTATCCAAACTAATTCGTTGGAGTTACGGCCAATATCATCTCGGTTTAACGAGCTTTCAAGCATCCAGCCTTCATCGGGAGAAGAGGCGTCCACGAGGTAACCCTCAATGCGTACAACGTGTCCTTTGCGCAGGTCATTAATTTTCTTCCTAATTTGCTGTGTTGATCCGATCAAATGCATGTTTGAGGCGTGACGCCACATTTCACCTTTAGCGATGGGGGCTTTGGTCATCTCCCAGTAAAAAGAGCGGTCGGACTGGCGAACCATTAAAGAGCCAAGGTTTCGTTCGTCCGACATGGGTCCCCATCCAAAAACAATATCAGTGGGCATCAGTTCTGAATACTCATCAAAATAGTAGTTTTTAATGGACAACACCCGTGCTTCTAAGTTGATGGTGGCCTTGGGGGTTATCTCGTATCCCTTAAAGTTAAGTTTATCCTCTTTGTGGGTTGCTTCCTGCATGGGGGTTTGGGGGGCTACCACACCGGGACCGTGATGTACCGGACGCGTATCCCAGTAGTAATAGATGCCACCAATAACAATTAAAGCAAAAATAATGTGTTTCATCATAATAGGCTCCCGTTTACTATCATGTTTATGTCCTTAACCATATACAAGATAGCCAGGCCGCCAATTGTTACAAGTTAAAATGATTATATGTAGGTTAGGGCTTTCTAAAAATTGACCGAGATACCTGCTTGAAGGTTTCTGCCGGGCGCAGGTTCGAAATATCGTCCCCCGAAAGCATTAACACTTACAGAGCCATTATAACGGGTATCAAAAATGTTATTTACCGCTATAAATGGTTGCATTTCAATGCGTTGGGATTGAAAACCCTTTTTGAAACTTAGCGAGGCATCGACAATATTATAGGCTTCATTTTCAGAAGTGTTTTGGTTGTCGGCCGTATAACTGCTCACGTGTTTATAGGAGAGTGAGGTGCGAAAGTTCCCGGGCATCCAGCTTATTTTACTATTGAATCGGAAGGGGGTAATGCCGGGCACTTCGTTTTCTGCCAGGGATTGCTCGTTTCCCTCATTATCTTGAATGGTACCCTCTCTAAATTCTGCATTGGTAAGCGTAGTAGTGGCGGCTACATTTACATTTTGATGTATTTGCCATGAGAGTTGGGCTTCGAGGCCGACATGTCGGGTTTCGCCCTGGTTACGATAGTAGGTGGGGCCGTCGGTTTCCAGCTCGTAGGGGAACAGCAGATCATTGATCCATAATTGATAAAGGGAGAAGTCGTAACGGATAGAATTTGTACCAATTTGCCCCCTGATACCTGTTTCAACGCCCAGCGTCCGTTCAGGTTTTAGGTTGGGATTAAAACCGTTGCCATCACCCGGACGATTTACAAGTTCGGTTGTAGTGGGAGCCTCGAATGAGGTACTCACGTTTGCAAAAATTGTTTGATTGCCCGGCTGATAGTTGGCGCCAATACTTGGGCTTATGGATTGAAAGGTACGGTTTCCTGATTGATCAGAGGTACCTGCATCGGTATCAAAAGTAATATGATCGTAGCGGAGTCCTCCCAAAATATTAAACTGACTGAGGGAGTAGGTTGCGGTTGAGAAGATACCTTGATTCCATACCTGTTCAATTTGGTCAACGGTGGTAGCTCCCCGGGTAGCGTCGCCCAAGTTTTCAAACTCTTCGCGATCATCATTCTGAAATTTTGATTCGACGCCTGTTTGTATGCTAAGCCGATCCCAATCCTTATCAAAGGTTGCCCGAAGACCTCCCGTCCAGCGATTAACGGTAATAATTCCAAAGGTAAGGGGATTATTGAGATCCCGATAAATGCCGTAACCGGTAATATTTAAGGTACCTGCGGTGGTTTCAAGCATATACGAAAGCCCGGCTTGTCCCTGGCTTATCTGCTTGCCTGCCCCGGCATCCCTGAAAGAAGGAACAAACATTTGCGGATCCTGTCGGACATTCTCGTTGGATAAAGATCCCGGGTGCTGGGCTTTAGGCATATAAATTCCGGCTGCCTGGTACTGCAGGGTGCTTCGGGAGGTCAGATCTACCATTCCCGTTAGACCGGAGCGAAGTACCTGGGCAGCGCTATAATCTCGGTATCCATCGGTATTGAGGTAGCTGGTGTGACCACTCATCCGGTGGTTGTTGGTTGATATATTAAATTCTCCCTCGGCTTTTTGGGTGCCATAGGAGCCGGCCATAGTTTTAAGGCGAAATCTATTTTCTTCCTCGGCCCTGGGTTTTGTAGATAGATATAGTACCCCTCCGCTGCTATTTCCCCAGTAGGTTGCGGCAGGACCTCGTACCAGCTCGGCACGGCGTATAAAGGCCGGATCTATGATATTGAGCATCGTTTGTCCATCGGCTACCGTCAAGGGCATATCGTTAAGTACTACCTGTATGCCGCGCACTCCAAATGCGGCCCGCCATCCAATGCCCCTGATCATAAGGCGTTCGCCAAGCGCATAGTTTTGCCGGTCATTGATCCAAATGCCAGGCATTTGCTGATTCAGATCTTCCAGAGAGAGGGAGGGAGAGCTGTTAATTTCATCTAAACTTCGAGAAAAAGTGCTGAGGGCAAGGGGCGCATTCCCCGAAGAGATGACAGAATGAACGGCGGTAACTTCAATAGGATCAAGATCGACGGTTAAACTATCCTGACGCTCTTGCGCCATCAGTGGGTTCTGTGAAGCTGAAAAGACGGTGATGAATAATAATGTTGGTAGGAGAGAGCACGAGAAAACAAACCGTTTCGAAAAGGGCCGAGCATTAATATCAGTCATGGAGTTGTTAGTATGTTTAAATCAACGAGTTAAGGAAATATAACCAACAAGGGATGTTTGGATGTCATTCCTAAAGATGGTCACAAGGCATGCATAAAATTATTTATATTTTGTGTAATTATTTAGTTGTTATGTGAAACAGACCAACGGGTATATTCGTAGTTCTTAAATGATGAAGAGTAAGATACAGTATTTGTTTAAAAATTATTTTGAAATTACGGTTTTCAGCTTGGGCCTTTTGTTGTTGGCTTTAATGAATCCGGAAACCACTACCGGACCCGGATTATGTTTGTTAGAAAATCTTGGTTTTTCCTATTGTCCGGGTGATGGGCTGGGGCACTCAATATCATATACTTTCAGAGGTGATCTCTTTAATGCCCTACAATCAAACGTATTAGGCCCAGCGGCTATTTTTATTTTAGGTGGACGCATTTTGTTGTTGATCAGAGAAAGGTTTTTGAAATCCCAAATAACAGATATATAAATTTATGGCACATGTGATAGACTATTTACCTGAAATTGAGGGTGATGAGGCAGCCTATATTGCAAAGGTTATGGATCCTATGGGAGAGAAAGAGGCTGACAGGTTCGCAAGAGTTTACCGGGCACGGCGGCAAGGTCCACAGACTATTTTATTGACGGCTATTATTGGCTTTTTCGGGGTTGCCGGTATCCACCGGTTTATTGTAGGCCAGATAGGGATGGGATTGCTATATCTGTTTACCGGAGGCCTCTGTTTTATCGGTACCATCGTTGATGTAATAAACTATAAGAACCTGGCATTTGAGTATAATCGGGAGGTGGCCAGAGAAGCCGTTTCGTTAATACAGTAGCGTTTATAACCCAAAAATTCTATTTACATTAAAACCGAACCTAAAGTCGCCGGCCCAAAACTGATCACGATTTTGAGCGATTGCATATTGCTCTATATGCCAGCGTGTAGATGCAAAAAAGAGCTGAAAGACGTGTCCGCCCGTTTGGATGTTAAGCCCCATTGAAAAGGCATTATGGGTATCTTCGTTTCTCTCTCCCAAAACAGGGTAGTACTCTGCCATAAGCGCAAAACGATCAGAAAATTTAACTTCTGATCCCATCCCCAGAGAAAAAAGGTTGTTTTGATGGCCTGCTCCCACAGAGCTGTAATAACCGTACATCGGGGATAATTGCAGGCTTATGTTATCATTGACCTTTTTTGACGCTATGACTGAAATGAGCGTGCTGATATCATCTTCGAAAGGTTGCCTATTTTCTTGAGTCACTACTTCCAAGTCACCTTTTAAGGTAAGATTAAGGGGTATTGAGTTATCGTTTTTTTGTTGCAGTACCGCATATTTGGTACGCAGATCTACGACGTTGAAGAGAGAAGAACGTCCAAGCCCGGCCTATACCATTAATAATTATTATGTCATCTCTATTTAACCGTACAGCAATTTACATAAATGGGTTGCCTGTGATGGATATTTTATTTTTAGGTGCAAAGAATTTAGGAGGGGGGATAAAAAAATAAGCTCCTAACCGGTCAAGGTTAGGAGCTTTTTCTTTAGGGCATTTGGAGCTTAAAAAAGCATCCAAATTGTTGCTCTTCCACAGGCTATTACGAGCTTTATAATAATTTGTTACAAAATAAGGGGAGACAAAATTTTTGCTATCAAATATTGTTATTCCTACTGGTGAGATTGTATATTAGCCACTCAAAATTTCGAACCTAATTATTTATATGATATCGGGTAATCCCACACTAAGCGAGAAGACGTTCCAAAATATTGAGCGTACGGCCTCAGCTGATCAAGGCACGATGACCGTAAGCGGTACGATCAATAAAACGATAATGCTCTTTTTAATTCTTTTGATAGGGGCCGCCATTAGCTGGTATCAGCCCTCACAGGTACTTATTTGGGGAGGCGCCATTGGTGGATTTATTGTAGCAATGGCCACCATCTTCAAAAAACAGTGGGCGCCCTATACGGCTCCCCTTTACGCAGGCCTCGAGGGTCTTTTCCTCGGAGGTATATCAGTCATGTACGAAGCAGCCTATTCGGGCATCGTATATAATGCCATACTGTTGACCCTCGGCGTTTTTGCAGCTATGCTATTTGCATATCGCTCGGGACTTATAGAGGTCACAAAAAAATTCCGTACAGGAGTGGTTGCCGCTACCGGGGGCATTTTCCTTGTTTATCTTGCCAGTATTGTACTAAGCTTTTTCGGGATAGAAATTAGTCTTATCCACGGGAGTGGAATGATGGGGATCGGCTTTAGCCTTATTATTGTAGGTGTTGCCGCACTAAACCTTGTGCTCGATTTTGATATGATTGAGAAAGGGGCCGAGGCCCAGGCTCCTCAATATTACGAATGGTACACCTCCTTTGGATTGATGATTACCCTGGTGTGGTTGTACATTGAAATATTGCGCCTTCTTGCCAAGCTGCAACGCCGCTAACCGTTAATTTTTGTACCCATTTTGAATAGCCAAGATCACTCATATTTTTCTCGTCAAGAAGTTATTGCCTGGTCTATCTTACTTTTGGTAACCATTGGGCTGATTGCAGGGTCGCGGTGGGTTATGTTATATGATTCACAGGCCGTTTCTTCTGAAACCCCGATAAGCGTGTACCTCGATGATAATACAGAACTGAACGAACTTTCGGATTTGTTGGCTGACTCCTCTCTGATCGCTAATAAAAAAGAATTTAAATGGGCCGCTTCGTTACTGGGATGGAAGAGGTTCCAAAAGGGACATTACCGTGTTGATCGGGGATTTGGATACGAGGAATTTGTATCAAAGTTAGCGCGGGGATCTCAGGATCCTGTCAGGGTAACCATTTTGCCGGGACGTTCAATGGGGGAGATAGCCAAAAGGGTTGGAGATCAGCTTGCCTTTGATTCACTTTCTTTTCACCAGACGGTGACCGATTCTGCTTTTCTATCGCAGGTTAATATCGATGAAGAGGATGTGATAGGCCAACTATTTCCTAATACCTATTCGGTGTATTGGACAATTTCACCGGAATCATTTTTTGAGCGTATCTTGCGTGAGTTTGAAACTTCGGTCGTAAACCAATATCAGGAGCAGCTTAACGATATGGATGTCACTATTGACGATATTGTTACCATGGCATCCATTATTGAGTGGGAAGCTCAAAACAGGGAGGAAAAGCCGGTAATAAGTGGCTTATACTGGAATCGATTGAACAGGGGGATGCGTTTGCAGGCCGATCCCACCGTTAACTATGCGGTAGGGGAACGACGCCGTTTGCTGTATGAAGATTATCAAATTGATCATCCCTATAACACCTACCGCAACAATGGGTTGCCGCCGGGGCCTATCACCAACCCGGATTTAGCTTCTCTTGAAGCAGCGCTCAATCCCGAAGAGCATGACTGCCTGTATATGGTAGCGACCCCCAAGGGTGAGCATGATTTTTCCCGCACCTTTGAGGAGCACAAACAAAAAAGTGCCAAATGGCGCACGTGGCTTCAGGAGCAGTATCGTATTAAAAGGATGAATGAACAGGAAGCCGGGAACTGATTAATCGTCAGCCAATACCGGCCTTACCTCACCACTATCGGTAAAACGAAAAACCTTTACTTCCTGGTTGATGTGCGTATTTCCAAAGTAGATGTTATTTATCAATCCCTCGTACCGGGGTTGACGTTTTAGCGCATCCTTCAAATGTGCCGGGTTTACTACGCTGTTAAGGGTATTGAGCACATAGCTGGCCACATCGTAGCCTATCATGGCAAAGCGGTTTGGTTCAGCGTCAAAGCGTTTTTTAAACTGTTCATTGAACTCCTCAACGCGCTCACTTTTTTCGTTGATGTAATAGCTCTCGGAAAAATAGATAGGCTGATTTTCCAACTGTATTTCTGGAATATTGAAGTTGCCCCATTCCTGTGACCCAAGGATTGGTATATCACTGTTCATGGCTTCCATATCAACGAGCAGCAGTTCGCCCAGTGTAGAGGCCGCCTGTCCGGAAAATGGAGCATAAATACCATCGAGATAGTGGTAGTTAAGGCTGTCAATCTTGGCACTGTCGGTGGTAAAATATTTGGTATAATCGGTTAATTCGTATCCTTCTGATCCCAGATCTTCATTAAAAAAGTAAGTCACTTTGGCGCCCAATTTTTCGGCCTGATCACGAAAAGCAAAAGCCGAGGCTTCGCCCAGTGAATTTTTCTCTGCAAGAACGGCCAGCGTATCCATGCCCAACTCATTAACGGCATACTCTGCCATTTTGCGCCCATGCGAGGTAAATGTAGGGTTGGCCTGATATACGTAGGGATTATCAATGTTGAGCGTATCGGAGTTAGCCAGTGGCGCAATCATTGGAATTTGGTACTGTTCAGCCAGGTTAGCCATTTTATGGGCTGGCTCCGAGAACAGGGGACCTAATATGGCGTCGGCATGATAATTCCAGGCAAAATTCGTCATAACATGAGTGGCCGAGTCCATATCAGCCGCTGTATTTTGATGTCTGATAAACGCTTTTTTATCAGAGTGACGCTGATTGAATTCCTCAGCTGCAAGCACATATCCGAAATAAAGTCCGCGCGCCACCTTGTATTCCGATCCCGATTCCTGGTGGGTAGGCAGGGCGGCTCCTATATCATAAATAATACCTTCTGGTGCTGTAGGGCCACCGCTGTATTCGCTTTCAGTTTTGTAGGTAACCGAATCGGCAAGTATTTGAGACAACTCTTGCATCGCCGAACTGGAGGTATCAATCTTGGATTGCACAAGTTGTCCGTACAGGGTACGGGCATCAGCCAGCGAAACAGATCCAATGGTTGATTCTACCAAATCATATTTGATTTCAGGATTACTTGCCTGCTGAAAAGCCGTTTTACGTTGATTGAGCGAGAGATAGCCAAGGATATCCTTATAAAGCTGGTTGCCATCGGAAACAATCTGGGTTCTGATTCTTTGCTGCTTTAGCTCATACAAGCGGTTAAGCGCATCACCGAAAAGTCCCAGCTGAAAATCGTTTAGAGCTAAGGTGTATTGTGCTTCGAGGTAGATATCTTCATCAGCTTCATCGTCAACCTGGGAGAGATACGTTTTGGCCGTCAAATATTTCCCAAGTCCAAAGTACGACTTTCCCGAAAACAGCCGTGCTTGGGGAGAATCAATATCATCGAAAAATTCTACTGCTTTTTCGTAGTTGCCTTCTTCGTACATCTCGATTCCTTCATCGAGCGATTGGGCCTGTGAGAAAACGGGCACTAAAAGAAATGCGATAACGAAAGCAGTTATTGAATTGGAAATTAAAGCATCTTCATAAAAAGTCATACGGCTAAAATAAGTTTACTATCTATACAAATTATACTAACGGAAGTTATGATATTTTGTTCTCAATTATTCCCATTCAATGGTAGATGGGGGCTTGGAACTTATATCATACACAACGCGGTTAATCCCACGCACTTCATTGATTATTCGGTTAGATACGTGAGCTAAAAATGGATGGGGCAGGTGGGCCCAGTCGGCGGTCATACCGTCAACACTGGTAACCGCTCGCAGGCCAATAGTAAACTCGTAAGTTCGTTCATCGCCCATTACGCCCACACTTTGTACGGGCAACAATACGGCCAGGGCCTGCCAGACCTCATCATAAAGATCATTTTTGTGCAACTCACTGATAAAAATGTCGTCAGCTTCGCGTAAGATATCAAGCTTACTTTTGTCAACATCAGAAATGACGCGAATAGCAAGCCCCGGACCGGGAAACGGGTGTCGCTTGATAAAGTTATCAGGAATACCCAGTTCGCGCCCCACCTTTCGCACTTCATCCTTAAAAAGTTCACGAACCGGCTCAATAAGATCCAGGTTCATCTCTTCGGGTAGCCCGCCGACGTTATGATGAGATTTTATGGTAGCCGAAGGCCCTTTAAAGGAGATGCTTTCAATTACATCGGGGTAGAGTGTGCCCTGTGCCAGGTATTTGTAGGAGTTGTCATGAGCAATGGCATCATCAAAAACCTCAATAAATGTTTCTCCAATGATCGTACGTTTTTTCTCGGGATCTATAACTCCCTTAAGTCGCTCCAAAAAGGTTTCGCTGGCATCAATACCTTTAACCGGCAGGTGCAGCTGATCCTCATAAAGGTCAAGCACATCCTGGAATTCATTTTTGCGCAGCACTCCGTTATCCACAAAAATACATTGCAGTTGATCGCCAATGGCTTTATGAACGAGAGTAGCCACAACGGTGGAATCGACCCCGCCGCTTAGTCCGCAAATAACGCGATCATTGCCCACTTTTTCTCTGATTTCTTCGATGGTCGATTCAATAAAAGATTGGGCCGTCCAACTGCCTTTTAAATGGCAAATACCATAGACAAAGTTTTTGATAATCTGTCCGCCATGAACCGTATGCACCACCTCGGGATGAAACTGAACACCGTAGATCGATTTTTCTACATGTCGAA
This sequence comes from Bacteroidota bacterium, assembly GCA_051746985.1. Taxonomy (GTDB): domain Bacteria; phylum Bacteroidota; class Rhodothermia; order Balneolales; family Balneolaceae; genus Fodinibius. Next base: position 9,672 of record JBNJFP010000001.1, read on the forward strand.
CGGCTGCCACACGAGCATTATCGGTATGGCCAATAATCTGGTAATTATCGGGCAGTTCTTTTATATGATCGCCATGGCTCATCCAAACGACAGATTCTTCCGGGATATCAGCCAGTAGATCCGAAGTATCATCCACGATAAGCTCGGAGCGACCAAATTCACGGCGCTCAGCTTTTTCTACACTTCCGGGAATCTCTTTGTGTGCCAGTATTTGCAATCCATAACAGATACCCAATACCGGAATGTCCCAATCAAAGATAGCTTCATTTAGGTCGGGGGCATCATTATCGTTAACGCTGCTGGGACCGCCGGAAAGGATAACGCCATTGGGAGGGTTGTCAGCAAATGCCGCAATATTCTTGTTAAAGGGATGGATTTCGCAATACACATTAAGCTCACGAACGCGGCGTGCTATGAGCTGGGTATATTGGGATCCGAAGTCGAGGATTAAAATCCAGTCTTGGGGACGGTGTTGCATAAATCGGATAGAGTAAAAATAGAAAAGGCACCCGCTAAGGTGCCGATTAATGTTAGGCTACAATTTCTTCGTATTCATCGGGCGACATCAGGTTATCGAGCTGAGATTCATCGGCAATAGCGATCTTAACCATCCAGCCGTCGCCATAAGGATCGTCATTGACCAGCTCAGGTTCCATTTCAAGCTGCTCGTTAATCTCGACGATTTCTCCGCCGATGGGAGCAAACAGCTCGGATACCGTTTTTACCGCTTCAACCGTGCCAAAGACTTCATCCTGTTTAAAAGCGAAACCTTCGGGTTCAATTTCAACAAAAACGATATCACCGAGTTCGCTCTGGGCAAAATCGGTGATACCAACGGTAGCAGTACCGTCGCCGTTATCTCGAATCCATTCGTGCTCTTTAGTGTATTTTAAGTCGGAGGGGTAGCTCATATTGGTTTATTTATCGGGATTAAATTCGAAGTCATTTAGATATTTGGTGTTAAACGTTCCCTTCTTAAAGTTCTCATCTTCCATAAGCTGGATGTGGTAGGGAATGGTTGTTTTAACACCTTCGATAATAAATTCTTCAAGAGATCGCTTCATGCGCTTAATGGCGTCTTCCCGGGTGGGAGCACTGACAATAAGCTTGGCAATCATCGAATCATAATGCGGCGGAATGCGATAGCCGGCATAAGCGTGTGTATCAACGCGTACGCTGTGCCCGCCGGGAGTGTGAAAAACCTTAATTTCTCCTGCAGAGGGGCGGAAATTATGTTCCGGATCCTCAGCGTTAATACGGCATTCGATCGCATGACCGCGCATTTTAAGCTTCTTCTTCTCCAGCTCCTTACCGGCAGCCGCTTTAATTTGCTCGGCTACCAGATCGTAATTGGTTATTTCTTCGGTCACCGGGTGCTCTACCTGAATCCGGGTATTCATTTCCATGAAGTAGAAGTTATGATCCTTATCGACCAAAAATTCCACGGTCCCGGCGCCTTCATAATCAACGGCTTTAGCTGCATTCACGGCCGCATCGCCCATCTTCTTTCGCAATTTGGGGGTCATGAGGGGAGAGGGGGCTTCCTCGAGAATCTTTTGGTGCCTGCGCTGTAGCGAGCAATCACGTTCTCCCAGGTGTATTACATTGCCATGTTGGTCGGCCAGAACCTGGATCTCAACGTGATGGGGATCCTCCACAAATTTTTCGATATATACATCCGGATCGTCAAAAGCGGTTTCGGCCTCATTTTTACACATGCTAAATGCGGTTTTGAGGTTGGCCTCCTCGTGAACCACGCGCATACCGCGTCCACCACCGCCCGAAGATGCTTTAATGATACATGGATAGCCGATCTCATTACAAATCTCGCGGGCTTCTTCGAGACTTTCGACAACACCATCGCTGCCAGGCACTGTGGGCACGCCGCTATCTTCCATGGTTTCCTTGGCCATCGATTTGTTACCCATAGCGGCAATACTTTCCGGGGCGGGACCAATGAATTTAAGGTCATGCTCGGCACAAATCCGAGAGAATTCCGCCTTTTCCGACAAAAATCCATAGCCGGGATGTACAGCATCGGCATTGGTTATTTCAGCGGCTGCCAAAAGGTTAGGGATTTTAAGATAACTTTCCTTACTGGGGGCGGGACCAATACAAACAGCTTCATCGGCAAATTTAACATGCAGGCTGTCGCGGTCGGCCGTAGAAAAGACCGCCACCGTGGGAATACCCATTTCTTTACAGGTACGAATGATTCGAAGTGCAATTTCGCCTCTATTGGCGATAAGAATTTTATTAAACATGAATTATATAGTCTGATTTTACCCGATAATGAACAGGGGTTGGTCATATTCTACTGCTTCGGCGTCATCAACAAGAATCTTCTTGACCTCACCGGAATAGTCAGATTCAATTTCATTCATAATCTTCATAGCCTCGACGATGCAAAGCGTTTGACCCTTTTCAACGGTATCGCCAACCTGCACAAAAGGATCATCGTCGGGCGATGGAGACCGGTAAAAGGTTCCAACAATAGGTGATTTGACAACATCGCCAGAGGGTTCGTCGCCACTATCAGTTCCGCCGGAAGTATCCCCGGATGCACCCGAGGCAGGCTGTTGCTGTGGTTGGGCAGCAGGCTGGGGTTGCGGTTGTTGGGCAGGCATCTGATATTGCACCGGCATCTGTGGAGCCGAAGACTCTTTGATATCCGGATTTTTCTTAACTTTTATTTTAAAATCCCCTTCTTCTATAGATACCTCATTGACTTCGCTTTCGGCAATAAGATCCAATAATTTTTTTATTTCATTTAAATCCATGATATAAAATTAGTTTGATGTTACGCGTTCAATATATTCTTCGGTTCGTGTATCTACCTTAATCTCTTCTCCTTCGTTGATGAATAGCGGTACTTGCACGGTGGCTCCCGATTCCAGCGTAGCGGGTTTACTTCCACCCGTAGCGGTATCTCCCTTAAGACCGGGACGCGTTTTGGCAATTTTAGCAATAATATGATCAGGCGGTTGCGCATAGAGCACCTCCTCGTTATCCACATCGATAACAAGGGTACATTCTTGTCCTTCGGCAATAAATTTAGCTTTCTTTACATTCTCTTCGGATACCGGAAGCTGGCGATAAGTTTCGCCGTGCATAAAATAGTACAGGTTTCCATCCTGATACAGAAACTGGTAGGGCTGATGTTCGACCCGGATTTCCTCAACATCTTCTCCAGAACGAAACTTCTTTTCAATATTTTTCTCGTTAACAACGCCCTTTAATTTAGTACGGAGAAAGGCGCCCCCCTTACCGGGTTTTACATGCTGATAATCAACAATTTCATAAAGCTCATTATTGAGCTCAATCACCATGCCGGTACGAAAACTGGATGTAGAAACTTTGGCCATAAATAGTTTTTTAATCTTCAATTTTTAGTGCCGAAAAATACCATGTGGCATCAAGGATAACAAGCGCTAAAATAGGTTTTGAACGTAGGTAATAAATCCAACGGCTTCTAACAGGTTGTATAAGATTGCAAGTGGTGCAATATACTTTATAAATATTGGCCACAAGGTTTTAAATATAGAGCTGTCGAGACCCGGGAATCCATGTTCAAGTTCATCAAAGGCATTTTCAACCTTCCATACATATCCTAAAAAGTAGCAGATTAACAAGCCGCCTAATGGCAGGCCTACTGTACTAAAGACAAAGTCTATTGTTCCGATCAGCGAAGTATCGAACGATATGATAAGTGATATGAGCAGGATGCCGCCGCCAATCATAGTCGCCGCTTTTTTACGTCGTACGTTAAATTCATCAATAACATAGGAGGTGGGAACCTCTAACAGGGAGATGGTAGAAGTTAAAGCAGCCATTGAAAGAAGCAGGAAGAAGCTGGTTCCAAAAATAATTCCGGCCGTTGAGCTCAAGCTGTGGAACAGGGCGGGGAGGACTTGGAAAATAAGGTCGGTACTGGCCAGCAGTTCTCCGGCATCGTTAAAAATATCGACGCCAAAAGAGTCTGCCATGTACATGGCCGGCATGATTAACAGTCCGGCTAAAAAGGCAATACCTACATCCGCCAGGGTCACATAGGCGGCGGCTTCGGGAATGTTTTCTTTTCTACTTAGATACGATCCGTAAGTAATGAGGGCTCCCATCCCCAGCGAAAGTGAGAAAAAGGCCTGACCCATGGCACTAAATATGAGAGGGGCCGAAATCATAGAAAAGTCGGGTTTTAGATACTCGGCAAACCCAACGCCGGCTCCCGGCTGAAAGGCAACATAGCCAATCATAATGAGTAAAATTCCAATCAGCACCGGCATCATAAATTTGGTGGCGCGTTCGATGCCGTCGCTTACCCCGCCTAAAATGATAGACACGGTGGCTCCCATAAAAAGGATGGAAAAAATGGCGTTTTTAACACCGTGAGAAACATCCCCAAAGAAAGCAGCCCATTCGGTGAAGCCGGTAAAGAAGAGAATTTCCTCAAATACATAGCTGAAGGTCCACCCGGCAATAACGGTATAAAACGAGAGGATCATAACCCCACAAACAACCCCCCAGAAACCAATGAGCGGGTAAAACTTGTTGGAACTTAATGCTTTAAAGGCTCCTACAGGATTGCGATCTGTTTTTCGGCCGATACTCAGCTCGGCAACCATCACGGGAAAGCCGATGGCAAAACAGCAGAGCAGGTAGATCAGAAGAAAGGCGCCGCCCCCGTTCGAAGCAACCTCGGTCGGGAACCGCCAAATATTACCCAAGCCAACGGCCGATCCTGCCGCTGCCAATATAAATCCCAATTTCGAGTTCCAGTTTCCCCGTGATGTAGATGTCGTATCAGCCAAAAGTCAGATCCCCGTAGTTAATTTTGGTTAATAAGCTTAGAAATAAAGTCGCCGTAAAATGTAATGCAAGAAGCTTACTTACAAATCAATTTTTTGAAAAGTTGTTAATGTATCTATCAAATCCCTCAAAATACCAGCCACTTGAGAAGTGCCGGGGACTTAATCTTGAAACTCTGCGGGTTTTAAGTATTACTTAATAACGCTTCCCGGCTTGGCATTGGTTTCTACGAACTTTAGCGAACCGTCCTCTTCTTCGGCCATTAATATCATGCCGTTGCTTTCTACCCCCATTAGTTTTTTGGGAGCCAAATTCGCTACTACGCAGACCTGTTGTCCGACAATCTCGTCGGGATTAAAATCATTGGATATGCCTGACACAATGATACGTTCCTCGAACCCAAGATCTACCTTTATTTTAAGGAGTTTGTCGGCCTTTTCAATGGCGGAGGCCTCAATAATTTCTCCGGCACGCAGATCCATCTTCATAAAATCCTCAAATGCCATATTCTCCTTAAGTGGTTCGTAATGTTCCTGGGCGTCATCGTCTGTTTCCGCTGCGCGTTCTTTCAATTTATTCAACTGTTCTTCGATTTGTTCATCTTCAATTTTTTCAAATAGAATAGCTCCTTTATTGATAGAAGCTCCACTTTCCAGGATTGAATCAGAGATCGCATTCCAGGAGATATCATCATCAATATTAAGCTCAGACCGCAATTCGGCCATTTTATTTGGCAAAATGGGATCAAAAAGCACGCTTAGGGCGGCGGTAATTTGCAGGCAGACGTGCAGGGTATTGCCACAGGTTTCCAGATCATCCTTACGGCTTTGCCAGGGTTCCATCTCGGTAAAATACTTGTTGCCGATACGGGCCAGGTTCATGGTTTCGGCAATGGCTTCGCGCAGTTTAAATGCTTCGTAAGCGGCACTTATCTTTTCCTTCTGTACCTCAATCTGCTTAAGTGTTTTTTGATCTTTTTCGGTGGCGTTGGTAAGCTCGGGTACTTCGCCATCAAAATAGTTTTCGGTAAAAGAAGTCGTGCGATACACAAAGTTGCCAAGGATATCCGCCAACTCGCTGTTGACTTTGTTCTGGAAGTCCTCCCAGGAGAAATCCGAATCCTTGGTTTCGGGGAGGCTTGTCCCCAGCACATAACGCAGCAGGTCGGCGTCAAAATCTTCAAGGTATTCGTCCAGCCACACGGCCCATCCGCGGGAAGTAGAAAGTTTTTTTCCTTCCAGGTTCAGGAACTCATTGGCCGGTACATTTTTGGGCAGCACATAATCGCCGTGGGCCATGAGCGTAGCGGGGAACATGATGCAGTGAAATACGATATTGTCTTTACCTATAAAATGGATGAGGTCCGTGTCTTCATCCTGCCAGTAGGTTTTCCACTTGTCGGGATCGCCTTGCTGTTCTGCCCATTCTTTGGTTGCCGAGATGTAACCGATGGGCGCATCGAACCATACATACAGTACTTTGCCCTTGGCATCATCAAGGGGGACAGGCACGCCCCAGGTGAGATCGCGGGTTACCGCCCGATCGGCAAGGCCGTCGTTGAGCCAGCTTTTGACCTGGCCCATAACATTTGGTTTCCAGTTTTCGCGCGTATCGAGCCATTTTTCAAGGCGCTCCTGAAAATCACCCAGCGGCAGGTACCAGTGCGTTGTTTCACGGGTTTCGGGCGTATCGCCCGTGATCGCGCTCTTGGGATTCTCAAGCTCCGCAGGAGAGAGGGAGGTGCCGCAGCTCTCACACTGATCACCATAGGCTTCTTCATATCCACAATGGGGACATGTACCCTTTACATAGCGGTCTGGCAGAAACATTTCCGCTTTGGGATCATAAAGCTGCTGCTCGGTCTTTTGCACAAAAATATCATCCTCATACAGCTTGGTAAAAAACGCTTGCGAAGTTTTATGATGTACCTCCGAGCTTGTGCGTCCGTAGTAATCAAAGTCAATGCCGAAGTCTTTAAAGACCTGCTTATTTTTCTCATGGAATCTGTTCACAATGTCTTGGGGACTAACACCCTCTTTTTCTGCGGCAATAGTAATAGGCACTCCGTGTTCATCGGATCCACAGATGTGAATGATATCTTCTCCCGCCAGCCGTTTGTAGCGAACAAATAAATCGGCCGGCAAATAAGCCCCAGCAAGATGACCTAAGTGGATGGGTCCGTTAGCATAAGGTAGCGCAGAAGTAACAAGGGTACGTTTCGACATGGACAATATTTTAGTGTTCAATTTACAGAGCTCGAAAATAAGAGTATCAACCTAAAAATTACAAAATAGTTTGCAGGTCGCCGATTCTACTTTTTTTGATGGCTAAAGATCACACAGATTCAATTTTATAAGTTCCGTTTATTCATTATTCTGAGGGAAGTTAATAAGCAACACAAACTCCCACTCCAACATGCGATTGAACATCCTGGTTAGCGTTTTAATCCTTGTAATCCTCGGAATGCTATATTTGTATGCTGATTTCCCTACCACTGAATCTGATGATAGCATCTCAACAAATGAGTTACCATTTGACCAACAGGAGTGGCAAAAGGGCAACGAACGTAGCCGGGGGGCCATGGCCAATGACATTATTGAATCGGATACGCTTATTAAACACCCTGAATCGAAAGTTCTATCATTGCTGGGAGCCCCCGATATGCAGAATGACAGCCTGCTTATTTACAATATTGATATGGGGGATGAGATGAGTATTTCGGGAGATAACTGGCCGTATAACCTAATAATTCGGCTTTCTCGTGATACCTCATCCCGAGTTGAAGAGGTTATGCTTGCCGAGTAATTTTCCTTTCTTCTGAAATAATTTAGAGCGCTGCGTTGATATGGATTTAAATCATCATAATAACCAACATCCGGCCGATGATAGTTCCAGTTTGAACCTGCTGGGGATGTCGATTATTTCGTTTGTTGTGTATAGTGTGCTGGCATTTCTCATCTTTAGATATGGCCATTACACACCATTAACTGTAGCCTTTGAGCATGGCTTTTCCATTGGTAACCAATTATTGGTTGGTATTTCAGGAGGTGTGGGCGCGGCTGGAATTATTGCATTTATCGCCCGTCGTAAACCGGTGTCTGAAGTGCTGAATGACTTCTATATTTTTGAGATGATTGTAAAAATGCGGCTTTCAAATTTTGATCGGACCCAGGTGTCGGTATTTGCCGGTGTTGGCGAAGAGCTTCTTTTCAGGGGGGCAATACAGCCGCTACTGGGAAATGCTCTCACTTCGATATTATTCGTGGGGATTCATGGCTACTTCAAGTTTAAGTCGAAAGGCCACATCCTATTTGGGATAACCATGTTTGGACTTAGCATGATGTTAGGTTTCCTATTTTCCTACGCAGGGCTGATAGCAGCTATGGCAGCACATGCTATTTATGATATAATCATGCTTAAGCTGGTACAAAAAGGAAATATTTAGCCTTGCAAGCGGCCATTCCTCAGAAAGGCACAAAAATCAAAAAGAATAAAGGAAGCAGGGAACTTAGTTGTTGACTGGATTGGCTAAGGTCAGATCCACTTCCATCCAAAAATTTATCAATTTGTGAGAAGGCACTTTTAAGTGCTGCTTCTTTAAAAATACCGACGGCAAAAATCTCTTTTTCTCCATTCGTAAACGTGATATGGACTTTGCCAGACAATTTATATTGTCGTTCTCGAAGCTTATAGAAGCCTTTGTACTGGCCGGTAGAGTAATATTCCCGGAAACTTTTGTTGGATTGAATCAAACTGACCTCACTAATAGTTGTACTGTAATGATATTATTTGTCAATTTAACAGAAACACAATAACAAAAAACACTTAATCTATGCTGTTAAAAGCTGTTAAAATTTCAGTATAAAACGTATAGAATCTGTTTTATAGTTCCCACTCAACCCAAAAATTTCGGGTTGATACGTCGTTATATAAAATACATGAACACTTAAGTTTTGTATTTTTTTCTGAGTAGGTAGATAAAATAACTCTTAAAGTGTTATCATATTGTAACGCCTCTTACCCTTGCCAGTATTTTACTAAAAAGGCATACAGCGATACCCCTACGGTGACGGAAACATTGAGGGAATGTTTGTGTCCATATTGCGGAATTTCAACAAAGTCATCAATGTGAGGCAGCAACTCTTCATCCATGCCGGTTACTTCATTACCAAAAACAAGGCAGATCTTTTTCTCATGGGGTATGGAATAATCCGGCAGCAGAACACTATTGGTCGTCTGCTCCAGTCCGACAAGCAGGTATCCAGCACCTTTAAGCTCGTTAAGTTCTGTTTGGGGATCTTGAAGCTGCTGCCACTGCACATGCTTTTCGGCGCCAATAGCCGTCTTGGAAATTTCCGAACGGGGAGGAGTAGGGGTGTATCCAGATAGCAATAGGCTGTGTATCCCAAAAGCGTCGGCACTGCGAAAAGCAGCCCCCACATTGTGCATGCTGCGCACGTTATGGAGCAGTACTTTCATATCACCCAGACGACCCGGGGGTGAACGATCCAGATTTTGTTCGAGAATCTCCTTGGTACTTAACTTGGACATGTAGCAAAACGATTAAATTTGAAATTTCACCCAAGATATAAAATTTAAAACGTTCTTTTATATGATGGATTTAAGTTAATAGCATGGAGCCACAACTCTTTCAAAAGCTGCCTACAAAAGTGCAACTGCGAAGTAAAAGACACTTGATACTCCTCGTCATTGTATTCCTCTGAGTGACATTAGGGGCGGGGTTACTATTCT
>JBNJFP010000001.1:19329-86560 GCA_051746985.1 Bacteroidota bacterium
TCATCTGAGGAATCAAAATTGTAGTCTGCCTCTAACTGGGCACTTAAAGTGTTGATGAGACTCATGCCAAGCGAATCCTGCTTTTTGTTAAAATCATCAGGCAAACCTATGCCATTATCAGAAATCTTTAGGCTTATTTGATCATCATTTTTGGTCAATTCTATTGAAATTTCTCCTTCCTCTGCATTGGGGAAAGCGTATTTGATGGCATTGGTTACCACCTCGTTGGCGATTAATGAACACGGCAGGGTTTTCTTGATATCCAGATCCACCTCGTCGTAATTTGCATGGAGAGTGATTTGGGTATCGGATTCCATAGATGAGATCAGGTTAGCTGCGAGACGTTCAATATTTTCTCCCAGCGAGACATTTGATAGATGATCGGATTCGTATAGCTGCTGGTGAATCCCCGCAATAGTTTTAATGCGATTGGCACTGGTTTGTAGTTTCTCGACAACTTCGGGATCGTCTTCCTGTAGCCACTGAAGCTGCAAGGTGCCCGCAACTACCGCCAGATTGTTTTTAACGCGATGATGGATTTCATCGAGCACCGTTTGATTTTCTTCCAGCGACTGCTCCATCTCTTTTTTCTCGAGCTCCCTTTCGGTAACATTCTGATTCGTCCCCAGCGTCAGCAGTATATTGTCCTCATCATCGTAAAAATGAATGCCATGCGACTCAACAAACTTAATCTCATCGTCGGGCATCTTAAGCCGATAAACGGCATAAAATCGTTCTTTACTTGTTTGCGATTCTTGATAGGCATCTACTACACGCGCTCTGTCATCCGGATGAATACGCTTTTTATACAGCTCAAAATTCGGTTGGGTTAGCTGAGGATCATATCCCCAGATGCGTGATGTTTCGGCAGACCAGGTAATGTTGTTTTCAGTGTGGTCATGCTCCCACAAACCGATATCGGCAATTTTCTCAGCAAACTCGAACCAAGTAATTAACTTGTTAAAATCTTTTCGGGCCCGTTTAAGACCCTCACTAATTTCATTTCGCTGCCCGTCAGAGAGGGGCGTTTCGGATTCAATATCTTCGATGTTTTGGGTAAGCTGTTCTGATATTCGATCTTGGATAGAACGCATTGTTCTGATAGTACCTAAAGCTTTATTTATTGATGGTTAAATTCTTTAAAGAATCAGTCAGACGTCCGGCGATTTTTTTATCGTCAGCCTATCGGCTTCGCCGTGGTTTGTATTTATATTCAGTGATGGTAAGAGCCTTAACGTAAGGTGCACTTAAAAACACCTCGAGTGCGGGCATCAGAAATCATTCGGAACGTTTCGCGGACTGGATATTGGTGTTTTTTATTACCGTCTGATATTACTTCTTAATTACCGGCTACCGGGCTGGGATTTATCACCATAAACCAATAGCACACCAATACGCGTAATAGACTTACTTTCTGGCAATTATCCAAACCGCATGTACAATACCGGGGATGTACCCGAGAATCGTTAGCAGAATGTTAATCCAAAAAGATCCCTTTATCCCAACTTCTAAAAATACGCCAAGGGGCGGAAGTATGACGGCAAAAATAATTTTTAACAGGTCCATTTCTTTTGTTTTAGTACCGATTATACTGTTCCAATGATCGTTTACTGCTGACAGTTTTTAAATATAATTAAAATATCAGGATGGAGCAGCATTTACCGTTAGCAGGGCGGATAAAATTCCGGACCGAATCATGTTTTGGGCGTTTTATGTTAGGGGTACCCATGTTGGCATACCCTAAAACAGATACCTCTACAAAACAGCAATAATCTTGAGTTGTGAGAAGATTGCACCCATGAACAACATATTTAAATACCGCTCGTGGCGGCATCCTGCCTTAGAGATAAAAGTGCCCAGAAGCATAACCCCTTCACAACTTGTGTACTCCTCTTCGAAGAACAAGACCTATCAGGTTTTAAGACTATAGCCGAGTTCGGGAAACGGAATTTTTGGTTTTTGTGATTATGGATGGAAGTTAGATGTTGGAGGCTGGAAGGTGAGTTAAAGGTGAATTGAAAGATGCTCTTTTGCAAAAAACAGACAAAAGCCCGTCGTATGAAAATAAGGTAGCTTTAAGGATTAATTTATATTTGGAAACAGAGCTCAAATCATGGTATTTTAAGGCGCTCTAAAGCGATGCATGTCAGCTATCACAGCTGGCATTTATTATTTGTATCGTCTGCACAAAAAGGATTTAAATCAAAGAAAAAAAAGCACCGTGGAAAAGAATTATCTGTCACGAGAAGGTTTTGAAAAGCTGGAAGAGGAATTGCAAGATCTTAAAACACGAGGACGCAAAGAAATAGCTGAGGATATTGCCGAAGCGCGGGCCAAAGGCGACTTGAGTGAGAATGCCGAGTATGATGCGGCAAAAGAGGCCCAGGGCATGCTCGAAAAGCGTATTGCAGAGCTTGAAAATGCGCTGGCTAATGCCCGTATCCTTGATGAAGAAGACATTAAAACCAACAAGGCGTATCTGCTTTCTACGGTAACTATTTATAATCACACGGTAGAAAAGGAGGTGAAATATACGCTTGTGTCTAAAGACGAGGCGAACTTTAAGAAGAAAAAGATATCAGTAGATTCTCCCATCGGTAAAGCCGTCCTTGGTACCGAAGTTGGAGAAGTTGTTGAGGTAGATGTTCCTGCCGGAAAACTAAAATTGGAAATCAAAAATATTGAGCGATAGTTAAATGAATATAGCAGTCATTGGAACGGGATATGTAGGGCTGGTCAGCGGGACCTGTTTTGCCGATTCCGGAAACAACGTAACATGTGTAGATATTGATGAAGATAAAGTTAATCGGCTGAAAGATGGTGAGATTCCTATTTATGAGCCCGGGTTGGAAACTATTTTTGCGCGAAGTCAGCGCGAGGGTCGTCTTACCTTCACTACTGATATCACCGAGGCTGTTCCCGAAGCCGATATTGTATTTTTATGTTTACCAACGCCTCCCGGCGGCGACGGACAGGCCGATCTTTCTGCTGTAATGCAGGTCGCTTCTGAACTGGGTCCCATTATCGACGATTATACGGTTGTTGTTAATAAATCGACCGTTCCTGTTACTACCGGCGACCGCGTGGAGGAAATTATCGGCGATCAGTTAGATAGTGATCTTTTCGATGTGGTATCAAATCCGGAGTTCCTGCGCGAAGGGGCTGCTGTGGAAGACTTTAAGTATCCCGAACGGGTAGTGATTGGTACCGACAGTGATCGTGCAGCCGAAATTATGACTACGCTCTACGAACCGTTTGTCCGTTCCGGCAATCCTATTATTGTTATGGATCGACGCAGTGCCGAGCTTACCAAGTATGCGGCCAACGCTATGCTGGCGACCAAGATCACATTTATGAACGAAATTGCTAACATTTGCGAGAAGGTGGGCGCCAACGTGGATAACATCCGCCGCGGTATCGGTACCGACTCCCGCATTGGCAAGCGCTTTTTGTTTGCCGGCATTGGATACGGGGGTAGCTGTTTCCCTAAAGATGTTCAGGCTATCCATTATACGGCCGCGCAGAACGGCTACGATTTTAAGATTGTCGATTCGGTGATGAAGGTCAATAACGACCAGAAGATCTCTATCGTCAAAAAGATGGAAGAGTATTACGATACGGACGACTTCAGTGGTATGACTTTTGGAATCTGGGGACTCAGCTTTAAGCCCGAGACCGACGACATCCGAGAAGCCCCGGCCCTATATATCGCCGAGGAACTGGTAAAGCGAGGGGCCAAACTACTGGCGTATGATCCGGAAGCAATCGGTACTTTTAAACAAGCTACTACGCAAGCTGTCCTCGACAATACGACCTTTGTACATGACCAAAACGAGGCGCTTGATGGTGTGGATTCCCTGGTTATTTGCACGGAATGGAATGAGTTCCGACGTCCCACGGTCGATAATTTTGCCGAAGAAATGAAAAAGCCGGTTATCTTTGACGGACGTAATCTCTATGATCTCAAACGTGCCGAAAAAGCAGGCATTACCTATATTAGTGTGGGGAGACCTGCTGTGGGCGTGGAGAAAAACATAGCGGTTGAGGGATAACGGACGACCAATGACTGTTGACCACTGACGACTGATAGCCTTCAATGGACTACCGACCAATAAAGTTAGTAGTCAAAAAAATAGAATCCTATGGCGTTTAAATTTGAGAAGTTAGAAATTTGGCAACAGTCATTGGACTATGTTGATGCGGCTTACGATATAGCTGACTTACTTCCATCTAAAGAGCGATATAATCTCTCTGATCAACTAAGAAGATCTGCAACATCAGTATCTTTAAACATCGCTGAAGGTTCTACAGGTCAGACTGATAAACAACAAAACCGATTTTTGGGTATTGCTTTGCGATCCTTAATTGAATCGGTAGCTTGCCTTCATTTGATCTCTAAAAGAAACTACTTGTATTCAGGTGACGAACAAGAAAGTCTAAAAAGCTTGTATAGTGAGGCTAATCATCTTGCTGCAAGGATTCAGGCAATGAGAAATTCATTAACTGATCGCACCAACGAACCTAAGGTTGATTATTTAGTTGATGAATAGTTAAATGGTCAACCATTGTCATTAGTCGGTCGTCAAAATGTCAATAATTAACAAAATTATATTTTGAGCACTAACTCAAAGCGCGTCCTCATTACCGGTGGTGCAGGGTTCCTTGGCTCTCACCTCTGCGACAGATACCTCCAAAAAGGGTACGAAGTTATCTGCATGGATAACCTGCTTACCGGCAGTGCCGATAATATTTCGCACCTGATGGGCAATGAGGCTTTCAAGTTCGTCAAGCATGATGTAACGAACTTTATTCATGTTAAGGGGGAGCTTGATCTTATTCTTCATTTCGCTTCTCCGGCCTCACCGGTTGATTACCTCGAAATGCCCATCCAAACGCTCAAAGTGGGCTCATTAGGTACGCATAAGGCATTGGGGCTTGCCAAAGAAAAGGGGGCTCGGTTTCTGTTGGCTTCCACCAGTGAGGTTTATGGCGATCCGCTCACTCATCCCCAAAAAGAAAGTTATTGGGGCAATGTAAATCCCATTGGACACCGTGGAGTCTATGACGAGGCTAAGCGTTTTGCCGAGGCGATGACTATGGCCTACCATCGTTTTCACGGCATCGATACCCATATCGTGCGTATTTTTAATACCTATGGATCGCGTATGCGGCTGCACGACGGACGTGCACTTCCTACATTCATGCGTCAGGCGCTTAAAGGCGAACCGCTGACGGTTTATGGGGATGGATCTCAGACGCGCTCTTTTATGTATGTAGATGATCTCGTAGAGGGGGTATGGAGGCTTTCTCAATCGGATTACGTAGAGCCGGTAAATATCGGGAATCCCGAAGAGATTACCATACTCGAATTCGCCAAAGAGATTATAGAGTTAACGAACTCTGACAGCGAAATTATTTTTGAAGAATTGCCTAAAGACGATCCACAAATTCGTCAGCCGGATATTGCAAAAGCCAAAGAAGTGCTCGACTGGGAACCGACTTTTGATAGAAAGGAGGGCCTCTTGAAAGCACTTGAATATTTTAAGGCTAAAGTTTTAGGAAGTAAAAACTTACAGAAATGAAACGGCTCGTTGATGTGTACCCGTACCGAGAAGGATTGGGTGCAGTTTCTTTTTTGATTTTCAAGCGAGCGGCGGATGTGCGATATGGCGGGCAGTGGCGGATGATAGGAGGGAAGGTTTTAAGGAACGAATCCCACCCCAAGGCTGCCTTGCGAGAGTTGGAAGAGGAGTCGGGCCTGCAGCCCGATCTGTTTTGGAGCCTTCCATCGCTCAATCAGTTTTACGATCACAGTACGGATCATATTTTTCAGATTCCCGCCTTTGGGGCACTGATAACGAACGATCCTGCCATCAGGCTTAACCATGAGCATGTGGATTGGAAATGGATTTCTAAGGACGAGATAGATAGCTATATTCTATGGCCGGAACAGCGACGGCTGATGAAACTGTTAGCTGATATAGTAATCAACAATCAAATTATTGACGAGTGGATAATCGATTTTTAAAACGGATGATGCGCGCTTCATTTTTTATGCTAACGGTTTTGGTTTTGGGGATGCTCTTGCCCTCACAATCTGTAGCCCAGGATGAGGGTGCATCGTATGAGCTGCTGCCTGCACCAGACTTATGGTACAATAGCGTAGATGGCGTGCGGGTTGGGGTACGTGTTCGTGGTCAGCAGTCAGGAACTTTTGGTGACGGTGCCCACCGCCTTAATGCAGGGGTTTGGCTGGGGACCAATATTCCGACCCATCCCGTATCGTATTATTTGCGATATACCGAACCTATACCCGCTATATCTGATTTCGGCAATGAAGGCAATATCTCCCTGGAATCATCTTATCGTACGGGCTTTCAGTCTCACGGATTGACCTTCAACAAGCGCTGGCAGACCGGTTTTGACGAAAAAAACTATAAAGAACTTTCGGTGGGATTCAGAGGCGAAAACCGTTTTAATACGGACTATCTGCTATATCGACAACTTTGGCAGACGCAATGGCTTTATATGGCCAATGCGTCTTTTGATTATACCAACAAAAACAGTCTCGGCAGAATGGCGGCCACCCTCTCCTTAGATAGCAATATCGGGGGACAGGCCGATTCCTTTCTGCGTAGCGAAATCATAATACGGCAACAGGCCATTCTCTCGGAATATTTTTCGATTTATGGCCGCCTTTACAGTGGCTTTGCTACCGAAGGCACGACCCCCGAATACTTGTTTTCGCGGAGCTTTAATTCGCCCCGAAACTGGATGGGTAGCGGTTTTACCCGTGCTCGAGGTACTATCCCGCCCAGCTGGATGAGTTTGGGTAATATCCAAATAACGGGCGGACCCAATTTGCGCGGCTACCTCTCGGAGGATATTGAGGACTTAAACAATGGTGCGGCTCCGCTGTACACCTCCATATCAGCTCTCAACCTGGAGTTGAATTATCCAAATCCGCTTGATAATGCTATTGACGATATCCCTGTTATCGGTGGCCTTGTGGATTTGCGCTCATATTTCTTTTTCGACTCCGGAACTTCCCTGGGTCTCACTCGTTTAGAAGAATCCCGAACATTGTCTGATGCGGGACTCGGATTTCTGTTTTCTATCGACATTCCTGATTATCTTGGTAAATCACGGGGGTTGGTACTTCGATATGATATGCCTCTTTGGCTTTCTCATCCCGGTGACGACAACGCCTTTACGTTTCGTCAGGTTTTTGGTATAGGAGCAACAATTTCACTATAACGACTTTTGAAAAAAATCAGCAATATACTGCTTTTCTTTTTGATCGTCTCCTTTCTGGGGGCATGCACCAGTGCGCGTTGGACGGTCAAGGAAAAGCAATCGTTGGATAAGTCTGATTCTGAAATACTCGAAGAACATTACTTCTTGCAGGCTACTGGTGAGGTCACTCCCGAAAATCCTGTATTGAATCTCGATCTATACTCCGAAACCCACTATGAATATACCCAGCGGGTATTAATGGAACGTAATATCCAGGATTATCGACTGCGCCCGGGAGCTGTAGCCCTTGGCTTAGGTGGTGCCGCAATGGCTTTTTATTTGGCCAATTCGGGTACATTTGATGGTAATGCTACTGACGCCAAAACGTGGACCCTTAATGGGGCAGGGGCTTTAATGTTGGCATCCGGATTTTTAAATATGAAGGCCGATGGAGACCCTCGTCCCACTGGCGAAGAGCGACTTTTGAGAAATTCGGGTACCACCACAGAAGTTGATACCGTTAAAGCTGAAACAAATGCCGATACTACTGCTTCGGTATATATGCTCTACAATGATCTTGTTGTTTACGAGGATGTAGATCAGGAAATTGATGAAGGCCAGCTAACGGTTTCTCTGGGCAATGTTCTCGAAGAGCTTGAACTATCGGGTCCCGATCCCGGGAAAACCACCGTTGAAGTTCTTTTTTCGGATTCGCTGTACCGTTATAGTTTCCCAATTTCCTCAGTATTACAGCCGTATGCCGAGATCACTAATCAAATCACCCCTCTTCGAAACAATCCTGATGAAGATGAAGAAAACATATTGGCTGATTTAGTGCAGGGAAGTCAGCTGCAAATAGAAGATTATGAGGAGTATGAAGATTGGTATAAAGTTATTTATGGCATTTCGGAAGCTTATATAAAAAAATCTGAGTCCAGCATCATTTGGCGATCCGAAGATTTTGGCAGTGAAGAACAAGTTGTAACCGTTCCGCGGGTTCCCTTTGGTGATATTGATGTTGAAAGTAATATCCCAATATTGCGAAATGACAACGAGAATTCGCAGGCACTGTTGGTCATCAATCAGAGTTTTGCTGATTCGCTTGAAGAACGTAATTACGCCCTGCGCGATGGTCGGCTAATACGATCGTATTTAGAAAATGCGCTGGGCTACACCGAAGAAAATATTTATCAACTCTCAAATATTACAGATCGTGATAGTTTAGATGCCGCCATATCTAACATTTCCCAATCAGCTACCGACAGCACCGAACTTTTTGTTTACTTCAGTGGATATGGGGCGGCCGATACCACCGGCAATAATCCAGAACTTCAATTTTTATCCGCAGCACCCGACAGTATTACGAAATCCCCCATTTTCCTAAAAAAAGTATATGAACAATTAGGTGATATACCCTCATCCCAAACGCTGGTACTATCTGATATAGACTTTAGCAACAGTGTCCGTAATATGGGCTGGTCGGATAACCAAATGCGCCAGCTGTTAGAAGAGGAGGTGTCACCATTGTTGACTGGTAATCCCAATAGCGCCTTTCTGACCGGAACGCGTCTTAATGATCCATCCAGTCTATATGTTTCTCCCGGTGGCGAAGACAAAAAGCACTATATTTTCCCTTATTACTTTGCTAAGGCACTTCAGGAGCGACGCACCACCATTTCAGATATATATCAATACCTCGAACGCAACGTATCATATACCTCGCGTCGCCTTTTCGACCGGCCACAGAATCCGTTACTATTGGGGAATACAAAACTCAATCTGACCACGGAATAATGGCGTATTTATACCTGCTATTAAGTTCGGTATGTTCGCTAACTA
This sequence comes from Bacteroidota bacterium, assembly GCA_051746985.1. Classification (GTDB taxonomy): domain Bacteria; phylum Bacteroidota; class Rhodothermia; order Balneolales; family Balneolaceae; genus Fodinibius. Next base: position 28,405 of record JBNJFP010000001.1, read on the forward strand.
TTGCCCACCTGCTCAAAGTTACCGAAAGTAAAAACCTGCGTACCCTTAACACCTTGACGGTCAACTATTTGGTAGCGGGCACTTTTGCGCTTATTGTGGGATATGGCGACCAGCTTTGGACAACCCTCGCATCGCATACATCCGTCTTAATTATTTTTTGCGGTATCGTAGGCGCCTTCTTTATCGGCAACTTTGTAGTCTATAGTAAGTCCGTCCACACCAACGGGGTCGGCATCACCATCGCTTCCATGCGTCTATCTTTGCTGATTCCCGTAGCCATCTCCATTTACTGGTACGCCGAATACCTAAGCGCGATTAAAATAGTGGGTATCGTTGGCGTTTTTGGAGCCATGCTGTTACTCATCCCAAAAAAAAATAATATTAAGATAGGATCTATAAGTGCCTCGTGGCTATTGGTGCTCATTTTTGTGCTTACCGGGTTGGCAGATGCTTCCCTCAAAATCTACGAAGAGGAATTCAGCACCAATCTTAATGAACTTACATTTATGGGACTGGTCTTTGCAGCCGCCTTTGTTATCGGATTGGTGATTAGCTTTGTTCGAAAGGGGACTCTTATTACCAGGCAAGAGGCCATGATAGGAGCCGCCATTGGAATTCCCAATTTATATAGCTCTATTTTTTTAATTTATGCGTTGGGAGGCATCAGTGGATCTCTGGCCTATCCCATCGTCAATATTTTAAACGTCTTAGGCGGCACGCTGCTGGGCCTGTTTATTTGGAATGATACGGTGACCAACAAGCAGTGGTGGGGCCTCGCAACAGCCATTATAGCTATAATCCTATTATTATGAGTACCGATATTATTCGCCACCTTCGGAGCAGAGCTTCGAAGCAGAATAAATCAATTATTTTTCCTGAAGCGAATGATGCCCGGGTTTTACAGGCAGCTACGTTTTTACAAGATGAAGGAATTTGTAAGGTAAAATTAGTTGGCAGACAAGAAGAAGCAGTCGCAGTGGCAAAAAGGGAAGAGGTAGCACTTTCTGAACAGCTCAATTTTTTAAGGTTTGATTCTATTAAAAACAAGGAGAGGCTCACCAATCACCTTTACCAGCGGAGAAAACATAAGGCGATGAGCATTGAAGAAGCGCAACAAAAGCTTAATGACCCTTTATATTTTGCTGCTACGCTTGTTGCCACAGATCAGGTTGATGGCTGTGTGGCAGGATCAATTGCAACAACAGGCGAAGTGATCAGGGCAGCCATCCACAGCATTGGGCTTCGCAAAGGTAACAACACCGTTTCCAGCACTTTTTTGATGGCACTCGATGGACAACCGCCGTTGACCTATGCTGATTGTGGCGTCGTTCCATATCCCAATATCGAACAGCTGGCCGATATTGCCATCGAATCGGCACGTACACATAGACTTTTAACACAAGAATATCCCCGGGTAGCGATGCTTTCCTTTTCGACCAAAGGTAGCGCCAAACATGAGCGTACCGAGCTCGTGGTTAAGGCTACCCAGCTCATCCAACAAAAAGCACCTGGGCTAACCGTAGATGGTGAATTGCAGTTTGATGCTGCTTTCGTCCCCGAAGTAGCTCGACGAAAAGCCCCCAACTCTCCTTTAAAAGGGCACGGCAACGTATTTATCTTTCCCAACTTAGACGCCGGCAATATTGCTTATAAAATTACCGAACGTTTGGCCGGGGCTTCGGCAACAGGACCCATTCTCCAGGGACTGGCCAAACCAATGATGGATTTGTCTCGTGGCTGTAGCTGGCAGGATATCGTCAACGCCGCCTGCGTAGCTATTTTAATGGGAGAGTGAAATAAAGCGTCCACTATAAATACTTCCTATCTTTGCAATAGCAACTTTCGATTAGTAATAGAAGTTAAGGAGTACGATCTTTGAAGAGCAAAATAATATAAGAATGGACGTAATATTTGAGACCGAATTAAGTTTAAGTTACATCCAATAATCCTTATATTTGAGGCTCTGTGAAAGCAAGCTATGTCAACGGTTCGGTTGGATTAAGATAGAACTAATCTAAATCCAATCTCGAACGTATTAGCATCGATTAGTGTTTTAAAAATAAAATTGCTGAAATCGTAAATTTTACCGCAATAATTTCTTATGAGTGAAACTGAAGCGTTAGAATCCATGGTTGGTGGTGAGTATAAGTATGGATTTACCACCGATGTGGAATATGAAGATTTTCCCAAAGGGATCAATGAGGATATTATCCGAGAAATTTCTCGTCGCAAAGACGAGCCGGAATGGGTGCTTGAATTCCGTTTGGAGGCTTTTGAAAAATGGAAGCAGATGGAAGAGCCCGACTGGCCAAATGTGGAGTATAAAAAACCTGATTTTGACAATATTCAATACTACTCATCCACTAAAAAGAAAGACAACAAAAAAGCGGAAAGCCTGGATGATGTAGATCCCCAAATTCTTGAGACTTATGAAAAGTTGGGGATTCCCCTCGAAGAGCAGAAACAGTTGCAAGGTATTGCGGTTGATGCTGTTTTCGATAGTGAATCTATCTTTACCACCTTTAAGGAGAAGCTGGCGGATGCTGGCGTCATTTTTTGTTCAATCTCTGAGGCCATCCAGGATCATCCTGAGATTGTCAAGGAGTACTTAGGAACGGTCGTACCAAAAGGTGATAATTTTTATGCAGCATTGAATTCGGCGGTATTTTCGGATGGATCGTTTGTATATGTGCCCAAAGATACGGTTTGCCCGATGGAGCTTTCTACGTACTTCCGTATCAACAATATGCAATCGGGTCAGTTTGAGCGTACCCTTATCATTTGTGAGGATAACAGTCACGTCAGTTATCTTGAAGGCTGTACGGCGCCGATGTATCAAGAAAATCAGCTGCACGCTGCTGTTGTTGAATTGGTTGCTCTCGAAAATGCTGAAATTAAGTACTCAACCATTCAGAACTGGTATTCCGGTGATGAAAAAGGGCAGGGCGGTATTTTCAACTTTGTAACGAAAAGGGGGCACTGCCGCGGTGATAACTCCAAGATTTCGTGGACACAGGTTGAGACCGGTTCTGCTATTACATGGAAATATCCCAGCGTAATTATGCAGGGTGATAACTCGGTTGGTGAGTTCTATTCTGTTGCGGTAACGAATAATCGTCAACAGGCTGATACCGGCACTAAGATGATTCACGTCGGGAAAAACACCAAGAGTACCATTATTTCGAAAGGGATCTCGGCTGGTGAATCGCACAACAGCTACCGTGGACTTGTTAAAATTAGTCCCCGTGCCGAAGGAGCACAAAACTACTCGGTTTGCGACTCGATGCTAATCGGACAGACTTGTGGGGCACACACCTTCCCATACATCGAATCGGCTAACCCGACGGCAAAAGTGGAGCACGAAGCATCAACCAGTCGCGTAGGAGAAGATCAGATCTTTTACCTGCAGCAGCGCGGTATGGACGAGGATGATGCTATCTCGCTTATCGTTAATGGTTTTGCCAAAGAAGTATTACAAGAGCTGCCCATGGAGTTTGCCGTAGAAGCTGATAAATTGCTCGGCATTAAGCTCGAAGGCAGCGTAGGTTAATCCACACAGATCAAAAAACTTTTTAATCAAAAATATTAGAGGAATAAGGTAACGTGTTAGAAATTAAAGATTTACATGTTTGTGTAGAAGAGGATCCATCAGAAAAGATCCTAAAAGGAGTTAATTTGACAATTAATGACGGTGAAATCCATGCGATTATGGGTCCCAATGGAAGTGGTAAGAGCACGCTTTCGAAAGTTGTAGCGGGACATGAAGCCTATGAGGTTACACAGGGCGATATCCTGTATAACGGAGAAAGTATTCTTGAGCTTGAAGCCGATGAGCGCGCTCATTTGGGTATTTTCCTTGCTTTTCAATACCCTGTCGAAGTTCCCGGTGTAACGAATAAGAATTTACTTCGCCAGGCATACAACACTATCGCCCAAGAGCAGGGACGTGAAGAGCTCGATCCGCTGCAGTTTGAGGATTACGCTCACGAAAAGCTGGAACTCGTTGACATGGATCCCGCCTTTTTGGATCGCAGCGTAAACGCCGGATTCAGCGGTGGAGAAAAGAAGCGCAATGAGATTTTCCAAATGGCCGTACTCAATCCCAAGCTTTCGTTCTTGGATGAAACGGATTCTGGATTGGATATCGATGCTCTGAAAATCGTAGCGAATGGAATTAATCAAATAGCCAACGAAGATAACGCAGTATGTCTGGTCACGCACTACCAGCGTATTCTGGATTACGTAACGCCTGATTATGTTCACGTAATGATTGACGGCAAGATCGCTAAATCTGGCGATAAAGACTTGGCGCTCAAACTCGAAGAGCAAGGCTACGATTGGTTAACTGACGCAGTATCTGTAAACGGTGAACAGCAATAATGAATATGAGTAACGTGAAAAAACAAGAACAAACGTTTTTACAAGACTTACTTGACTTTCAGGGTTCACTGAATGGCAAATCAAAATTTTTAGACGAGGTTCGTCTAAAGGGAGCCGAGGAAGTTCGCAATATTCCTTTTCCTACAAAAAAGATTGAAGAATGGAAGTTTATCAGTCTGCGCGACCTCTACAAAGATTCCTACACCCTCGCATCAGATTTGGACGTTGAGCTTCCAGATATCAGCGAGCATTACCTCCCGGAAAGTGAAGGTGCCCGAATGGTATTTGTTAATGGTAGTTTCTCTGCTGAACATTCTTCTACCGATGATATTCCAGATAATGTTGTTATTGGCAACATCGCCAAGTTAGCTGAGGAGGAGAACGATCTTCTAAAGGAACATCTCAATAAATATCTTGAGAATAACTTTGAGGAAGATGTTTTTTCTTCTTTCAACAAAGCATTTTTAACGGACGGACTTTTCATTTACGTCCCCAAAGGACTTACGGTTGATGCTCCATTGCATTTGCTTTTTGTGCAGACGGATGCCGACGAAAAGTACTTCACTACCTCGCGAAGTGTTATTGTTGCAGATGAAGGATCCGAAGTAACGGTTGTTGAGGATCACATTGGCCTGGGTGACAACAAGTATTTCAATCTCCCGGTTGTAGAGGTCAATGCCAAGGAAGAATCCTACGTTAAGCATACCAAAATTCAGCGCGATAGTAAGGAAGCTGTCCACATTGCTCGTACAGCTGCTTTTGTGCATCACCACGCTGATTACGAATCATACACGATCACACGCGGAGCCAAGCTTTCGCGGAACGAGCCCCGAATTTCTCAGCGTGATGAAGAGGTCGAATTTACCGTTGACGGACTTGTCCTCATTGACGGAGATCAGGTTTCTGATACACACTCCGTAATGGATCACCGCTTCTCTCACTGTGAAAGTCACCAGCTGCACAAGTGTGTGATTACTGGTAAGGCACATTCTGTGTTTAATGGAAAGATTTTTGTTCGTAAAGACGCGCAGAAAATTGACTCTTTCCAGGAGAACCGGAACTTGTTGCTTTCTCGAAAGGGATTGGTCAACACCAAACCTCAGCTTGAGATTTTTGCCGATGACGTGGTCTGTACACACGGTGCTACAGTGGGACAGCTCGAAGAAGATGAACTCTTCTACCTTAAAAGCCGCGGCTTAAATGATCAGCAAGCTCGCGAAATGCTCATCTACGCTTTTGCACTCGAGACCATCGAGAATATAACTGTAGATTCTGTGCAAGAATTGCTTGTTAATGAGGTTCATAAATTTACTGAGAATCAACTCGATTCTAAATTAACGGTCTAAAAAAGGGTAGTAATGGCTGAAGCTGCAACGAAAACCAAGCAGAATGTAGATTTTTCTCGCATTCGAGAACAGTTTCCTGTCCTTTCGCAACAGGTCAATGGACAGCCCTTGGTTTATCTTGATAATGCAGCTTCCAGTCAAATGCCTGTTCGCGTTGCCGATCGCATCGATGATTATCATCGCAACGAGCATGCTAATGTGCATCGTGGCATTCATACCCTCAGTCAAAAGGCCACGGATGCCTACGAGGAGACTCGAAAAAAAGTACAGCGATTTATCAATGCTGAACACCAAGAAGAAGTCATCTATACAACGGGTACTACCGATTCGATAAATTTAGTTACCAACAGTTTTGGCGATCGTTTTATTGGTGCAGGGGATGAGATCCTAATTTCAGAGATTGAACATCACGCTAATATCGTTCCTTGGCAGATGGTTGCCGAGCGAAAGGGAGCCAAGGTACGGGTGATTCCTGTTGACGACGATGGGGATATCATCTGGGATGAGTATGTAACCCTCCTAAATAATAAGACGGCCATTGTCGCTGTCGGACACGTTTCTAACGCTTTGGGCACTGTACATCCCGTTAAAAAGATGATTGCTAAAGCGCATGAACAAGATATTCCTGTCTTAGTGGATGGGGCACAGGCCGTTCCACATACTCCTGTCGATGTTCAAGATTTGGATGCCGACTTTTACGCCTTTTCTGCACATAAAATGTGCGGTCCCACTGGCTTTGGTATTCTCTACGGAAAAAAGAAGTATCTCGATGAGATGCCTCCATATCGCGGTGGCGGAGATATGATCGACAAGGTTTCGTTTGAAGAAACGACCTACAATGTTATCCCTCATAAGTTTGAGGCTGGCACGCCACCTATTTCAGCGGGCATTGGCTTCGGGGAAACGATCTCATTCCTGGAAGAGATCGGGATGCAAAATATTGCCGAAAAAGAGCACGAATTACTTGAATATGGAACTGAGCAGCTGCAATCTATTGATGGTATTCGTATCATCGGTACGGCTAAGGAAAAAGCATCCGTGCTATCGTTTGTACATGATGACATTCATGCTACTGACATCGGTACGATTTTAGACCAGCAGGGCATAGCTATCCGTACAGGACACCATTGCGCGCAGCCGACCATGCGTCGATTTAATGTGCCCTCTACAGCTCGAGCATCGCTTTCTTTTTACAACACCGAGAACGATATCGACCGCTTAATCGAAGGAATTAAAAAAGCGATATCTATTTTTAACGACTCATAATATCGGCTTAAGTCTAAGCTGTGAATTGAATTATTTTATATTTATATTCGTTCTAAATAGTGAACAGTCAAAAGCTATTATACCAAACTTATTATGCCAAAGATCAAAGAAATTGAACGCACCCCAAATCCCGATGCTATGCGTTTTGTGTTGGGAGAAGCCTTGACCAACGGCGTCACCAAATCATTCGAAAGTGCATCTGATGCTGAACATGATGAGTTGGCTTCGGCTCTGTTCGATATCGATCATGTTATTAACGTTTACTATGTCGATAAATACGTAACCGTTACACAGGATGGAGATGCCGTATGGTCAGAACTTCTTCGCCAGCTGGCTCCACCTATTCGTGAGGCTAAGCCCCAAACAAATGCTGAAGAAGATGAAGAAGTCCATGCTACAAAAGAAGTTCAGGAAACGGACGATCCCCGTCTTCGGGAAATAAATCAGCTGCTCGATGAGCAGGTGCGTCCATACCTACTTGCAGATGGCGGTGGACTCAAGGTATTGGGGCTTGATGGCAATCGCCTCAAAGTACACTACCAGGGAGCCTGTGGAACATGCCCCACAGCTACCAGCGGCACGCTCTATGCCATTGAAAGTATGGTTAAGCGTATTGACCCTGAGATACAAGTTGTATCTGTTTAATTAAGTCGAGCCGAGAAGTATTATGTCTATTTCCATCTCACAACGAGCTGCAAAGCGCATCAAACAGATTCGAAAAGAACAGCAGATTGCTGATGATGCTCTGCTTCGGGTGGGTGTTGTAAGCGGAGGTTGCTCTGGATTGACCTATGATTTGGAGTTTGATACCGAAACTCAACCAGATCAGGAAGAGCAACAGTTTGAAGATAAGGGTATAAAATTGGTGGTAGATATGCGCAGTTTTCTATATCTGTCCGGAACAAAACTGGACTATACTGATGGGCTAAACGGAGAAGGCTTTCACTTTCACAATCCCAATGCGAATCGCACATGTTCGTGCGGCGAATCTTTTTCAATATAAGTTATGGCTACGGAAACGCAGGGAGAAATTGTCAATAAGGTCAAACAATCTGATAAGCTCGTTACTCTTGACCTGCAAAAGTATTTTGACGAAACCCCACGTAGAGAACTCGACCTGAAGCAATTCTTATTCAAGGGAATGATCCTAAAAGAGCAGGAGTTCCGTGAAACTTTGGAAGAGTTCGACTGGACTCAATTCGACGGGCAGTATGTTGGCGTCTTTTGTTCAACCGATGCCATTATATCTAAGTGGGCTTATATGCTTGTTGGTCAGTACCTTGCGAGTCATGCCAAAGAGGTTTTTAAGGGACAAAAAGACGATATGCTATTTGAACTATATCGCCGGAATCTCGATGAAATAGATTGGTCATCATACAAAGACAAGTTCGTTATTCTTAAAGGATGTTCCAGCAAAGAAAAACCCGTGCCCGAGAGTATCTACCTACATGCCACTCAAAAGTTAGTGCCGTACGTCAAAAAGTTGATGTACGGCGAAGCATGCTCCAACGTTCCGGTTTACAGGGGATAAGAGCGTAGCAATTTCCTTGTATGCCCACTATCCGATTCTTACCTTCAGTAAAGGCAACAAAAATCAAATTTTTCAAACGTGTACGCATTAGTAACAGGAGCATCGCGCGGAATTGGTAAAAGCATTGTAAAATCACTGCTCAAAGAAGATTTTAAAGTGATAGGAACTGCGCGATCCTCAGAATTCCCCAAAGAGTTTAGCGAAAACGAACAGTTCGAACCCCTTTATGTTGATCTTGCGGATCCCTTTGCCATAGAAACGAAATTGAAACCGATTTTTGATCGGGAGCAGGTACCGGATGTGCTGGTAAATAATGCCGGGATTTTCAAAGAATCCGGTTTTGAAAAAGGAGATGAGTTTTGGCTTGAACAATGGGATCAAACGATGCAGGTGAATCTTCGTGCTCCGGCACTGATATCAAAATGGGCCTTAAATCGATGGACCAAAGAGGAAGGCGGTTATCTTATCAACGTATCTTCTCGAGCTGCTTATCGTGGTGACACGCAAGAATATTCGGCTTATGCCGCTTCCAAGGGAGGGTTGGTAGCCTTTACCAAAAGCGTAGCCCGTGATTTTGGTGAACAGGGCATTTCTGCTTATTCTATTGCTCCCGGATTTATCAAAACTGATATGGCCATAGATTCTATTGAAGTGTATGGCGAAGATTATTTGACCCAAGGCATGGCTTTTGATGAGATTACTTCTCCCGATGAAGTAGGGGAACTTGTGGCATTTCTTGCCAGCGGTAAAGTGCCGCATATGACCGGCTCAACCTTCCATATTAACGGCGGAAGCTACATGATTTAATACTATGAGTATCAAAGACCGAAAAAAGGATCATGTTGACCTAACGTCCTCGGGAGATATGAACTATCAAACTCCGACTGGTTATGAGCAGTATTACTTTGCACATAACGCACTCCCGGAGATAAATGTTGATGATGTGACCACGGAGGCTACCTTATTGGATCGCAGCTTTTCTTTTCCACTTTTCATTTCATCGATGACGGGAGGATATACCGATGCCGGTGCTGTTAACGCCATTATCGCAGCGTTTTGTGAGCAGCATAATTTACCATTCGGTGTGGGAAGTCAGCGTGCGATGCTCGAAAATCCTGAAACTACTTCTTCATTTGCAATAGTTAGAGAAAAAGCGCCTAATGCTTTTATTGCAGCCAATATTGGTGGTGCTCAACTGGTGGGGGGATTATCCCAGGATCATCTTAATCTTTTGATAGAATCCATTAAAGCAGATGCTATCATAGTGCATCTCAACCCCCTGCAGGAACTCATGCAGCCCGAAGGCGACCGCAACTTCAAAGGTGTTGAGCAGGGTATTGCCAAGCTCTGCGGAAATACATCTTTACCTGTGATTGTTAAAGAAACGGGGGCAGGTATTTCCGGAGCCGTTGGACGGCGTTTGTTACAAGCAGGTGTGCAAGTTATTGATGTTGCCGGGGCAGGGGGTACAAGTTGGGCAAAAGTTGAAAACGAACGAGCTTCAAATAAAAATCCTGATTCTGATTTCAATAACTGGGGCATTCCTACGTTAAAGTGTGTAACTCAGCTTGCAAAGCTAAAGACGGAAAATAATTTTGAGCTTATTGCTTCGGGCGGCATACGATCAAGCCAAGACATTGCGAAATCTCTCTGCCTGGGAGCTGATTTTACCGCTTCGGCCCAGCCTGTAATCAAGGCTATTGTTGATAGTGGTTACGATGGGTTAGAACAATTATTTTTAAAATGGAAAAAACAGTTGATCACGATTCTTACCTTATTGGGATGCCAATCCCCATCAGAATTACATAGTAAGCATCTAAAATTGAAGTAATAACAGCCACAATATGTTGTTCTAAATTACTTATATTTGGCCTTTTGTAAATCAGAGAAAGATAGTTTGAAAGTTACAGATCAACAGCGGCAAATATCTAAAATAATTGAAGAAAGGCTGGCAGATTTAAATCTGCCGGAACAGCCATCGCTTTTATACGATCCGGTGCGTTATACGTTGTCCTTAACCGGTAAGCGTGTGCGGCCGTATCTTACCCTCATTGGTGCCGGATTATGTGAGGGACATACTGATGAAGCACTGCCTGCTGCTATATCCATAGAACTGCTCCATAACTTTACGCTGCTGCACGACGATATTATGGATTGTGCCGAGAAACGAAGAGGAGAACCCAGCGTTTATAAAAAATGGGATTCCAATACGGCAATATTATCCGGGGATGCTATGTATGCCAAGGCCTTTAAACAATTGCAGTACTATGGCGAATCTGATTCTTATACCAAAGAGCAGTACAAAACCATTCTCGATATTTTTCTCGACAGTGCCGAACGGGTTTGTGAAGGGCAGGCTTTTGATTTGATGTTCGAGGATGAACCTGATGTTAGTATTGAGGCGTATCTCAAAATGATAGAAGGTAAAACGGCCGCTTTAATAAGTGGAGCGTTGACAATGGGTGGGGCAGTGGCCGGTGCAACTGAAAATACCTTGAACGAGCTTCGTTTTATTGGTAGAAAAGCGGGTGTTGCTTTTCAAATTCAGGATGATCTGCTGGATGCTATTGCCGATCCCGATAAATTTGGTAAAAAGAGGGGCGGTGATATTATTGAGGGTAAGAAAACCTATTTAACACTACTTGCTTTAGAACGATGTAATAATGATCAGAAAAAAAAGTTAATAAATATATTGGCAGACCCACATTGCGGTAGTGAAGGGGTAGATCATATTATCCGTTTGTATGAACAGTTGAACGTTCTTGGAGACACCGAAAAAGCCGTTCAGTATCATTACCAGGAAGCACTGGAGCATCTTGACCAGTTTGACAACACGAAGTATAAAAATGAAATTATTAGTTTTTTTAATCGATTGATCTCTCGTGAATTTTAAAAACCATATAAAAATAATGCACAAGCTTTCTACTTTAACCGTTACATTTTCTTGGATATTACTCTTTGCATTTATATTCGCTTCCTGTAAAAATAGTAATCTTATCCAACGGGGTGATTCTGTTGAAGTTGCTTACGAAAAGGCTATGGCCTTTTATGAAAAAGAGGATTATAACGAAGCAGCAGAAGCTTTTGAAACCGTTATACAAATTGCACGAGGTACCGAATACGGACAGGAGGCACAGTATTACCTTGCTGAATCGTATTACAATGATGGGCGATACCTGTTAGCGGCCTCAGAATATGAGCGTTTTATATCCCTTTTCCCAAGAGAAGACCGCCGTGAAGAAGCCCAGTTTAAAGAAGCTTACTGCTATTACAAACTGAGTCCTCGATATAAATTAGATCAACAATATACCCAACGTGCTATAGAAAAATTCCAGCTGTACAACTCACGATTTTCCGACTCGGAAAGAGCTGACGAGGTGGGCGAATACATCTCAGAGATGCGATCCAAACTTGCTAAAAAGCTTTATTATTCCGGGGATCTTTATATGCGAACCGACAGCTATGATGCGGCCATTATTTATTATGATTTAGTAATAGATAAATATCCCGAATCAAAATGGGCCCAGCGAGCACTGGTTGATGAAATCAAAACGTACAATATTTATGCTGATCGCAGTGTGCTTGCTCGACAACAAGAGCGCTACGAAAAAGCCGTCGAAACCTATGAGAAATTTATCCAGCTTTTTCCCGAAGGAGAGTATCGAGCTGAGGCTGAAGAACTCGTTGATGAAGCTCGAACATCAATTGCCGAACTTCCTGATGATATTCCGGCAATTGATGAAGATGAAGAGGTTGATGAAGACGATGTTGAAACGAACCCCAATCCTGGTGTAGAAACACCTGCGGTTAACAATGATATCAACAACAATAATTAATGGGCCGGAGCATCGGGATACTGGGAGGCAGTTTTGATCCCGTACATAATGGGCATATAGCTATTGCGGAATCTTTTCTGGGTTCTGAGTTTATCGATGAGCTTTGGCTTGTTTTAGCTCCGGATCCCCCCCATAAGAATGAGCAAAGCCTAACGGAATATGCCCATCGGTTAACAATGCTTGAAATGGCTTTCAGTACCTTTGATAGAGTATCTGTTAGTGATATTGAAACGACTCTTCCACAACCTTCATATACCGTACAAACGCTCAAATACCTGCATAAAACCCATCCCAACAATACGTATTATTTATGTATGGGAGGGGATTCACTGCGCGATTTTACTCAATGGAAAGATTGGCAATTGATTATCGACTACTGTGATTTATTGGTTGCTCGTCGTCCTTCTGCAGATACCACGCTGCCCAATAACAAACTAACTGGCAAAGTTCATTTTGTAGATCATGAACCTATTTCCATTTCATCGTCCCAGATAAGAGAAAACATTATACAAGGCCGGACTATCTCTGACCTGGTACCCGAATCAGTTCATAAATATATTAAAGCGAATAATTTATACAGCAAAATCTAACTATGGATAGAAAGTGGTTTTTAAAACTATTATCGGCTGGAAGTATTGGATCGGTTTTGGGCGCCATCTCAGGCAGTTTAAATGATGCATACGATCGAGAAACTATTAAGCCGGCCCCGATCAGCGAGGGAGATACAATCGGACTTATAAGTCCCGGAATGATATTGCCCGAAAAGGAGCATTATGATGAAATTATTGAGCAGATTCAAAAGTTAGGATTCCAGGTAAAAGAAGGTCCCAATGCACGAAAACAATACGGTTATTTAGCCGGAACAGACCAAGAACGAGCCGATGATCTGAATGCAATGTTTGCCGATGATTCGGTAGATGCCATAATGCCTTTTCGAGGAGGTTGGGGCTGTAATCGTATTTTACACCTCATTGATTTTGATCTGATTCAAAAAAATCCGAAAGCCATAATCGGATTTAGTGATATTACAACGCTGCTGCTCGCTATTTTTGCGAAAACGGGATTGGTAACTTTTCACGGTCCGGTGGGTAAAACAGAATGGACCGATTTTACAACAGATCATTTTTCCAAAACGCTTTCTGGGGAGCCACTTACGGCTATGGATATTCCCCAAGAAAAGCTGAGCGAAGATTATAACCAACTGTCGGTAATATCCCCGGGTAAAACTACCGGCAAGCTCTTAGGTGGCAATCTGAGCGTTCTCACCGCCATGATGGGTTCCGATTACCTGCCCGACTGGAACAACAGTATTCTCTTTTTAGAGGATGTGGGAGAAAGTAATTATCGCATTGACCGAATGCTCACGCAGCTCAAGCTTAATGGCGTGCTCGATCAAATATCTGGATTTGTATTTGGCCAATGCACCGGATGCGAAAAGTCTGGCGATAACAGTTTATCGTTGCAGCAGGTATTTGATGATCATATTAAACCTTTGGATATTCCCGCCTTTTCAGGGGCCATGTTTGGACATATTGATCACACGATAACGCTGCCCCTAGGCGTTAAAGCTACTATTTGGGCTGACAAGGGTAGCATTCAGCTCAACGAAAACGTCACCACTTGACTACGGCAGAGAAAGGTATTTTCTAAGGATCCATTCCCCACAGAGTAATACCAACACTACAATAAACCACCAGAGCTGCTGATAGGGATAAAAGAAATTCGTTTGCACCTGTTCTTGCTGATCCAAGAGGCTCCGCTCATCAAGATGGTTCCAGAAACCATCCACCGAATCAAAAGATAAATAGCTGCCGCCCGAGGATTCGGCAACCTGGCGCAGTAGCCGTTCATTCCGGTTAATGTCTAAAAGCTCAATATTTGATCTGGCCACTGAAAACTCTCCATTTTGTTGATCCAACTCCCGACCCTCTTTTTGGGCCATCGCTTCAAAAGTATAAATATCCTCAGGAAGGGGACCCAGGTCAAGCCGGTAAGCTCCATTGCCTACATTTTCCATGGCAAAAGTTCGTTCCTCCAAAGAATCAGATGAGAGCGTAACATCAATTTCCCCATCCGATTCATCTTCGCCTCGTTCGTTCTTCAAATAAGCATTGATGATGACCTTCTCCGATCCCGAAAAGGAAGTTTTTAGCGGATGGATATCCAACAGGCGGTTTTCGGGATTGGTGCTTGTCCAGCTGACAATATTTACCCACAATTGCTGTACAAATTCCCGTACCTCGGGATTGCTGTGCTGGTTCATTTGATACCAGTTAAAGGCGGAAGCAACCCCAATTCGCCTGTTACCCAGCTCTTGCATGGCAATAACAGGTTTGCCGGTACTGTCTCCCTGGAACGTGCTGGAAAAAAGGGTAGAAGCCGTTGATGAAGGCTCAATATTGTCGATAGGTGCAACCAAAGATGGCAAACGAGAATAAGTTACAGCAGGCAGTTCCATAATGGGATGGGAGGCGTGCTCTGCTTCCATTTGAAGCGATACTGTTTGATAATCCCAATCGCCAGATATAGTAATTGGAAGCGAACGTATTTGCTGTTCAAATTCACGAGGATCGAGTTGTGGAGTAGTCATCACCAGGACGGGAACTTTATCGATAAGATTTTCAAGCTCCTCGGTGATATTATCTGATAACCCCGAAGATGGGTAGCCGTGAATGATGGCCAGATCTACGGAATCAGGATCAGTAATTAGCGATCCTTCTATAAATTGATCTTCCCGAATCCAGGTTCGATTTGTCAACTGAATATTTTCATCCTCGAGCAGTAGTGACCGTATAAAGCGTACATCAGGATGAACTTCAAAAGCAAGTGATACTATTTTTTGCCGGGCATCTTGCACATCTACCGAAAATAAGTGCCTGTTATTAGCATCCGTCCACTCTTCTTGACGGGCGGGAATGGTGATTTCAAATTGCTGCAATCCTTCATTTTCAAGTGAGAGCTCAAACTCGACTTCGGTGGTACTTTTGGAGGACTCTGGAGTAATCGTTTCTGATGATATTACTTCTTCTCCCTTACGAAGCTCAACTGGAAATGAAGTCCCCTGAAAGCCATTACTCTGAATCGTCGCTTCCACTTTTTGCGTGCTATTAAGATAGCCGGTGGAGTTTGTTGTAACGGAAGACACCAGCAGATCCTCCTGGAAAGTAGTATCTCCAAGACCAATCGCAAAGACAGGAATATTGAGATTAGCAGACGCGAAAACAGGATTTTTGCCACTTGTATAAATGCCGTCGCTTAAAAGAATGGCTGCTACAGCGTCATCAGAATTGGCCCCGATGGTTTCCGCGACGGTAGAAAGATTTGTTTGCTCGCCATCGAATGTAAGGCTGTCGTAATGGGAGGGGCGAATACTATCAGCAAACGAAAAAAATTGAAAGTTAACGTCTGAAAAATTAGAAAAGTTAAGTTGCTCTAAGGTCTTTACGTAACTATCAACTCCCTGGTATTGCTGTTTGGATATTTGGGTGCTTTCTGAATTATCCAGCATCACCAGTATTTCCGGGGGTTCGTAGTAAGTGGTTTCTGATTTTAAAAAGGGATTGACGAGCAATAAAATCAGTATAAAAAAAGTGGTTCCGCGAAGGGTAATGAGCAGGTAACGGTAACCGGGGGTGATGCCTTTAATTTGATACGACCACCAGGCAAGTAATAGGGTGCAGGCAAATGTCAGGATGTAAATCCAAACCGGAAACGAAGACTGAAACCCTTGGAAAATAAAGTCCACAATAACATCCGTTTACATTTCATCCAACAGCATTTCAATCAATTTATCGGTGGATAAACCTTCTGCTTCTGCTGCATAATTATTGACAATACGGTGACGCAAAACCGGTTTGGCAAGGGCGCGAATATCCTCTTCCGAAACATTATATCGGCCACGGGTAAGGGCACGCGCTTTTCCACCCAGTACCAAGTACTGTGATGCACGTGGTCCGGCACCCCAGCTCATATATTTTTGAATAAACTCGGGTGCGATATCTGCTTGTGGACGTGTTTTTGTTACAAGCTCCACTGCTGATTGTAACACCCCTTTGGGAACAGGCACTTCGCGGACAAGGTCTTGAAGTTCAATTATTTGCTGAGCATTTAATACGGGATTTATTGACACATCGCCCAGCGAGGTAGTCTGACTTACAATATCCTGCTCCTCTTCAATAGAAGGATAGTCAAGCCAGAGGTTAAACATAAAACGATCGAGCTGTGCCTCGGGTAAAGGATACGTGCCTTCCTGTTCAATGGGATTTTGTGTAGCCAACACAAAAAAGGGCGGCTCGAGAGGATAGGTGTGTCCCGCTGCGGTTATATGGTATTCTTGCATACCTTCGAGCAGCGCCGCCTGTGTTTTAGGAGGAGTCCGGTTTATTTCATCGGCCAAAACAATGTTGGCAAAAATTGGTCCCTTTACGAATTTAAATTCCTTCTTGCCGGTTTCGCGATCATCTTCGATAACTTCCGTGCCTGTAATATCACCGGGCATCAGGTCGGGGGTAAACTGTATCCGGCTGAAGCTCAAATTTAACGTTTGGGATACCGTTCGTATCAGCAGTGTTTTTGCCAGCCCCGGAACCCCGATAAGCACACAATGTCCCCGAGAAAACAGGCAGATAAGCAGCTGATCAAGAATATCTTCCTGACCAACAATTACTTTGCCTACTTCTTTACGGATTTTCTGGACTGAATCTTGGAAAAAATCGACCGCTTCCACAGATTCTTCGGGGATGTTGCTCATTACCGTTGATTTATATCGGTTTCGGTTGCCGGATTTGTTGCATTGGTCGTGTCTGGTGGCATCATTTGTTCAGTATCCGGACTTACATCATCCGGAATGGAAATTTTGTATTCCACATACATTTCATCCCTGAGTTCAGAGAGTAACTCTTCCATGTGTTCGACCTGTTTTTCTTGCATCGCTGCCTGTTTTATGCGGGCGTAATCCTGTTCAAGATTAGCCGTATGTTCATCAACCTTCTTGTCAAGGCGTACGATACGGAATGCGCGCTGCGAATTATTTTCTTCGCCCATCGTAAACGATTTGGGATCCGAGATATCGCCCTCATTTTCCAGCAGCAGTACAATACGATACATGGCGGGATTGAGCTCCTCTAATGCAATCAGGCGTTCTCCTGTTTGAGGATTTAATACGCGACCACCTTGCGGGGCTGTATTTGGATCATCAGAATGTTTCCGGGCCATTTCTGCAAACGTGATATCATCATCCGTCATCACAGAATCACGTATTTGCGTTAATTTTTCCTTAGCGGCGTCATCATCATAGCTTTCGTCATCTACAGAAATAAGAATGTGATTGGTATCAATTTGGTCGCCCTGACGTTCGTTAAGGCGAATTACGTGGAATCCAAAACTCGTTTCAACCACTTGAGAAATATCACCGGGTTCTAACGCGCTGGCAGCAGCCGAATATTCGGCTACAAAATCGTTCATAGACATCATGGGTAGTTTACCCCCTGATGATGCGGATGGACCGTCACTATGAGATTGGGCCAGATCTTCAATGGATTTGCCATGGTTAAGAACCGAATCACGAAGTTGTTCAGCAAATTCACGTGCCTGTTCACGAGCATCATCAAGGGGAGGAGGAATAGCAACAATTTGTGATACCGAAACCTGCTCGGGAATGGTGGGCAGAGAGTCGGATGGAATATTGTCAAAATACTCTTTCACCTCGGGACGTGTTATTTTAACTGACTGCCTGTTTTGCTGCTGAAATTGCTGTACAATCATCTGCTCGCGGTAGTTTTCACGCAGGTCGGCCCTGATTTGCACAATGCTTTGTCCCATTTCTTCTTCAAGGGCTTGTTCACTGCCCACTTGATCAACGTAACTGTTTATTTGTTGATCGATTTGCTGATCGACCATGTCATCGGTGACCTCTATCGAATCACGCTTGGCCTTATCGAGCATCAAATAGCGATCAATCACATTTTCGAGCACCGTGTACCAGATATCTTCGCTAAAAGAAACACGTTCATTACGCTGCTGCTGGAGTTGCATCAAATATTGCTGCACCTCCTGATCAACATCCGACTTCAGGATAATGTGATCATTGACCACAGCTACAATTCGATCCAGGTTTTGACCTGATGACTCACTTTGTGCTTGTGACAGGAGTGGATTAAAAATTAATGCGGCTACAAAAAAGAGTAATAAATACGCTTTATTCATTCGTTGAGTCTTTTTCAAGGGTGTCTTGAAGAGTTGGGTTTGGATTAGGTTCAGAAGGTAGAACGTTAAAAGTCTCTACTTCATTATTTGATTCTGCCTTAAGATAAAGATTCTTTACAAAGGAACTGAAATTTCGACGTCTATTATTTATCACCATCCATTCTTTTATTTCCTCAACAAGCCATTCTAAGTTTGGATGGTTGCCCTTGGCCCGGGTATCTGTTAATTGAACAAAGTGATAAGCTCCATCTATTCGCTGAATGGGAGAAATTTCATTTTGCCCAATTACACTTAAGTAACGGTTCATAGCATCAATACCTTGTGCAGCCATAGATATTGGCCAATATTGTTCTGATTCATTAATGACAGCAGAGGGATCAATGGCATATTCTCGGGCGATATCAGGCCAGGGAATGCCGTCTAACAGGTCTTGACGAGCACTTCGAGCTTCTTCAATCGTTTCTGTTCTCATGTGCCGGAACTTCACAAAATCTTCGTCCAGTACAAACTGTTCTTTATTGGCCTGGTAATAGGTTCGGGCCTCATCATCAGAAATCTGTTCGCTATCTTGTTGTGATGCAATAATATAATCTTTTAAGGCCTGCCGTAATATTTCCTGACGTGCCTTTTCGATCTTTTGTTGTATTTCAGATTCTTCGGCAAGTCCAAGTCGCTCAGCTTCCTGCAAAAGCAATTGCTCGCGAATCCAGTTGTCGCGGTATCGCTCCATAGCCTGAACGCTATCTTCCTGCAATACATAATTAGGAATATCTGCAGCTGCTTGCGAGACGGTAAGATATTCACTTCCAACTCTTGCCAAAGCATCATCGGTTGCTTTCTGAGAAACCTGCTGACATGATATCGTCAGCAATATCCCAAAGCCCACAAAAACAATATTTCGAAATTGATTTGTCATGTTGTTAATATAACATTCCTGCTATAGTAGCAGTCATTAAATTAGCCAAAGTTCCAGCCAATACGGCTTGAAGTCCAAATTTAGCCAGCTGTGACTTTCTGCTTGGTGCCAAGCCGCCAATCCCACCAATTTGAATGGCGATAGATGAAAAGTTGGCAAATCCACAGAGGGCAAAAGTTGCCATACGGATGGTCTTATCAGATAATTCAGAAGCACTAACCATATCGGAGAGCTGTAAGTAAGCCACAAATTCATTGAGCACTACTTTGGTACCCAGCAACGAGCCCATATTGACGGCATCGGCCCATGGAACGCCCATCACAAAAGCGATAGGGGCCACAACCCAGCCCAAAACAGTTTCGATACGCAGCTCACCGTCTGGAATCATGGAGTTTATGCCTGTGATGTCCCCAAATCCTTCTAAAAAGTAGTTGCCCATAGCTAACAAGGCAATAAAGGCCAATAACATAGCACCTACATTTCCTGCAAGCTTTAATCCGGTTCCGGCTCCACTTGCGGCCGCATCAATCCCATTGGCATCTTTCTTTTCGATCTTCATATCTACTTCGCCTTTCGTTACTGGCTCATCATCTTCGGGATACATGATTTTGGCAATAACCAGGGCGGCAGGTGCTGCCATCAAGCTTGCACCCAGCAACTGTTCGGCGAACATAAGGCGTCCCACGTCAAGGGCTACATCGTGGGCTTCGGCATAGGAATTACCCAGCATTTGAACGTATGCTGCCATCACGCCGCCGGCAATAGTGGCCATCCCACCGGTCATAACCGCTAATAACTCCGACTTTGTCATCTTTTTGATGTAAGGCTCTACAACAAGCGGAGCTTCTGTTTGACCGACAAAAATATTGGATATAACTGATAGTGATTCCGCTCCCGACGTGCCCATCAATTTCTGCATGCCCCTGGCCATATATTTTACAATACGCTGGAGCACCCCGTAGTGATAGAGAATGGCCGTGAGGGAAGCAAAAAAGATGATGGTGGGTAACACCTGGAAGGCAAAAAAGTTGCCCATGCTATCTTCCATGCCGGGACTTTTGGCCAAATCTCCGAAAATAAATTCAGCACCTTCGGTAGTAAAATCCAAAACAATCACAAAAAAGGAAGATATCCAGCTAAAAAAGTCTTTGGGCCAACCAAGGGGTGCCCAATATTGCTCCATAGCACGACCCTTGAGGATAAATATTGCTAATATAAACTGAATGCCAAGACCTGTTCCCACAAGTCGCCAATTAATGTCCTTCCTGTTTTTGCTAAACAACATCGCAATGCCGACGATTGCCGCCATCCCGATCACACCACGAAGTATGTCTATCATGATTGCTCTTTTTCTTTTGGATTTTGTTGCTTTTGTATGGGTCGAATAGGCTTACCTCTTCTTTTATCTACTGGTGGACGGTAACAATGTCTTGCCCGGGGTTCGTAGGCATCTGTTTCGCCCACTAACACGCGGTCTTTGTTCTCTACCACTCGTTGGGAATAGTGGGCCATTGTTCCACTTTCGGCACATACGGCATGTAACTTTGTGACATATTCTGCGATGGCAAGCATCTGAGGCATCGGTTCAAAAGGCTGGCCTTCAAAATCCATATCCAATCCTGCTACAATAACTCTCTTGCCGTCATTAGCTAAAGTGTTGGCGACGTTAATTAGCTGCAGATCGAAAAATTGAGCCTCATCTATACAAACAACCTCCGCTTCGCCGGTAAGCAGGATGATCTGATCGGCGGTATCCACAACAAGTCCAGGTAACGTATTTTGATTATGAGATACTACATCTTCGTCGTCATAGCGATTATCAACTTTGGGTTTAACCACGACTACTTTTTGACCAGCAATGTGTGCACGTTTTGCACGGCGAATCAGCTCTTCAGTTTTTCCGCTGAACATTCCCCCACAAACAACTTCAATCCAGCCAACTTTTTGTGGTACAAATGAAGGTTCATTAAGCATATAACCTATATAATAAAATGATTTGGGATACCCGTATTAAAGCATGGAATATATCTTTGTAAGGGTAAAAATAAAAAGATGAATTCGAACCATATTTTAAGCCGATTTTAACCGGCTTTTAGTGATTTCAGAAATTGCCTTACACCCTGATAGCGCCATCGTTAGCTCAAAGTCGGCTCTGTAATTTTGAATGACCTCACGAACACCTTGTTCACCCGCTACAGAAAGTCCGTACACGTACGGACGACCAAGCAAAACGGCATCTGCACCAAGGGCCAGGGCTTTAAAAATATGGCTACCTGTTCGGATACCGCTATCAAACAAAATGGGGATTTCTCCCGCCACTTCCCGGGCAATGGAAGGAAGAGCCTCAATAGTACTTATGGCGCCATCAACTTGACGTCCACCGTGGTTGGATACAATGATACCATCCATATCGGATTCTATTGCCTTTTTCGCATCTTTGGGATGCAATATTCCTTTTAAAAGGATAGGTAAATCGGTAAGAGAACGAAGGAAGGAGAGGTTTTTCCACGTTAGCGACGGACGCGAATAACATTCAATAAATGTCTTTACGGCTCTTCGGGGTTCTTCAGAAAACAAATTGCTCCAAAATCCACCCGGATAGTTACGGGCCATTTGAATGAGTGCTGTTAAGGACTTCCAGGTTAGTTTTGGGGGTTCATCAGCGTCGCCGAGTTCAGTTTTTATCAAATCCTTAAATACCGGGTCGCTCGTATATTGCGCGATGCCGCGTCCCCGTAAAAAGGGCAGGTAATCGAGATCCAAATCGCGTGGACGCCAACCGAGCATAGTGGTGTCGAGGGTGAGAACAATGGCTTCACATCCGCATGATTCTGCACGGTGTACAAAACTTTCAACAAGCCGATCGGAAGTACTCCAGTATAGTTGAAACCATCGAGGAGCGTTACCCATGGCTGTACTGCAAGTTTCCATATCAACCGAGGCCTGACTTGAATAGATGAATGGAATATCTTCTGAGGCTGCGGCCCGAGCAACGGCCAAATCAGCATCATCATGTGCCATATCCAATACACCAATGGGCGCTAACAAAAAGGGAGCGGGGTAGGTGCGGCCAAACAACGATATCGAGGTGTCAGGTGTAGAAATAGCGTTGAGCATAGAAGGTAGGATTGCCCAACGATTAAATTCACTGGTGTTCGCAGATTTCGTCTGTTCATTACCAGCTGATCCAGCAATATAGGCGTAAGCCTCAGCCGACATATTTTTTTTGCTTTGGCCTTTAGCTTTTTAAAAGAAATGGGGACCGTACTACGTCTTCCGCGCAGGGAACCCAGAAAGATATCCGTTTGTCGGCGGCGGGAAAACGGTTTGGAGGCATTATCTGAATCCATAAATCAGACAATATCCTTTTCTTTCATTAACTGGCTTTGCCGATACATATCAACAAAAACCCATACAATGGTGTAAGGAGGGAATATTACAGATAACACCAGTTTAATGTTTTTGTTACGAGATTCAGGGAGTTGTGAAAGCCCCGCTATGCCGGCCATCCAAAAAATAAAACACAGGAAAATAAAGAACGCTAATGAGATCGAACCAAGAAATCCGAAGTTGTTATAAAAGGTTTCAAGCATTGAGTTTGTACTCTACTTTGACAGTTAAATTCGTTACTTTTATGGCTTGTCATTGAAAATAAAATATAAATAATAAATACCACATGCTCCCCGTAGTTTCAATTGTAGGGCGCCCCAATGTTGGCAAATCTACTATTTTTAATCGGCTTATCGGCAGCCGCAAAGCAATTGTCGATAATCAGTATGGTGTTACCCGCGACCGGCATTATGGAGAATCGTTCTGGAATGGGCGCGAATTTAATGTAATTGATACCGGTGGATATCTTCCCAATGAAACGGATGTCATGATTCAAGGGATTCGAGAACAGGTTCATATTGCTATCGAGGAATCTGATGTAATTCTATTCGTGGTGGATACCGAAGCCGGGATCACCAGCTTAGATCAATCTGTTGCACAGCTATTGCGACGAGAAGACAAGCCGGTTCTTCTGGTGGTCAATAAAGCCGATAATGAGGAGCGCGAACTAAATGCTACCGAATTTTATTCGTTGGGATTTGACAAACTGTATCCGATGTCGGCACTGAGCGGACGGGGTACAGGTGACCTTCTTGATGATCTGGTAGCCCTGCTGCCCGAAGAAAGGGAAGAGACCGAATCTACAATCCCCAAACTTACCGTTGTGGGGCGGCCCAATGTTGGCAAAAGTAGTTTTATAAATGCTTTGTTGGATGACGTACGATGTATTGTAACTGATATCCCTGGCACTACCCGCGATTCCATCAACAGTAAACTTATTTATAATGAGAAAGAATATATACTGGTCGATACAGCGGGATTGCGCAAGAAAGCTAAAGTAAAAGAAAATGTAGAGTTTTACAGCACTGTGCGTACCGATCGCGCTCTAAAAGAATGCGATGTGGCTATTATTATGCTCGATGCTATGCGTGGTTTTGAAGAACAGGATAAACGCATTCTTCGTGAGGCGGCTAAATATAACAAGGGTATCGTTATTGTGCTTAATAAGTGGGATTTGGTGCCCGAAAAGGATACTAATATCCACAAAGAGTTTGAGGAATATGTATATAGCCGTGTTCCCATGATGAAATATATTCCTATTGTATCTATTTCGGCACTTAACAGAAAACGAATTCATAAGGTGATAGATGTAGCCGATATGGTATTGAAAGAACGCAAGAAAACTGTTAAAACGTCGACACTGAATAACTTTGTCAAACGTATCTTAAAAGAAAAAGCATTGCCCGTGCGCAGGGGCGTCCCTTTAAAAATAAAATATGCTACACAGGTTAAATCGAACCCCCCAGTATTTAAATTCTTTATGAATAAACCTGAAGAATTACCCGCCAGCTACCGTCGTTATATAGAAAACAAGCTTCGTGATGAGTTTGGGTTTGTCGGCGTTCCAATAACAATGAGATTTGATCAGAAATAATGAATTTAGTTTTGAAGTGAATCGATGAATCAGTTATTTTTCCTTCGATATTACGTTGAGCAACAATGAATTTTTTAATTGCACACACATGCCAACACCACAAAATTTAGAACAACCCAGAGCTAACGCGCTCAATGAGCAGTTCGATCGCGAGCGGTCGTTATCTTTTCTGGAAAAATTATACCTGCCTGAAATATTTAAGGCGCTTTGGTACACGCTAAAACAGATGTTTCAGCCGAACGTTACCCTCCAATATCCGGAAGAAAAGTGGGATCCGCCTTCAATTTTTAGAGGCCGGCCGGTGTTGGTTGAAGATGACGGTAAAGAACGGTGTGTAGCATGTGGGCTCTGTGCCCGTGCGTGTCCGCCACTGGCTATCAGTATGCAGGCAAATGAAGATTCTGATGATCCCAAAGAACGCTACCCCGACTTCTTTGAGATCAACATGCTCCGTTGTATTTATTGTGGATACTGTGAGGAAGTGTGCCCTGAAGAAGCCATTGTGATGAGTAAGGATTACGATATCGTTTTCGAATCCAGGGAAGAGGCCATTTATGATAAGCAGCGACTCTTGGTCCCTAAAGAGGATCTAAAAGAACGACTGGATTTTCTGCGAGAATATAAAAATCGCCAATTTGGACAATTTTGGGATTTCCAAGAGGAAAATAATATTCACTCGGTTCGCGACAGAGATCGTGAATTTAACTCAGGGCTTTCACTCGTTGAAATGCTTGAGCAGCAGCAACACAACGATAATGTTGAGGCCGAATCTGACTGGGTGCGATAGTCTATAATGGCTGATCGAGAAATCTCACAAGAAGAGCTGGACAAATTAATTGATGATGCCTCGTATTTAGGCGATGAGGCTGAGGC
Organism: Bacteroidota bacterium; assembly: GCA_051746985.1. GTDB lineage: Bacteria > Bacteroidota > Rhodothermia > Balneolales > Balneolaceae > Fodinibius. The sequence goes on from JBNJFP010000001.1 coordinate 53,741, forward strand.
TATGCAATATGTGATTGATAACGTGCCATATAGTGAAACCCCGCCCGAAGGTCGCTCTATTGCCGAAATGCTTATGTTGATTGATCACGCCCAGCTGTCGTATTACCGACCAATATTGGAAGAGGCGATTGATAATCCACGTCCTACTCATCTCGAAAATTTCACCCATTTTAAAGAAAGCTTTGAAGCTGATGAGGAGAAACTGCAGGATGTACAAAAAATCCTAAAGAAGATTGCCAAACATCGTGCAGGCTTGGTTAATGCTATTAAAAACACACCTCTAATTGATTGGGAAACAGTAGTTTACAGAGAAAAAAAACCAATTTTACTGTTTGAATTCATGCAGGAGATGATCCGCTTTGAAAGAGGGATGCTCAAGAACATCGCAGATCAGGTTCGGATTTATAATCAGGAGAAACAACAGCAGCGTAATATTGAACAACGGCGTTCAAAACGGCAAGACCAACAACCTTCACAAAATTAATTTTAGCTTACCTTAGTTTATGACCTTGGCAACATTTTTATTGTTACTTATAAGTGGATTTGTTGCCGTTAAATTAATTGCGCTTACTAACAAAAAAGGGCGCCTTAAGTATTTAGGTCTGGCAATTGCAACTGCCATTCTGTGTGTTATACAGCTTATTGTTTTTATAGATCAGCTTGCCTCAGATCCATCTTTTGCAGCAGCTGCAGAATTTATTGTAGAATGGGGACATATTACTGCATTGGCATTTGTTTTAAGTTCATTGACGGTATTTATCAGGGAATCGAAGCCTGTTTTTGCTCAATTTCCTATGCTATATACCGCGCTGCCACTTTTAATTGTGATTTCTTATGTCTTAGTACAAGATACCTATGCTTTAAAAAACTGGTTGATTGCCATATACCAGGGAGGAGCCATTGTCGTTGCTTTGTTGATGTACTCAGTATATACCTACCGCAGGAATGAATATGGCATTATACTTGGGGGTATAGTGTTATTCTTGATCAGCTATCTCACTTTCTGGTACACCGGCAACTTGCTGGATGGATACATATGGACTTGGAAGCTGTTGGTAGGAATGGCAATGATTATAACTTTGGTAGGTTATGAACAAACAGACAAGGAACTATTAACTGATACGGATTAAAACTAATGTCATTACATATAGGTTCAAAAGCCCCAAACTTTACACTCCAAAATACAGAGGGCAAAGAAGTGTCCTTATCAGATTATCAGGGGCAAAACAACGTGTTACTTCTTTTTTTTCCATTGGCTTTCTCAAGCACCTGCACCGAAGAGTTATGTACTACAAGAGATAACATGAAGCTTTATGACTCTTTTAATGTCAAGGTTCTCGGAATCAGTATCGATAGCTTTTTTTGTCTTAAAGAGTTTAAGAAATCCCAAAACTTAAACTTTACCCTATTAAGTGATTTCAATAAAAAAGCTGCCCCAAAATATAAGGCATTGTATCAGGACTATTATGGGATGAAGGGGGTAACCAAACGCGCCTCATTCATAATCGACAAGGAGGGAGTGATTCGTTTCGCTGAAGTTTTAGAAGATTCAAGTAACCTTCCAGATTTTAAGGCCATACAAAACAGACTTTCCCAGCTATAAAAAAAGTGGAGCCTAGCATAATTAAGCTTACTAAGCATTGGTTTAAGAAAAGCATAAATTAATTCTATTTTACATAATATAAATTATGCGACACATTTAGGGTTTGGCACATTTAAACATGTATTAATTCATGAGGTTTACTTCCTGTGATTAGCGAATATTCTATACAATTTTGTATGGGTGTCTGGGGCAAATTTGATGAGAGTTTTAAAACTAATGAGTCTAGTCTGGCAACTATTCTTAAAAATTAAAAACAGTTATGCTTTTTAAGCTTAAATAATATTACTCCATCCTTACTACTTCGATGGTTATTTATATTTAGATAGTATTTTTATTCTAAGATTGACAATCTTAGACAATATTCACTCTTAAATTCAAAAAATCGCATATAATCCTTCTTTAAATACTATAAACGTACATGAAGCTCAAATTTTGATGCTAAGCGCCTAAAATAATTTTGACATGGTTTTGTATTATAAAATTGACAAATAATACCAGTATTCTACATAAAATCATGTCATCTGTCTTTGGGATCTATTGAAAGTTTTCACTGTTTAATAAAAGGACAAACATTAATATTTGTATCTCAAAAAAAACGCAGTATAATAAAGTATGATATTCTCTTACACTTAGATCATCTACTATTAATGATTTACCAAGATTTATTTTAATTAGATATCAAGGTATGCAAACTCGTAAAAAAGCAATTCGAATTTCATTTTTACTCTGTTTAGTTCTTTCTTTTTCGAATATGCAGGCACAAACAGTTATTGAAAAACTGAAATCAAATAGCCAAACCACTGAATTCGCTGATGCTCTTGAAAATAGTGAGGTTGCTGATCGACTTAATGAGTCTGGACCTTTTACATTATTTGCACCCTCAAATAGTGCTTTTGCAAATTTAAGCAGTGGGCAGCAATCTGATTCTAATTTATTATTGAATCATATTTTAACCGGCATGGCAACGGAAAGAAGTCTCCGTGCAATGTCTGATATTACGAGTCTTAGCGGCAAGAAAATCACTTTGCAAAATCAGAATGGGGATAATTTATCAGTGGCTAATAATCAAATTTCCACCTCAAATATCAGGGCTGATAATGGAATAATCCATATTATAGATGGTATAATAGAATGATTAAATTCTACAAATAACCTCTAACGCCTTTGGAATCACCTCGATTTCATAATGTTCTGATTGTGATTCAATAACTTCTCCATCAGCATGGATGTCTACAGATCCGGAAATCTCTAACGTAAGTTTTTTGCGCTTTTTCGTACTTACCTGTGGAAGTAAATGAGGTTTCTTAACCAAGAAAAGTGGTAGTAAAAAGGGAATCAACCACTTGTTAATTGGAGTAATTGATATGCAATTTAATTTACCATCTGTAACCGAAGCATCAGGAGCTATCCAGAAGGAAGCCCCTTCCACCCTTCCATTTGCTACTGAAAACATGATAAGGTCATGAGTTATATTGGGTCCGTTCGCTATAACAGTTCCATTGAATACACTATGCGTGACTATCGACTTCAAAGCAGAAATAGCGTAACACAGAAACGGATGTAAATGCTTTAATTTTGAAGCATACCGGTTTGTTAACCCGTCGAATCCAAACCCCAGGGTATTTAAAAAGATAAAATCGTTGCACCGACCAACATCAATTTTACGGCTCTCACCACCTATCACAAGGTCAAAAGCCTGACTAAAATTGCGGGGAATGTTTAGTGTCTTACACAGATCATTTCCGGTCCCCATAGGAATGATTCCTATCTTTTTATTGGTTGAAATCAGTTTAGAAGCAATTTCTCTGATAGTCCCGTCGCCCCCACAGGCTACAAAAACATCAAAATCATCTAATCTTTGATCGACAAAACCGGCGATATCTCCGTTAGTTGAGGAATAGAACAGTTCGCATCCTTTTTCTGCCGATATCTTTCTTTTAAGAGTACTAAATTTTCTTCCTGATTTCCCTGCGCCTGCCGTTGGGTTGTATAAAAAGGCAAACCTCTTCATGATTGACGCTGATATAAATAGCGCGCTAAAATCGTAATACAACGTTGAATATCATCAATAAATACGCGTTCTCCCTTTTGGTGATATGGATAAATTGCGGGTTCTAATGCCACAGAAACCGTTGTATGGTTTTGTTTGTTGAATTCCTGCCCATAATGCAGATAGTCATTGGTATTATTATCTATTTTAATAGCAGGATCAATATCCAAAAAGAGATCAACTGTTCTTTTGGTTTTGTTAATGAGCTTCTGGGATGGTTCAAGGTTATTCAGTTCCCAGTGGTTGGCGTATAAGGCTACTCCTTTATCCCCTTTAAAAAGCGGTGTTGTATCAAGAGTAATGATCTCATTAGGGATCAAATTCAGGTTAATACATTGTTGAGAAATTCGACGAGCTCCCATACCGTTTTCCACCCCTTTTCCTTCGTTTCGTAATAGTTCGGGATGCTCTTTTAACCCCTTTTTTTCTTCCATCTCAGAAAAGAAAAACAACATATTTGGCCAATTGCGGGTATCAAAGTGCTCAGCTATGGCCAGCAACACTCCTACGCCCGCACTATCATCCATGGCCCCTTCAATTTGGTTTTCGGCAACATGCACCGGCAAAACAGAAGGGAAATCTTTCCCGTAATGATTAATTTTGTCCAGATGGGCCGTAAGCGCGATCGTTTGGACCTCTGGATCAGTACCTAACTTATAAATCAGGTTATTTCCTTTTGCTGGTAGTTCCTCGGCGGAATCAATCCCGTTAAACACCTTTTTTATATACGGATGAAGACGTTCTTCATAGGTACTAAAGGAGGGGATTTTTGCAACTTCGATGATATTTTGAATGGCCGAATCAATCACTATCTAAGCCGTAGTAAATTGGATCTTAAACGTTCCGTCATCTTCTGCTTTAATCGGAATTTTGTCAATAATTGAATTGCTGTTTAACGAGCTATATAAATGTGGGAATTTTTCTCCCGTATTTTCATCTTTCTCGTATTTGATATCATCACGGAGCATGGTAGCGTCAATGACTAATAAAAGGATTTCATCCTTATCAACAAACAAACGATTAGCAGTATGTTCTACCTGACTTCCTGTTGAACAGTGGATAAATCCTTCTGTCTCAAGGGATTCCGGCTCAAAGTTTCCGCCAATATTAAACTCTTTCCAGTCTTCTTTTGTAGTTATATGAAATAAAAGATCTTCGCGCATTTTCTCGGTAATTATATTGATTATTATTCGTAAGCAAGATGAAGTAAGGCATCACCTTTATGTACTACCGGAGCATAATTTAATCCGATAATCCGTCCATCGTGCGGACACACAAACTTAAACTGTTCATTTCCATAGGGATCAGTAATATATCCTAAAACCTGTCGCTGTTTAACCTTTTCTCCGAGCTCGATTTTTGGTCTAAATAAGCCGGCATATTTTGCTCGTATCCAAGTACTTTTTCGATAGACCTCAGTTTTTTGAAGTGGTTTAGGGGCTTCCTTTTTCATTCCCAGATACTTCATCAATCGTAATGTCCCATTAATACCTTCCTGAATGCCGTGTTCATAAAAACGAGTAGATTCACCGGCCTCATAGACCAAAATATGCTTTCCTTTTTTGTGTGCGGCTTTCCGGAAGGATTTTTCAATAAGGGATGAATGGATTACAAAAGGAGCCTCAAAAGCATTAGCAAGCTCTTTATTTTTATCAACATTAAAAGTACAGCGTACTTGGGGATAATTAGACCGGGCAGCACCGCCTGTGTGGAAATCGATACCATAATCGATCTTGGGAACGATCTCATTCATTAGTGTGTAAGCCAGCAACCGGGCAAGAGATCCGCCTTTAATACCGGGAAAACTTCGATTTATATCTTTTCCATCAGGTAAGCCTCGTACATTTTGGATAAAACCGTAAACGTTAACCAACGGAATCGCAATAACACTGCCTTTTTGGGGCACCAACAAATTTTTACCAATCATTCTGCGAATAATTTCGATGCCATTGAGCTCATCACCATGAAGTCCCCCCGTTAGCAGGAGCGTAGGACCATCTTCTTCAGCTCTTAAAACATGTACAGGCAGGTCAATATTGGTATAGGTAGGAAGCCGTGCAATATTGAGTTGTATCTCTTTTTGTTCGCCCGGTTCAACCGTGTGGTTGTTAATCGTAATAGAATCAGGCATTTCGCGTCAAATTATAACTGTGCTGGGGATTGTTTTTGATTTCGACAGCTTTGCGCTCAACAAACGAGATGATTCGTCCGGCAATGTTTTTTCCCGTCGCTGATTCTATTCCTTCAAGGCCGGGCGATGAATTGACCTCCAGTACCAAAGGGCCACGTTTTGATTGTAGCATGTCCACCCCGGCAACCGAAAGTCCCATCGCCTGTGCTGCAATAAGGGCAGCACGACGTTCTTCATCAGAAAGTTTAATAAGCTTTCCGCTCCCACCCCGGTGGATATTAGATCGGAATTCCCCCTCCACGCCTGTCCGTTTCATGGCTCCAACAACTTCACCATCCACAACAAAAGCCCGAATATCCTCGCCTTTGGCCTCTTCGATAAACTCCTGAACGATGACCCGTGCTTTCATACTGTGAAACGCTTGAATGATAGATTCAGCAGCTTTAAATGTGGGGGCTAATACAACGCCTACGCCCTGCGTACCTTCGAGTAACTTAACAATGAGCGGCGGCCCTCCGACCGATTCAATAATTTTACGTACCTCGGTAGAATAATTGGTAAAAACCGTTTTGGGCATCCCTACTCCCGCTCGGGCCATAATTTGGAGACTTCGCAGCTTATCCCTTGAGCGAACTAAGGCTTGAGATTCCACAGCTGTAAATATTTTCATCATTTCAAATTGACGTACTACCGCAGAACCATAAAATGTTACCGATGCCCCAATGCGAGGGATTACGGCATCGACCCCTTCCACTTTGGTGCCCCTGTAATAGATGCATGGATTATCCTTTTCACTGACGATATCGCATTTTAGGTGATCTAAGACAGTAGCCTCGTGACCAGCTGCTTCAATTGCTTCGGTCAGGCGTGAAGTGGAATAGAGTTTTGAATTTCGGGATAAGACAACAATGTGCATGTAGCGTATTAATTCTGTTCTTTAGTTTCATTTTTAGTCAGATATTTCTGGGAGACATCAACAAGAAAACGACCATTAATTAATTTTCGCCCCACTAATACAGGGTATCGCATTTCAGACCGATCAGTAAGTGAAAGTTCAGCCGTTAATAGCCTGTCAAAAAGCTGTACTTTTGTTTTGACAACAAATCGCTCTTCCGTCGATCCATTAGAGCTTTTTACGACTTTTTTACGGTGGATGGGCAGCTCAAAGAGTTTACCATTATACGTTTCGTGAGAGGGATCAAGCAGGTTAAACCTAACGTATTCTCCATCTTCTTTTTCAACTGGTTTTATATGATGACAATGCAGACTCGACGTATAAGCCCCCGTGTCAATTTTGGCATCAATATCATATAAATCCCATTCGGGAAAATGAATTGATTCTATTCTTCCAATCGTTTTTAGCTTTCTCTTTTTAGCAGCCATAGCTCCTTGTCATTCATTGATAATGACCCACCCAAGTATACAAGTTATTCAGCTTTGTATCATCTGCTAACCATCCCTAATTTCAACAACCTTTTTCTATTCTGATGCCAGTAAATTTAAATTAACTGAAGCAGAAAGTGAGAACATTTATCCTTTAGAACTTGAAATAACAGCAACTGAAAAGTATAAACACATAAACTGTTATTTTGTACCTACCAAATTGATCAGAAAGGTCTAGCTATATTTATAATATTCTGTTACTTGTATCAATGATTCAAGATCTGCAATACAACATGAAAAAAGAGGTCCCGGCACAAAACCGAAACCCCTTCAACTCTTCTTGCAGTATGTTATTAGTTGTTACGCCGAACGCTTGTTTTGCTTCTCCCGGATCAACATAACCCCAAGTGCTACAGCTAATAATACACTGGCGCCCAAGAGATAAACCAAAATATTATTGGTTCGAGGTTCTGCAATTTGAGTCCAATGATCTACTTGTTTGTCGATTGAAGCTATTTGTTCTCGTTCAAGCACTTTGGCATAAGCCATGTTATTACTCCACTCTATTTCAATTTTATCCCAGAACTCCTTAAAACGCTGTAGTTCCTCAAACCCTTCCTGGGATCGGTCTTCTTCACTTTTAGCAATATTATCCTCTAAATAGGAATTTAGCGATGAATACAATTCATCAGATGTTTCAAAAGAATCAACGCTGACATTATTATCTGCAAGAATATCCTCTATTTTATGCAGGGTATTTGTGGTCAGTGAGTTGTTCCACTCTTCCATATTGCTATCGATATTTTGAACCAACATATCGGCGTTGTCGCCGTCATAAACATTGCGAATTTTATCCCCAAGCCGATTCCACATCTGCTCAAATTGATGGTTAACCTCTGCCATCCGCATGTAATCAGCCAACTCTAATTCACTCGAGTTACGTTCTAAGATACCGATATTTTCATCAGAGATATCGTGAATCAATTTCAAGGCGTCATTTGATTCAATTCGAGATCGCTCTTCATAATTTTCGATATCTTCTAATGCTTCTAAATCCATTTCCTGGTATGTTACAACCATAGAATCAATAAAAGTAAGAATTAACTCATCGCGCTTTTCCAGGCTCTGTCGGTATTCAGATAACATAGTTGATAATTCCCGCTCACTTTGCGTAGATTTTTGAATAGCTGATTTTAACGAGTCGGCCTGATCGTTGAGTTCCCCGATGTTTTCCTCGTATGAAGCAACCTGAGATTCCAAATCGTCAAGTTTTTTATTCTGTTTATTTATCGTCTCAACACGATCTAATGTGCGAATCGAAGCTTTTTTAAGTTCTCCGATTTGACCTTCATACGAATCAGGATATAACGCATTGTCAAGCAGCTCTTCGTGCTCACCGTAAGTTTGGTCAAACTCCTTTATTTCCTCAATGAGATATTCTGCACTATCAGGTTCAGTAATATCCTCTAATTGCTGCTGAAAATTGCTGTACCGCTCTTTAAATTTTTGCTGAATTTCATAATCCGATTGTGATTGTGCATATGTAACGGTTGAAAACAACCCAATCAGAAGTGTCAATAAAACTTTGTGCAAATTCATAGTTATTTTACCTCCCTGTCGGCCATTTGCGATTCCTCCTTTTCAATACTTTCGGCATTCACTTTCCATACCTCTTCGGTAGCTTGGTTAATCAATTGTATATGTGTCATTCGCTGATTGAATGCCGGCTGTTTTACTCCCTCTTCCGTAATTTTCATCTTCTTTTTCAGTTTTAGCTTACCTTCTTTAGGTTCCATTACATATACATGCTTATAGTCGGGTGCAGTTAAATAATAATACCCTTCATGCCCACGGATATACCGCACCTTTTTTGTTGTCACAGATGAAGTATCACTGGTTTCAGCAAATTGTATGGGTTTAATATTGAACTTTAAGCCATATTTTTGATCATTAACAACGCCATCCTCGTCGGGTTCCAGAACCGACTCAATAGATTGCGCATAGTCAACCTCACTGATAACCATGGATTGTTTACAACCCACCAATAAAATGGCAGCAACCAGTGATATCATTACCATCGATTTTAAATAAGATTTCATGATACCGTTTTCTATTTATAATTATACTATTATAATGCTATGCAACTACTTATAGCCGGTATGATGAGCAAATGTTCCTGCTTTATGGATTAAGAATGGCTATATGCTCAATAGAAAGTCGGTAATTCATTTGATTAGGTAATCATTTCACCCCAAACAGGGAAAAAGTAAAGAAAGCATTTACAGTGATATCAGAATGTCTTTAGGTAGATGGCCGGGAAGCGCATCACATCCATGCAACGCTTCAAGCTCAATAATAAATGAATAACCGACGACCTGTCCCCCAAGTTTCTGTACAAGCTCTGTAGCGGCTTTAGCGGATCCGCCGGTGGCAATTAAATCATCATGAATCAGAATCCTATCTCCTTCAGAAAACGCATCTTTGTGCATCTCGATCGTATCTTCGCCGTATTCAAGTGCATAAGTGGCAGAAACGGTATCCGCGGGAAGTTTACCGGGCTTACGGATGGGAATAAAACCGGCATGCAGATCCTGCGCCAAATTGGTCCCGAAAAGAAATCCTCGGGATTCAAGTCCTACTACATAATCAATATTTTCGTGGCGAAAGGGACGCGCTAAAACCTGAGAGGTCAGCTCAAGGGTATCCGTATTTTGAAGTAACGGGGTAATATCTTTGAACTGTATTCCCTGTTTGGGAAAATCCGGAATATTGCGGATTTTTTCTTTTAATAGTTTGATTATTTGTTGTTTAACACCATCCATTTGCCGTATTTTCTGATTTAAATTGTCATGCTGATAATAGCTATTTGATCCCCAACCAAGCAAATTATAATGACTTCAGATATTTCCGGCACTCAAAGGCATCTGAAATTCATGCGGCAGGCTTTTCTTCTGGCTGAGCAGGCCTATGAAGAAAAGGAAATTCCAGTTGGTGCTATAATTGTAAAGAACGATCATGTTATTGGTAAGGGATACAACCAGACTGAACGTTTAAAAGATCCTACTGCTCACGCTGAGATTCTAGCTATATCGGCAGCATGTAGTACGTTGGGACAAAAATACCTTCAGAATTGTACGCTATACGTCACTCTTGAACCCTGCCCTATGTGTGCTGGTGCCTTGGTATGGTCAAAGATAGATACGGTTGTCATAGGGGCATGGGATTCCAAGTCGGGAGGGTGTGGCAGTGCTTTTAATCTATGTGCAAATACCAAGCTTAATCATCAAGTTGAGGTAATTCAGGGATATATGGAACAAGATTGTGAGTGGATTCTGAAGCAATTTTTTGAGGAACGTCGCTCCGGTGGCAACGGACAAATTAGTAGTTAATTTACGAAGTTGTTATTCGCTGCTGTTTGTCCGGCCATCTGGACCGATAAAAAATTTTACCTTTCTTAACACCCGAAAGTTTTTGTAACGGTTTTTGAATCACATATCGATACAAAAAATGCAGCGCGGATCGCGCCTCACTTTGAATGGAGTTAGATACTTGTCGGTTAATCACCAAGTGGTTTAAGAACGATACAACCTCTTGTTCGCCCATACTTTTGGGATGTTCTAAATCGTGATAATAGATAAATCGAGTTATCCAACCGATATATGTTTGCTCGGTCTGATAACTTAGATTTCTTCTGCGAATTTCGGTCCGAATTTTACTTATCAATACTGACTTTGCCATAAGGTCTCCCTCCTTTCTTTTGTAAGTAAGACCTCAATACCAGCATAACCTTACAATATTTAATAAAATTTTTACTGCACTTTGTTTGGTAAATCAGAAACCTTCTTTTATGAGCACTCAATTTTAATTATAATTGAGCGTAAAAAGATAGAAATAAAAGTAAGCTTTGGGATACCTTTTTGGATTAAAAACACTCCTTCACTACTGGTAGAATATTTTTAAGTGTTTTCCATAAATATATAACGACATAAGTATTACCTTGTTAACATTGAAGCATTTTACCCTAATAATAATATTTATAATCATTTCCGCAGGAGCCGCATTAAGTCAGACTGTTGACAGTACCAAAGGAACTTCTGACACCCGCTTTTCTGATCGTTTTTCTTGGGTTGAGAAAAGCGAAAATCATCTCCACGAGATGAATATAGTCGGAGGATACTCATTTACTTCCACAAAAGGGTTTTGGGGCAAAATACCGCAGGCCACGCTAAGTCTTTATGCTATTCGATATAATCACAAGTTATTTACTTATAACACTAAACATATTGTCGAATATGTGACCGAGGCAAATATATCAGCTAACTATACCCTTTCAAATGCTGAAGGTTACCAGGCAGAGAGCTACAGTGGGTTTGGCTTCACACCGTTAGGGTTTCAACTTAATCTGAATCGCTATAATACCATCCAACCATTCTTTAAGTCTTCGGCAGGCTTTATGGTATTTAAAAAACGATTTCCTAATCAACAAGGAACCCAATTTAACTTTACGCTCGAGCTTGGGGGCGGTATTGAAATTATGCTTTTAAGGAATCTTTCCTTTACAGTCGGTTATAAATATCATCACCTGTCTAATGGACAGTTTGGGCAGATAAACCCCGGTGTCGATTCAAACATTTTTTACTCCGGTCTCACATTCTTTTAAGCTTCGATCAGGATAAAAATTATATAACAATTTTTATCCGTTCTCGTACATCCCATTGATCTTACAACAACCAGAATGGATTATTTGTGATGTCAATGACCAAAATTAGTTTCTACTGTTTCACATTTTCAGCACTTCTTTTTTCTATCGTGTCAACAGCTCAAGCTCAGTCAGATAACCAACAGTGGAAAAATTATGATCTTGAATATCGTAAAGTGCAGGTATCCATTATACCGGGCATTGGTACAAATGGATTTAAAACCACGGATTACGCCTCTAAATATTCATTCAATCTATTAGGTGGATATAACGGGGCTCTTCAAAATGGTTTTGAACTTGGATCATTGGTAAATGCCCATAAGTATTATGCATCGGGGGTACAATTGGCTGGGCTGGCAAATTTTTCTGGTGAAAGTACTGCCGGTGTTCAAATTGCCGGACTTGGAAACTTTAGCGGCAAGCATCTTCAGGGGATTCAAATAGCTGGTATTAGTAACTGGGCAAATTCGAATATACAGGGATTGCAGTTTTCGGGGGTATTCAACGCATCGGGTGGTGATATGCAAGGACTATTACTCTCTGGTGGTGGAAATATTTCTACAGGTTTTATGCAAGGATTACTTTTTGGCGGACTCTTCAACATTGCTCGAGGCAATATGCAAGGAATTATTTCTTCCGGGGGACTAAATTACTCGAAAGATTTTCAGGGGATAAGTTTAGGCTCTGTTAATGCCAGCAACCATTTTCAGGGCATCCAATTTGGGCTCGCAAATATTACTGGGGATGGCCAAGGCATACAGGCCGGGCTAATTAATTATGGAAATACGTTCGAGGGGCTTCCTATTGGCTTATTTAGTTACTATGGTGATGGCAGAAAAAACATAGATCTTTGGACTACCGAAACAGGTTTCACAAACCTAGGAATAAAGCTCGGCACCAATGATGTTTACAATATGCCTTCCATTGGGTTTAATCCATTTTTAGGTCGGGATGTATGGCAGCTTGGATGGAGTATCGGTAGCCTCCGCGAATACTCGACCCATTTTCTATACAGGGATTTTTCTTACCACAAAGTTAATGAGAGTGGTTGGACCAATGATTTGAATTCCATATTTAAATATCGGCTGCTTTTTGGCAAAAAACTGACCAATCAAGTTAAAATTCATGGTGGCCCCTCCTTTAACATGCTGGTCTCTCGTTTAGATGAAAGCAGTGACTACCTACCCTATCGCTTATTTGATTTTGAAGCCAAAGGCCGTGATTATGTCTTTTGGATTGGGGGATCGATCGGTTTCGAATTATTCTAATAATAACATCACAATATTAACGCCTTTTCATAATGAAGAAAACAACAGAGGTTATACTTCACGGTGAATTTAATCCCAAAATAAAAAAGTACTTATTAGCCTATGGCGCCATACTTTCGGTTATTTCAATTGGGGTATAATCTTGCTGCCGGTTTACTTTTTAGTTGCCCCTTCCTTTATAAAGAAGTATTTCAATCGGCTTAAAGCAAATCTTACAACCCGTGTCCTTACCTTCCAAAAAGGAGTTCTCTTTCATCTAGAGCGTACCATTCCGCTGGATAAAATTCAGGATCTCACATTTAAGGAGGGTCCTCTGCTCAAATTTTTTGGGCTAAGTATCTTAAAGGTTGAAACAGCCGGCGGCAGTGGACAGGGTAACGCTGATTTAACGCTTATCGGCATTAAGGATGCCGCAGATTTTCGTAGTCGGGTGCTTGAGCAGCGCGATGAAGTTACCGATAATAAATATAGTTCTCATGGAATAGAAACCCAGGAACCCACATTAGCGGTGCTCAAAGAAATTCGGGATTCACTCAAAAGTATCGATCAGAAAATGGCGGCTGACCAGTAATTCCTATTCTGATCCGCCTACTGTTTTCTTGGCAATTTTATCATTGTATAAGTAGAACAGTCCCATTGCTACCAGTAGCTGTACAGCAACGGTTGCCAATGAAAATGTACTTATGGGATTATACCATGCCTCCACTGAAGCACTTTGATACATCCACCAAATCAACAGTGAAATAACCTCAATAGGCACTACATATTTGATGATAAAATCCCACCAGTTGCCAAGCGTATATTTTCGTTCACTTACATTTATAAGAGAAGATCGAAAGCGGGTCGGATCAAATTTTATGACGGCAAAAGCCATAAACGCGCCCGATACCAGCAGTCCTATGCCCCAGACCGTATCCTGATTTACAAGAACATCCGTTGAAAGAGCCGAAGGTAATCCAAATAAAAAGCCGGTAACGCAAACCCCTATTGTAGCTCGGTATCGAGATATATTCATATCTATAAGTACCCGGCTGGCCAACTCTATCATTGATATCAGTGAACTAAATGCCGCAAATGTGAGCCCCAGAAAAAATATTATTGCCAGAAAACGACCTCCAGCCATTTCATTGAAGAGCTGAGGCATCCAAATAAAAGTGAGTCCGGTACCTGCCGGACCAGAATCTTGCATGATATTTAGAATTTCTCCGTTGCCCATCGTGCTACCAAGGGTTCCAAAAACAGTCGCAAAAATGGTTATACCTGCCAAGAGCGAAACAATGTTATTACCAATACCCGTTTGGAATGCACTGATTGTAATATCATCCTTAGTACGCATGTAAGCACCATAGGTAAGAATAAGTCCCCAGGCAGCGCCGGTATCCCATGCATTCTGTGTTAACGCTTCGATCCATAGTGTGGGTTCGGTAAGCATTGACCAATCGGGGGTAAATAGATATTCAACCCCTTGAAAGCTATCAGGAAGCATCAAGGATCGAACCATCGCAATTACAATCACCACCAGCAAAGAGGGGATCAGGATTTTATTAATACGTTCAATAGATACAATTCCTTTAATAACAATCAACCCGCCCACACCTATCATCAGGGCGTGAAAAACCGGGGGCCAGATCGTACCCTGAAATCCATACCAAATGGCATCCGCTTCTTCCTTATCAGACGGTAATACAGAGGTTATAGAATCAATCAGGTAGTACATCGACCATCCCGCCACAACGCTGTAATAGAACATAATAGCAGTAGCAACAAAGCCAATAAATGCTCCCATCCATGCGTATTCTTTGCCCACGAGTTTAATAAACGAGCCGATTACTCCTTTTCGACCATGTCGGCCAATGCCATATTCGGCGATAATAAGTGGAATAGAAAACAAAAACAGGCAGCTAACCCATGCAATAAGGAAGGCTCCTGCACCCTCAGCGCCACCATTTTGTGCGGCAATACGCGGAAAGCGCCAAATGTTTCCTGTTCCCACAGCAATTCCTAAAACACTTAAAATCAATCCCAATTTTGATGAAAAGAGATCCCCACCGCCTTTTCTGTTACTCATAAAATTGTTTTAAATATTGTTGTATTACTTAATGTCGTGTGCGCTCTATTTTTAACGATTTTTTTTGGAAGTGGCAACCAATGCTTTCCGTCATTACTTTTTTTAAAAAATATCAGCTTTCAATTTCCGTTAAAGAACATTGCATGCAGGTAATCAAAGGGGTAAAATCATTTTGAATCCACCACACCTATGACTATTATTGCCTGCTACATAAATCCATTTAAACAGCACTTAAAGTTTTAGGCGCGAATGTTTTCGAATCATAAGACTACCAACCGTACGTTAGCCCTATTCACCTTTCTTGCTTCCTTGATTTTATATTTTATAACGATGGCTCCAACGGCCAGTTTTTGGGATGCCGGAGAATTCATTGCCGTTGGTCACGGCCTACAGGTTAACCACCCTCCCGGGGCCCCATTTTATTCTTTACTGGGACGCATATTCTCGATGTTTATGCCTACCGCTTATGTAGCGGCCAGCATAAACTTTATCAGCGTACTCAGCTCGGCGCTTACGGTGATGCTGCTATATCTGATTATCGTTAAGCTGGTGCGCGAATGGAAAGGTTTGACCGACCAAATGCCCACTATCGATCAAATTGGAATGTATGGTGGTGCTGTGCTGGGTGCCCTTACTTTTGCTGTTACTGATACGTTTTGGTTTAGCGCTGTAGAAGCGGAAGTTTATGCCGTTTCGATGCTCTTTACAGCCTTGGTAGTTTGGCTGGCACTGGTTTGGGCAGAAAATCATGAAGAACCTTACAATGAGCGTTGGCTAATACTCATTGCTTACCTTTTTGGTATTGCACTGGGAATTCACCTACTGAATCTGCTCGCACTCTTTTTCGTGGCCCTTATCATCTACTTTAAAAAGTATGAGTTCAGCTATGGTTCTTTTGGTGCCCTAATGGGAGTATCAACCGCAGCATTTTTGCTGATTTATCCGGGTACTATTCAAGGGTTCCCGAGCCTCATGGAATGGATTATAAATGCCAGTTATGGTCTTATTGGTCCCATCGGTTTCATTATTTTTGTAGGCCTTGTTTTTAGCTGGGGGCTGTACTATACCCATCAGAAAGGATATCGTCTGGCCAATATTGTGATCTTATGTTATGCCATGATCATGATCGGCTACTCCTCCTATTCCCTTATTTTTATTCGTTCTATCGCCGACCCGCCCATCGACGAAAACGATCCTGAAACCGTTGAAGCCTTTATAAAATACTTGGAACGCGAACAGTATGGGCAAACGCCCCTGCTAACTGGCAACACCTACGATAACAGTATTGGAAATATCGATCGAGATAGCGAAACGTTCTTTCCGCGCAGATACTCTACCAATCCACAACATATTCAGCAATACTCTCAATACAGCAGTGATCTTGATTACTTTTTGAGTTACCAAGTCAATCACATGTACTGGCGCTATTTTGCCTGGAATTTTATTGGTCGCGATGCTGATATTCAAGACGCGGGATGGCAATCCGGGTTCACTGAAACCGAACATGAAGACAATCCTGCCCACAATAGCTACTTTTATATTCCATTTTTATTGGGATTATTTGGCTTCCTATACCATTTCCAAAACGATTGGAAACGGGCCCTTTCGGTGTTGGCTTTGTTTGTATTTACAGGACTTGCCATCATCTTTTATCTCAATCAAACGCCTATGCAGCCACGCGAGCGGGACTATGCCTACGTGGGATCGTTTTTTGCCTTTGCCATCTGGATCGGCATGGGAGGTGTTGGGTTGGTCGAGCTGGTTAAAGATTACCTGAACTCCAACAAAATTGCCGCTTATGGACTTATTGGCGCACTCCTTTTTGCCAGTCCCGTTTGGATGGGCATGGAGAACTTTCACGATCACGATCGTGGCGACCGCTATGTAGCACCCGATTACGCCTACAACCTGCTTAACTCAGCGGCACCAAATGCCATCTTATTTACCAATGGAGACAATGACACCTTCCCCCTCTGGTATCTGCAAGAGGTTGAGGGAATACGGACTGATGTACGAATTGTCTGCCTCAGCTTGTTAAATACCGAATGGTACATCAAGCAACTGCGTGATCAGTGGTCCCACGAATCTGCTCCTCTGCCTATATCGCTCGACGATGATGAAGTGCAGGAATTGACCAGCGGACTTTCGATGCATAATCCAGATACACTGCGCATTCCCGTAGATAAAGAGATGCTTAGCGATGCGTTTTCGAACATGGATAATTACATGCAAGCGATGGGAGTTGATTCCGATAAAAACATAGAATTTGATTTGAATGAAATTGGATTCCAAATCCCAATTGATTCACTGGATAATGAAGTGGCCTGGTATTACGAAGGACGTTCAGCCGGTCAGGATCAGCAAGGCAATCAGCGTAATTATACTCAGGTGCAGGACGAGGTGATTTTGGATATCATACGCTCAAATAATTGGGTACGCCCGGTATATTTTGCAAATACAGTCTCTAATCAGAGCCAAATGAACCTACAGCCCTATTTCCGTTTTGAGGGGAAAGCCTTCAGAGTGGTGCCTCAAAAAAGAGATGCCCAAGGCTATGGCTGGATGGATCCTGAAATTCATGCCAAACGTTTAAAGAACTTCCAATTTAGAGAATGGAACAACCCCAACGTGTATTTCGACGAAAATATTCGTCGCATGCTCGGCAATTACCGCTTTAGCATTACCGAATTGGCCAATGAATATAAGCGTATGGGTGAACCCGACAGCGCCAGCTATTGGCTTGAATGGGGCGAAGAAAAACTCCCTTTCAAAATTAACGATAATAACCTGAACTCAATAATACTGTATGCCTATAGCTACGCCGATGTGGGTAGTACCGACAATGGTGCTGCATTAGCACAAAAGGCTGAAGGACAGATAATGAAAAACCTGCAGCGCAGTATTGATGAGTATGATGAGCTGGAAGCCCGAATTTCGCGCTTAAATCAAGAAGCTGAAGAAGCCAAGAACAGTGCTAATAGAGATAAGCAACAACAATTGCAGCAGCAGATAGAAGGCATTGGATCTGAACGTCAGCAAATTGCACAGGATATCTCAATGGCAGTAAGCCATCTAACCATTGTTCAGCGCATCTACTTCATGAATGGAGATGATGACCAAGCCCTCGAGCTTCATGATCGCGTCAATGACGTTACCGGTTCCCGTATTTCGGTTCCCGAATCCAAAGAAGAAAACAAAAAAGAGGTTGATCAATTTCAACTATAACTCATCATTATCCATAAATATCGAGATCAAACCTAAATTTCTTATTTAATACTGTGAATGGTATATTTCACAGAATCAAAATTAAGATTGTTAAGGTTCCGGATTAATGGTTCATCAGTTTACCAAAGAAAATATCGATGCTATCGCCAAGGTATTGGGTACGAAGGCAAAACCTCTTGGCAACGACGTCTATCGTCTTGAAGTCGTAAATGAAGAAGAAAACCGTAAACTGGCCTTGGAGATCCACTTGGGGATGGAGGTTAAAAATAAGGAGCTGAATATGGTTTCGGTTTACGCTCAAAATACCTTTCTACAACTGCACAATTGCACCGCCTTTATTGCCAGTGACATGCTTCAGCAGGTTACCTTTTTTGGTCGCGAAGCCGAACGTACCTCTGGACTAATTGTGGAAAAGGGTGCCGGCTGCAGTCTTTATGCCAATGTTGGTGAGGCCATATTAAACAGCGATTTTACGCAGCTTCCCGAAGACTTGATGATGAGTGCCATTGCCCTTTCTCTTACTGAATCGGTCGATCTTGACGACTTTTCGTTTGATGAAGAGTAAGCCCTATGGCCGACTTACAACCCAATATTCAGCTTTTCAATCAGACTGAGCTTTCAATACCATTCAGTGAATCCTATTGCCGCAATGTAGCCCAAATGATAGCAAAAAATGAAGGCTGCAGCTTTTCCTTTGTTGAGGTAGTCTATGTGGATGAAAATGAGATCGTTCGCATCAACAAGGAGCACCTCGATCGTGACTACGTAACCGATATTATCACTTTTCGGTATGATGAACCGGACACCCCGAACGATATTGAAGGCACACTTTTTTGTTGTGCGCCACGCATTATCGAACAGGCCGATGAGTTTAACGAATCCCCCAAAAGAGAGTTTCTGCGTATCTTTATTCACGGCCTCCTACATTTGGTGGGATACGACGATCAATCCCACAATCAGAAAGCGCAAATGACGGCCAAAGAAAACACCTATCTTAAGCAGGCCCCTGAATCGGCGGGGTAATTGCCTTGCATTATTTGGCTGAACTACCCGTAATTTTTTTCGTACCCTTTTACTGGTGGATCAATTAATTTAAGAACCTATGGATAACGAGCACTTACCCGCCAATAATTCCGATTCAGTTTTAGAAACGGCCAAACGTACAACAAAAGAGCACGCCCGTCACCTATGGTATATCATAAAATGCCATACCCGTATTTCGGATATGGCCAGGCCTCCTGTCTCCAAAAAACAACCAGAACGTAAGACAACATATAGCAACACCCTCATTTCTATACTTTCCGCGGTACCCTATTTGTTGCTACTGCTGTTTACAGCTTCTTTTTTTTGGGATTTTGATGGATTATCTACCACCATTTGGGATTATAATCTGCAATTTGAAGGGTTGCTGAAAATATTGAGCGTCAGCGGTCTCATTGGCTTTTTTACGAACTGGCTGGCCATAACCATGCTTTTTAAACCAGCTGAAAAGCGACCTATTTTAGGGCATGGACTTATTCCCGCCCAAAAAAATCGCATTGCATACCGGCTGGCACAAGCGGTCTCTGAGGATCTGATTAATCCTGAAATCATCAAAAAGAAAATAACCGAATCTGATATCATTTCCCGCTACCGTGAACTATCAACCCGGTACATTAAAAATATTATTGATGATCCTGAGTTTCGAAGCGATTTAAAACAATGGGTAGTAGCTTATCTGGATGAAATGATTGCCGATCCAGAAATCAGGGCGGCGTTGGCAAAACGCATCCTCACACAAATTGAGGAAGCACTACATAATAAATCGTTCGAGAAAATCGCGCTCAAAACCTACACCTTTATCAAGGGACGAGAAATGCAGCACATTATCGAAGAGGCCCTTGTTCAGATTCCCACATCAGTCGAAAGTGGACTCGATAAGCTGGACGATCTCCTTGATGAGCTTCCCCAAAAAATTGATGAGAATAGCGAAACCATTGAGAATGTCGTCACTACCCTACTGTACAAACTGATAAATCAGCTGGATGTTCATGCCTTGGTGGAGGACAATCTTCGCAGTTACGACGAGCAACATATCTCTAATATTATTCGCTCGGCTACCAACGAGCAATTGCGTTATATCCAATACCTGGGAGCGGTGCTGGGTGTTATAGGGGGATTTGTAATCTGGGAACCCCTGCTCAGCGTCGTCATTTTACTAAGTCTGTCCGGATTATTGCTCACACTGGACAACATTATTTTTAAATACTCCAAAAACAGATAAAATGATCAAACCCTTCGATGGTCCAGCGATGGAATCTGGCTGCGCACCTGTTTTATTTTTTCGGGATTGATCTCTGCCATTGCCACCCCCGGTTCTTGACCTGCATCAGCAATAACGGTGCCCCACGGATCTATAATCATAGCATGTCCCCATGTTTTGCGATTTTTGCCATGCAGACCAGTCTGTGCAGGAGCAAAAACGTAGCACGTATTTTCAATAGCGCGGCCTCTCAATAACGTCCGCCAGTGATCTTGTCCCGTGGTATAGGTAAAAGCCGATGGTACCGATAAAATTTGTGCTCCCTCGTTCACGAGCTCTCGATAGAGTTCAGGAAATCGCAAATCATAACAAACGGTCAGACCCCAGTTACCTATTCGATTATCACGTAATACGACAGGTGTGGCTTTGCCGGCCTCCACATAATCCGACTCGCGGTACGATTCGCCCTCTTGGAGATCCACATCAAAGAGGTGAATTTTATCATACTCGGCGATTTTCTCTCCCTCAGGATTATAAAAAGTGGACCTGTTATACACTTTACCATTTCCGGTCGGAACCGGATAGCTGCCACCCATAATGTATATCCCAAACTCTTTAGAAGTTTCAGCAATAAAGGCCGACACTTCCCTGGCGATGCGATCTGCGTTTTTCATACGCATCGACAAACCACCCAAAAAAGCAAAATTCTCCGGTAACCCCACAACCTTTGCACCCCTGGAGGCAGCTTTCTGCATATAACGATAGGCCGAATCCATGTTCGCCTTCAGTTCGGTCTGACTATTCATCTGAATGACGGCGGCCTTATAGGGTTTGGAAAACATAGGTTTTGAGCTTTTACATAGTCATTAAAATGATTCCCCAAAATAAAAAAGGTGTGACACTTTTCATGCCACACCTTCAAAAAAATGTATTACCGTCTGTTAATTACTATTGGCAGCGCCACGGTTGAGATACTCCTCATTTAGCTGAATGTGACGACTGCTCATCGGGATATTATAGCCGCGGATAAACACATCAGTAATGTGATTCATCGGCTCAAATGGATCGCCATCAGCGATAAACAGGTTCGCCTGCTTTCCCTCTTCAATGCTGCCCAATTTATTATCGACCCCGAAAATTTCGGCGGCGTTTATCGTTATCGCCTTGAGGGCTTCTTCTTTACCCAATCCGTAATTGGCGGCAAAGCCAGCGTGGTACGGAGCGTTTCGCACATTTTCTACATCCCCCGAAGCAATAGCCACTTTCACCCCTGCTTCGTGTAGCTTGGCGGGATTTTGATACGGTCGCTGATAGTTATCGTATTCACGGTTTGGAGTGTAAAGTGTTGAAACCAAAGCAGGTAACCCAGCATCTGCAATCTCATCAGCTACCCGCCAGCCATCCTGCACGCCAGCCAGTATGAACTCCATATCAGGATGCTCTTCGGTCCACTCAATCACATCCAAAATATCGTTTTTGGCATCTACGGATATAATGATTGGCACTTGTCCGGAAAGTACATCCCGCATCGCCTGCATCTTCTTATCTTTATCAGGCTGATCTTTGTTATCGGGATTCTCTTCAAAAGCCGTCATCATCTCATCATAGAATTCAGCCTCGCTGATAAAATCGTTCAGCTTTTTGAGCTCCTTTTCATACTCCTTTTTGACTTCCTCTTCAGAGCGATCATCCCACGGACCGGACTTTTGTGAAGCAGGCCAGTTCAAGTGTAGTCCGGCATCGGGGGTTACAGCCATGGAATCCGGCGAATAACCGTACAGATCAATGAGTGTGGCTTTGCCCGATAATTGTCCAGATACCGGCATTGAAATCACATGCGTTATGCCATTGACGCGGGTTACCGGGATACTTACACTGCTGGGATTTATGGCGGTAAACGCCCGTACGTGTGGATTGTAATCTCCCAGTTCTGCCTGATCGTTAGTAACAGCTACTGCTCCAATCTCTTGAAGCCCCAACTGGGTTCCCGAGTCAAAAAATCCGGGATACACTTCCTTTCCATCGGCATCAAGCTTCTTGTATTCACCAGGGATATCAACATCGGTGCCCACGGCAGCGATTTTTTCACCATTGATCAGGACCGTACCATTTTCAATAGTTCCGTTTGTCACCGTATGCACCGTGGCGTTGGTAATAGCAAACTTGCCGTATTCAGCTTTTTCGGTAATCTGTGCCTCTGCACTCATCCCCAAAACAAAAACCATGAGACAAGTGGCTAAAAATGATTGTAAATACTTCATAATATATTTTTTGTCTAACATCATTGCCATTAATTGCTTTGGAGTTTCATTCCTTCTCGGTTGAAGCGAATTTCGGCACCTTGCAGACACGATTCTTCCTCGCGCCCATTTTGATCGTACCATCGGTTAGATGCGGACTCAAAATCTGCTTCTGCATCTACTTTCTGACGCATATCGTCGGCATCTTCATCGCGATCAAAGTATTTTTCACCATCTACATAGGTCATAAGGGTCTTGCTGTAGATGCTCAGCGGATGCTCATCCCAAACGGCCACATCTCCTTGCTTACCAACTTCAATGCTGCCCACCTTGTCGTCGATACCCAGTTGCGCAGCGGGATTAATGGTGATCATCTTAAGGGCATCCTGCTTGGAGGTGTTGCCGTAGTGAACCGCTTTTGCCGCCTCGTGATTGAGGTGACGAATCAGCTCTCCGCTATCGGAATTGATGCTGTTCTTTACCCCATTTTCGTTGAGGATGGAAGCGTTATAAGAAGTTGAGTAATAGACCTCAAACTTATAGGCCCACCAATCGGCAAAAACGGAGGTATGTGCCCCATTTTTCTTTAGCTCAGGAGCAACTTTAAATGCTTCGTTAGCATGCTGAAAGGTATAATCTTCAATCTCATAGTCATTAAATACACGCATCAGCATTGTAATTTCATCAGCGCGGTATGAATGAGTATGCACCAACACATCCCCTTCGAGGATATCCACCAGCACTTCCAGGCGTTCATCCTTCGCTACGGGCAGTGGCGGATCTTCGCGATTACCATTTTCGTACGCCGCTTTGGCATCGAAGTACTCCTGTCGATTTCGCTTATAATCAATAGCAGAATCAAAATGATCGCGAATTACCTGCTCTACGCCCATACGTGTTCGGGGCTGCACATCAAAGCCTTGTCCATGCACGCGCGTTGGATTTTCGCCGAGGGCAAACTTGATGGTTCGGGGAGCATCCTCAAAACGCATCCCGTCCATATCCGTGCCGTAGCGAAGCTTCAGGGTTTCATTCTGGCCCCCAATTACGTTGGCTGAGCCGTGCATCAGGTGAATGGAAGTAACGCCGCCTGCCAGCGCCCAATAAATATTGATGTCATTGGGATTGACCGACTCTTCCATTGAAACCTCGGCGGTAACCGGATTGGTCCACTCGTTAATATCGACACCTGCAATATGCGAATGGGCGTCGATAATGCCCGGCATTACAAATTTGCCAGAGGCATCCACCGTTTCAACACCACGTGGGGCTGAGAGATCTTTACCAATTTCGGTTATTACACCATCCTCAATTAACACATCCGTTTCGGCTTTATCACCATCAGTAATTGTGATTACCGTTCCGTTTTTAATCAGAACCGAACCCTTATCCTGGGCATAACCACTGATGCTTAAACAAATACCAATCAATACTAAAACTATCTTCTTCATAATATTTATTCGTTGGAAGATTCGGGTTCAAATTCTTTAATATCGCCATTTATAACCGAATAGACGGCTTCTGTATCCTCATCTAAAACAGGTTCCGAGAATACGGAAAAAGTGGCAATACGTCCGCTTTCAACATTCCCGAGCTTTTGTCCATACCCTAAAATGTTGGCAGTGGATTGCGTTAATAGTTCAACGATTTGTTCCGAATTCAATCCGCCCTCCTTATTTAAGGTCTTTAAATTTTTTTTAAGCTCTTTGAGCTCCAATCCGTTGGAGGCATATCCAACCGTAACTCCACTATTTATGAGTTCGGATATATTCTTGATATCCGCTTCATATGCAGCTTGCTGTTTGTCTCTAAATATTCGCATTTCTTCAGAAACATCGGATTCACTTTCATCGTCATCCTTAGATCGCCATTCGGGTTCTTCGGGCAGGTCGATACTTGCAAGCACTGGAATATTGCGTTCATTAAGCTCATCGGCCTGCTTGTGGGCTTCTTTGCCTGAGACAATAGCGACATCAAAACCAAACTCATCCTGCAACCAAAATACCCGTTCAATATTTTCTTCAGAGTCAGCAACAAAATAAAAGGGCTGTTGATTATCCATAAGGGGATACAAGGCTTCGAGCACTTCGTCTTTTTTAGGAGCAGAATAGTTTGAAGATGTCGAAGCAAAATACTGCTCCTGTTGATGAAGCGCTTCTGCGTTATTAAATAGCTGTCGGAATTGACTCATCACGCCCATAGTGGTCGAGGGATAAGCTTGCCCCTGTGCCGATTCAAACTGTGCCAGCACCCCAACGCCACCTTCCAACAACTGATTTTTAGTATTTTCGCCATTAACAAAAAACAGATCAACTTGTCCGGGTAACATTTGCCCCTTTAACCCCAAAGCAGCCGTTGTAAAACCATGTTTAGCGGCTTCAGCCAACTCCGGACTATCATACTGCACTACCGAAGAAGGTTCACGATCAGGCTGAATGCCGGCCCGTTCATAATCGGGGTTCCCGGGCTCATCGGGCGTTCCAACATTATTATCAACATCGGGACTACCCCAGTGTGCCAACCCGTCAATAAACCCTGGATACACATGCAGACTGTCTCCTCCGTCGCGAACGTATGCGTCAAAAGGGATAGCCACCTTTGGACCGACATCCGTTATAATTCCATTTCTCCAAACAATAGTCCCGCCTTCAATAGTATTTCCATCTGCAGTATGAATCGTCACATTTTCAAAGGCCTGAGCCGGCGACGACTGTGACCATCCCTGCAGGGAGAACACCATCAGAAAAGCAAAACATATAACCGTTATACACGATGTTTTCTTCATAAACAAGTAATTAAGTGTAAATTTGAAACCAATGTGAATATATCATTATCACTATTATATGAAAGCCATGAAAGGAAAAAAGTTGTAAACTTGTGCTAATTCTCTTTAGGATGTTGTTGCCTTCGAACAATATCACCAATAGCTTGAATTAGATCATTGAAAACAGAAAGGAAACTCAAAAAACTAAAGGAATTGAATTTGTTGCACAGTTATAAGGATTGTAACTTTGCTGTTTCAAATTTTATGACCTTAAATTTTTATAAAAATCGGAAAAGTAATACCCCATGAGTGAAGTACAACCAAGTGTCAGCTATAGTTTTACGATGCGTTTGTATATTGAGAACAAACCCGGAATGCTGGCCAAGATTCTAAGTGAAATTGCAGAAAAGAAAGCTGATCCCGGTGCGGTGGATGTCGTCAAAGTGGAAGGTAATTATAAAGTTCGGGATCTGACGGTCAGCGCCCGTGATGAAGAGCATTCCAAGTCAATCGTTAAAGCCATCAAAGCTATCGATGGTGTGAAAGTCAGAAATGTATCTGACCGCGTGTTTCTACTTCATTTGGGTGGCAAAATTCGCATTAAAAACAAAGTACCTGTTAACACCCGCGATTCTCTTTCTATGGCTTATACGCCGGGTGTTGGACGCGTTTGTGAGGCCATTGCTGATGATAAAGAGAAGGTACATTCTCTGACTATCAAAGAAAATTCAGTGGCTGTCGTCAGTGATGGTTCTGCGGTATTGGGATTGGGCAATATTGGTCCCGAAGCCGCGATGCCCGTTATGGAAGGGAAAGCAATGCTGTTTAAAGAGTTTGCCGATGTCGATGGGTATCCTATTTGCCTTGACACCCAAGAAGTTGACGAAATTGTCAACGCCGTAAAATGGATGGCGCCCGGATTTGGAGGGATAAACCTTGAGGATATTGGAGCCCCTCGCTGCTTTGAGATCGAAGAAAAACTCAAGCAGGAGCTCGATATTCCCGTTTTTCATGATGATCAGCACGGTACGGCGGTAGTAACCTTGGCTGCTACCTTTAATGCCCTCAAAGTTACGGGTAAAAAGTTATCCGACTTGCGGGTGGTTATCGTTGGGGTAGGTGCCGCCGGTGTAGCCATTACCAAAATCCTTAATGAGGCCGGCGCGGGAGAAATTCTTTGCTGTGATCGACAGGGCATTATCAACGAGGATCGCATGGAGGATCTGAACTCCAGCAAGCAGTGGGTGGCCGAACATACCAATCCCAACAACTTATCGGGCACGCTTTTAGATGCAACAAAAGAGGCCGATCTGCTTATCGGGGTTAGCGGCCCCGGAACCGTTCCCCTCGAAGCGGTTGAAAATATGGCTGATGACGCCATTGTATTCGCACTGGCGAATCCTGTTCCCGAGATCATGCCCGAAGAAATTCAAGGTATTGCCCGCATTATTGCAACGGGACGAAGTGATTATCCCAACCAGATAAATAACGTACTGGCCTTCCCCGGACTTTTCCGTGGCGCACTTGATGCCCGTGCTACTGACATCAACGAAGAAATGAAGTTAGCTGCAGCACACGCCATCGCCGAATGTATTGACGAGGAAGGACTTAGCGAAGAATATATTGTGCCAAGTGTCTTTAATACTGATGTGGTTCGTAACGTTTCAAAGGCCGTAAAAGAAGCGGCTAATGACAGTGGAGTTGCACGTAGAGATGAGCCTTAATTAAATAGACATATGCATTTCTTTCAAACCCTGAGGATTTAAGAAATCTTCAGGGTTTTCTTTTTTTTAAACTTGTGCTACATCGGCGGCACCCGGCCGTGTTGAGGTTTGACCAGTATTTCTTCAACAACTGTTCGCGGAGATAAGTCGGTCAGATTTAGGATAATTTTTGCCACATCATCAGGGTCGATAAGCAAGTCACGGTCAATTAACGAACCCTCCCAGGATGTAGATTGCGTTTGGCCAAGGTTAATTGCCGTTATACCAACCTCGGTATCTAACAGCTCTTGACGAAGGGATCGCGTATAGCCCAAAAGAGCATGTTTGGAAGCAGAATACGCCCCGCTGTCTTTAAGTCCCTCAACGGCCCCAACAGAACATATATTGATAATATGAGCGTGAGGCTTTGTCTTTAGGTCATCCAAAAAACGTTGGGTAATATTAACAGCCGAATACAAATTCGCCTTTATTTGCTGAGCAAACTCTTCGTGGGTGGTCTTTTGCAGTTTCTTTAACAAAAAAGAACCCGCATTATTGATGATAATCTCAGGCTTGGGAAATCCCTTGGGCAAGGCAAGCTTATGCACCACTTTGGGATCAGAGGCATCACAGGCAGCAATGGCAACCGCATTATCCCCAAGATTCTTGCACAGCGTTTGCGTATCCTTAAGATCAGATTTTGTACGGGCAACAAGAAAAAGGGCGTATTCGGTTTCACGGGCAAAAGCCTGTGCTATACGGCGACCGATACCACGACTGGCCCCGGTAATAATTACCGAATGAGCTGGCTGATCCCCCACTATCGTACACCCATAAACTTATGCGTCTGCAAGCTGATACCCCACTGCGGATTGGCTTTCACATAATCGATAATCAATTCTACGGCTCCCTCTTTTTCCCATTCCGGCTGTAGTAGCAATTGCGTGCTATCGGGACATTTAGCCGCATTCACTTCGGCCCATTCTAAATCCTTATTTGTCAATACCACCACCTTTAACTCATCAACGTATGGAAAGATCTCATCCGTTGGTTCTTTAAAACGCTTTGGGGACAAGGTGATCCAATCCAAAAAACCAGAAATGGGCGACGATCCACTTGTCTCGATATGAACCTGCAGCCCGGCTTGCTTCAGTTGAAAGGTTAGTGGATCCAAATCATGCAGCAGCGGTTCTCCCCCCGTGACAACGGCAAACTCAGCGCCGCTGTCTTTTGCCCCCTGCACAATTTCTGCAACCGTTTTAGGCGGATACTCCTCCTCATCCCAGCTCTCTTTCACATCGCACCACCAGCAATTAACGTCACATCCAGCCGTACGAATAAAATACGCCGGACGTCCGCTGTGTGCCCCTTCGCCCTGGATGGTATAAAAATCCTCAACGATCGGGTACTTCACCGACTGCATCTCATCCTGATCGATGAGTTCCTCCAATTTATCCTGATTAAACTCCTTAAACATTGTCTTCTGTATATTCAACCCAGCACGTATCTGTTTCCCAAACGGTAACATGCAAATCGATATTATCGGGAATACGCTGCTGAGTTTCCTTATAAATAAATTCTGCTATACGCTCAGCGGTAGGATTTACCGGCAGCTCCTCATTGAGCACCGAATGATCCAATCCCCCCTTTTCCGATCCTTTAGCCGCCCACTTCAACTCTTTGAAATCACATACCATATCATCAGTATCGAGATACTTAGATGGATTGAGCGTATGCGATTTCGCAGAAATATGCACTTTGTAACTATGTCCATGCATACGTCCGCATTTACCATCGTACCCCTCAATCAAATGAGCGGCGTCAAACTTAAATTCTGTATGTAAGGTCCAAGTGGGCATTCCTCAGTATTGTTCATAAATTAGAAAAGATGTACCGATAAGCCTCCAAAAATAAGCAAATATTGCGACAATTAGAATCTATTTGCCACACCTATTTCAACTCCTCGCTGGGATCCCATAAATGCCTCTCAATATCTATCTGATAATCATCGACAAAGTCAAGTCCCTCCTGCTGTAGCCGCTCCCGCATCGTATCATCAGGAAAATGACTCCTGCCAGTCAACTCACCCTTTCTATTCACCACCCGATGGGCGGGAATCTTCATTTCAACGGCTTTATTAAGTGCATAACCCACCATGCGCGCTCCGGAAGCGATTCCCAGGTAGCGCGCAATTGCTCCATAAGTTGTCACACTGCCCGCGGGAATTTGCCTCACAACCTCATAAACGCGCTGGTAATAATCTTTCATCATCACTCACTCCAAAAGATCAAGTATTTTCCGGGCTGTGGCGTCGTCTATTTTTTGGGATCTCCTTGCCAGCTCGACCGTTTTTTTTCCCATCATTCGATACAGCTGGTGTAGGTCATCATGCCCCTTCAACAACTGCAAGTGTTGTTCTACCGTTTGCATGTCTCCCCGTTTAATGGGTCCGCTTAACGCATCTCCAACCTCTTGCCGTTCAATGTTTTGCAACGTTGTTCTAACAAGCGGCATTAGGGTTTTCCTGGCAACCTCCCTCGGCAGTCCTTCTGATGAAGAAATATCAAAAGCGGCATCCAAAAGCGTTACCAAATAATTTGAGGCGAATACTGCCGCAGCATGTAATTGGGATTTCTGTCCATCCGTAAGTTCTATGGACTGTGCCCCCAATTCACGAGCTACGTTCCGAAGTGTTGGAAATGCCTCATTATCCCCCTGCAAGCTAAAATAGATTCCTTTAAAATCAGAAGGACTTGATTGCTCGGTAAAGGTTTGCAGCGGATGAAAGGAAGCCGTGAGTGCCCCCTTCAGTTGCAGTAATTCCAACAGGTCGGCAGATTCATTTCCGGAGCAATGAGCTATAATACGATTGCCGAAATCATCGCCGAGTGTTTGCAAACGTTCGGCTACTTCTTTGATGGCCTGGTCAGAAACGGTAATAAAAACAAGATCACCAAGTTCGTTGATATCTTTAGGAAAAGTTCCCGATTTAGGGATGCCGAGATGAGTAGCCAGGTTTTCAGCCTTATCCCCGGTGCGATTATATACGCTTTTAATTCGAAAGGACGTCTTTGAAAGGGCTCGCGTTAACAATTGGCCCAATCCACCCGTACCAATGATTGTAATATCGGGAGCTGACATATCGGTTTATGAAAAGACTACCGTCTGACGATCAGCATAGCCGGTTAACAGACTGCCCCTATAATTGCTGTACTTGCCACGCAGAAAATGCAGATCAAGCCCCCATTTATTAGCCACGATAACGCCGGCTATAAAAGCGGTCGTACCTTTAATTTTTGATTCCCCACTATTTAGGTAGTTCATCAATCCCGACTCGTTTTTGCTTTCCACCATTTGTACGACCTTTTCAAATTCCTTTTTACAGGCATTATCCAGCTCGCAGCAAAAGATCAGCAAGGCACTGCGCGAAGCCAACACTTCTTCGAGCACATACCCAATTTCCTTGACAATGGCGGGATCGGGATCAGCAATTTGAACACTTAGGGCCTTAAAATCATCCGACAAGGTCTGTAAAAACATCAGCTGTTGAAACAAACTGATATCCTTGTCAAAAGCCTCATCATGGATAAAGAAATCGTCATCCTCATCACAAAACTCATTACGCATATAATCATCCACCGGCACCTCTCCAAGGGAGGTCACAAAAGAATCATTGGAGGCCATGGGTAACTTTTTGTCGAGTTTCTTGTCGTGCGATTCTACAACCACAACCGTATCGTAGTTCGACATATCAACCCTGCTGTAAATATCACAGGCACGTTCGAAATTGTCTTCGTTAATTCGCTCCGGCGAAAACAATACCCTGATATAATCATTGGGTTCTCCATTTTGCTTACGGGCCTTGTCAATGCCTTGCTGAATCTGTTCGCGTGAAAAGGAAGTAATGTTCATAAAAATAGTTCTGCACTTTTATTTCTGATAATAGGCTATCGCTAACCACTTATTTTTCAATCTGAAACTACAAATTTTAGCCCTTTTGTCATTATTTAATGATGTAAAAAATTGGTCGCTTTCCTGCTGTATTTGCACCTCGTTCATATTGAGCCGAAGCCCCTGCCCACGTAACTTAATATAAGCCTCTTTGATCGTCCACAGGCGTAAAGCCGACACGTTGTCAATCAGCTTTTTTTCCTGGGGATGAGTGATGCGCTGCTCGAGCCTGGCGGGAACTTTTCGGTCGATGGGTTCCAGATCCACTCCAATGGGATCGGCTTCGGTTAATCCACAAAAAACGCATTCATCAGTGTGGGCAATGCTAACATAAAATGATTGGGTTGGCGTCTTTCCATAAGGCTGACCACGTTCATCTTTTAGAATTTCAAATCCTTGTTCTGCCCCAATCTCTTCAGCCATTTTCTTGAGGTCAATTCGTGAGCTGACAAACTCACGCTGACGTCTGTGATTGCTGCATTCGGCAAGCTCCTCTTTTTCTGCAGGGCTAAGCTGAGCGAGAAACTCCGCAGAAACTGCACCAATGTCCGACAAGGAGAATATGCCTTTAAACGGGAGTAACTGCGTTTTTTGGGTAAGGGAGTTTTTCATTAGTTGTTTGTAACAATAAAAAATAAGGGAGGAAAATCCCTAAAATTCAGCTCTTCCGAAACTATAATTTTCAGATGTTTCGTAAATAAAATTATTCAACCTCCCAGTGATGTATATAAATACTGGTAATCTAAGGATATTGCTTGAGTTGTGTTGGAGTTACTGCTTTCGTTTTTTCTTTAACAGCACTATTTAAATATATTTGTAATGATTTGCCGTGATAAAATTATTGATTCTACCATGAAATTTATGCGCAACTTATTTCCAATTTTTTGCCTTGCTTTATTACTACAATTCTGTTCTTCAAATCAACAACCCAAGATTTGTACCGATGAATTTGTAATGCTTTCTGTAACGGTTCTTGACCAAAATAATGAACTTGCTGACTCTGTTGATATTCAGGTAACTAACAAAAGCGGGACGATATATGATTGTGATGAATATCTGTGCCAAGAAACTTCTATGGGCACTTACTCAATAATGCACGATGGGTTGAGGGAAGAAATTAGTGATCAAAAAGAGATCATCATTGTTGAAGGTAATAAAGATGATTTTCGATTTAGAGAAGACTTTCAGTTTCGTGATGACGGATGCCATGTGCAAAAAATTGCAGGACCCGACACTGTTACTCTTCAATCAAATGAATAAGTTGGGGGTAGCAACCATTTGAAAGTTTAATTTTATGGCAATGAAGAAGGTGCAATAATCTACGGCACAGCGCGAAGAGCTATTCAATACATTAAAAAAGCGTTTTGAAGAACATCTGGAACGTCACAAGACCATTAACTGGGATAAAGTGCAGGCCAAACTCGAAAAAAGTCCCGAAAAATTGTGGACGCTTTACAAGATGGAAGAAACAAAGGGCGAACCTGATGTTGTGG
>JBNJFP010000001.1:86660-99426 GCA_051746985.1 Bacteroidota bacterium
TTAACTGGGATAAAGTGCAGGCCAAACTCGAAAAAAGTCCCGAAAAATTGTGGACGCTTTACAAGATGGAAGAAACAAAGGGCGAACCTGATGTTGTGGATTATGATTAACAATCGGACGAATATATGTTTGTTGACTGCTCGGCAGAAAGTCCCAAAGGCCGGCGCAGCATGTGTTACGACCGTAAGGGACTGGAGTCAAGAAAAAAGCATAAACCGGATAATAATGCTGTTGACATGGCTGCCCAGATGGGGGTTGAGCTTCTGACTGAGAAGCAATACCGAGACCTCCAAAAGCTTGGCCCCTTCGATACCAAAACTTCAAGCTGGATACAAACGCCGGCTGATGTCAGGGATCGTGGCGGGGTCCTCTTTTGCGATTACCGATACGGACGTATTTTTACCTATCACAACGTGGCACAATCTTATTATTCGTCGAGGGGGTTTCGGGCTTCAGTAACGGTTTAGTGTTCTTTCACCCCGAAAGTGAATTGGGGATCGAGTAACCTCTTTCTACATTATAAGTTATAACTTACAACGGTAGTCAAAAAAGTATATAAGAATCACCATGATACGACCGGCTTTACGGGCATTCATCATATTGTTCCTCTTTAACGCCTGCACCGAAAGTATTTCGGTGCCTGAACCGGAAGAGCCAGCAGGAGTCGCAGAGTATTACGTCAACAATAAAAGCTCCGTTGATCTGACAGTCGTATTTACCAAATCCTCCCGATTGGATTCTGAAACAGATACCACCTATGTAAAGGACCAAAACGTGGAGATAATCTTTGATGATGCAATCATCGAATCAAATCCCAAGCCCTCGGATTCTTTTAGCAGTATGGAGTTCTATAAAACATCAGACCCCGATGAACCCGTCATGACTATTGACCCCGTAAGCGATCAAGACTGGGTTGTGGCAGACGAACAGCTTGATGAAAACGGCTACGGATTAACGCAGTATGAATTCGAAATTCTTGAGGAAGATCTGGAATAATCTCCCCTTCTTTTTTCTCAGGGTACAAACATATGAGTGTCGTCCTGTTGCTTCTCTCCCTTTGGGTAACACGGTACCAAGCTAAAAAAAAGACCTAAAAACATACCTGGCCTACATATGATATCGGTGATCGTTCCTTTATGTGCCAGTCATCCATTCCCCTTAAAGCCAAATGTAAGTGCTAAGAAAAAATCAGAATTTTGTGATGAATTCCTTATTTTTAGCGACTTAATAAACCTTAGTAAAACGAAACAAATAGCATTTTCTCATGAGCAATACTGAGTCCTCAGTAAGCGAACAGCACGAAATACGTCTTGAAAAATTACAGGAACTCCGGGAGATGGGCTACGATCCCTATCCTTATGATTTTGATGTAACTCACAAAAGTAAACAGATCCTGGAAAATCCTGCGTTGATTAAAAAGGACGATCAGGACGAAGACGATGTTGAGAAGGTCTCAGTTGCCGGGCGGGTTATGACCCGACGCATTATGGGCGGCTCTACCTTCTTTAACCTGCAGGACTCGGAAGGCCAAATCCAGGTATATATCCGTAAAAACGATGTTGGAAAAGAGGAGTATAACGAAGTTTTCAAACGGCTGACCGACATCGGGGATATTGTGGGCATTAAAGGACATGTTTTTAAAACGGGTACCGGTGAAACGACCGTCTATGCGAAAGAATTTGCATTGCTAAGTAAGACCCTGCGACCTATTCCGCTGCCTAAAGAAGTGGAAGAAGATGGTGAAACAAAGGTTTACGACGCATTTACAGACAAAGAGCAACGCTATCGTCAGCGCTATCTTGACCTGATTGTCAACCCGGAAGTGCGAAGGGTTTTTGAAAAGCGCACCGAGATGGTTCAGGCTATGCGCAATTATATGAACGACAAGGGTTATCTGGAAGTTGAAACACCCATCTTACAACCTATTTACGGTGGTGCCTCGGCCGAGCCTTTTGTGACGCATCACAACGCGTTGGATATGAAATTGTATCTGCGTATTGCTAACGAACTGTATTTAAAGCGCCTTATTGTGGGTGGATATGACGGCGTCTATGAATTCTCCAAAGACTTTCGTAACGAAGGGCTATCCCGGTTCCACAATCCCGAATTTACCCAGGTTGAACTCTACGTAGCCTATGAAGATTACAACTGGATGATGGAGTTTGTGGAAAACATGCTGGAGGCTGTTGCCAAAGCGCTTCATGGCTCCACAACAGTTACTGTGGGCGACAATGAAATTGATTTCTCAGCGCCCTGGCCACGTATCCCAATGTTTGAAGCCATTGAAAGCGAAACGGGTAAAGATCTCTATGGTAAAGATTTAAATGAGCTCAAAGAAATTGCCGAAGAGCTACATATTGAGATCGAAGACAGCTTCGGTAAAGGTAAAATTATTGACGAAATATTTGGCGAATACGTAGAACCGAAACTTATACAGCCAACCTTTATTACCGATTATCCCATTGAAATGAGTCCTCTTGCCAAAAAACATCGCGAGAAAGAGGGACTCGTAGAACGCTTTGAGTGTATCTGCAACGGTAAAGAAATTGCCAATGCCTTCTCCGAGCTCAACGATCCCGTTGACCAGCGCCAGCGATTCGAGGAACAGGCGCGCCTTCGGGCACAAGGCGATGACGAGGCTATGGCCATCGACGAAGACTTTCTGCAAGCCCTCGAATACGGAATGCCTCCCACCGCGGGACTCGGCGTTGGTATCGACCGGCTGGCCATGATTATGACGAACTCGGATTCTATACGCGACGTACTGTTCTTCCCACAAATGAAACCGGAAAAGTAGTTATTTGTTGATTGTTGATGGTCATTGGGTCACCCCTCTGGCCATTAACGGTTAACTATTAACCAATAACAAATAGCATGAACTTTGAGTGGTATTTAGCCAAGCGGTATTTTAAAGGTAAGCGTAAGGGGTCGCGTTTTTTATCCTTTATAAAAATCATGGCTATCACCGGTGTGGCCATTGGGTCTGCGGGATTGCTTATTGCCCTCTCTGTGGTTCATGGCTTTAAATCGGTAATCGATAGTAAGGTCGTCGGCTTTGCCCCTCACCTTTCGGTATCTACTTTTAGCGGCAAAACTGTTGACGAGGCCGACACACTGCTGACGCATCTGGAGCAGTATCCAGAAATCGATAAGGCTCAAGCCGTTATCGAGGGACAAACCATGCTGCAAACCTCCGATGAAGTAACCGGCACTCTGCTTAAAGGGGTGGACAAAGAAGGCGATGTAACCGACATCAGGGAATATATAAGCGAGGGAGAATACGATCTATCCACCGACAGCACTGGGCGTCCCGGCATTATTGTGGGATCTAAACTTGCCCAGTCAATCAATGCCGAGATCAATTCCACCCTGACAGCATACACAGTAGAAGGGCTCCCTTCTCCACTCAGTTCGCCAGAAATAAAGCAATTTCGTCTTACCGGCATCTATCAAACAGGTATCGGACAATTTGACGATGTTCTGGCCCTGGCTGACCGAAGGGAGATCGAAAAATTGTTTCATAAAACTCCCGACGACGCCTCAGCTATTGAAATCAGGCTCAACAGTCGATCCGATATTGAGCCCTTCGGAGAAGTGTTGGACAGCGAACTCAGCTACCCTTTCTATTCGGAAACCATTTTTGAGCGATACAGCAGCATCTTTGCATGGGTGGACCTGCAGGAAGAAACCATCCCCTTTGTTATTGCAGTGATGATCATCGTAGCAGCTTTTAACCTTATTGGCACCGTGCTGATGATGGTGCTCGAACGAACGCGCGATATCGGGATTCTAAAAACCATTGGTGCCAGCGACAAAAGTATTCGCGGTATCTTTTTGTTAGAGGGATTGTTTGTGGCGATAACAGGGCTACTGATTGGAATTTCACTGTCGGTCGCCTTTGCGTGGGTGCAGTCAACCTATCACATTATTCCGCTATCCGAAGAAAACTACTACATGGCTTATGCCCCCGTGGAACCACACATGATCGACTTTGTGCTGGTAACTGGCGTCACTCTTTTCCTTTGCGCCCTGGCCTCGTGGCTTCCTGCTCGTATTGCTGCTAAAACGGATCCGCTTAAAGTGATTGCATACGGTCGATAAAATTAAGCACGAAAAGCATCTCCCATTCCACAGCAGAGCACCGGAATAAGGATTAGTTTTTAATAAAGCTTAGATCAAAGAAAAGATCGATCCTTACACCTGCATAACGCCCGTTTTAAACTCTTCGATATCGGGATTATGATTCGCACACTTAATGGAGTGGGAAATACGATCACGGGTTTCAACCGGGTTGATAATCCCATCCACCCATAAACGAGCAGCAGCATAACGAACGTCCGTCTGATGGTCATAGCGTTCACTGATCTCCCTCATAATTTCCTGCTCTTCCTCTTCTGTAATTTCCTTTCCCTGTTTTTCCAGCGTTGATACCCGAATTTGGGTCAATACCTTTGCGGCCTGCGTTCCACCCATCACCGCAATTTGTGCTGACGGCCATGCGTACATAAAGCGCGGATCGTAGGCGCGTCCGCACATGGCATAATTACCAGCCCCATAACTGTTGCCAACAACAATAGTAATTTTAGGGACCGTACTGTTGGAAACCGCATTCACCATCTTCGCCCCATCTTTGATAATTCCGCCTTGTTCCGCTCGTTTACCAATCATGAAACCGGATACATCCTGCAAGAAAACAATAGGGATTTTTTTCTGATTGCAATTCATGATAAAACGGGCCGCCTTATCGGCAGAATCAGAATAAATGACGCCGCCCACCTGCATTTCGCCCTGTTTGGTGCGCGTTACCTTTCGCTGATTGGCGACAATACCCACGCTCCAGCCATCCACACGGGCAAAACCTGTAATGAGGGTTTGTCCATAGCCTTTTTTGAACTCGGTAAAAGAATCCTCATCAACAATACATTCGAGCACCTTATTCATATCGTACGGCTTGGTACGATCATCGGGGAATATTTTAAAGATCTCTTCCGGATTGCGTGCGGGGGCAACGGCTTCTTTGCGATTAAATCCAACCTTATCGAAGGGACCTAATTTATCAACCAAATCACGAACGGTAGAAAGACATTCCTCATCATCATCCATTTTATAATCGGTAACCCCGCTAATTTCTGTATGAGTGGTAGCTCCACCCAGGGTTTCGTTATCAACGTCCTCACCAATAGCCGCTTTCACCAAATAACTTCCCGCTAAAAATACACTACCGGTACCATCGACAATTAGAGCCTCATCGCTCATAATGGGCAAATAGGCACCCCCAGCCACACAACTACCCATAATGGCTGCAATTTGTGGGATGCCTTCAGCACTTAGCCGAGCGTTATTCCGAAAAATGCGTCCAAAGTGTTCTTTATCGGGAAAAATCTCAT
The DNA here is from genome assembly GCA_051746985.1 of Bacteroidota bacterium. GTDB lineage: Bacteria > Bacteroidota > Rhodothermia > Balneolales > Balneolaceae > Fodinibius. Next base: position 92,048 of record JBNJFP010000001.1, read on the forward strand.
CCTGCATAGGCAAATATACCCCGGCTGAATCTACCAAATAAAGTATAGGTAGCTTATTTTCGAGGGCAATTTCCTGAGCTCGCAGATTCTTTTTTGCCGTGATGGGAAACCAAGCTCCTGCCTTTACCGTAGCATCATTGGCAACGATCACACAATCACGCCCCGATACCGTTCCAATGCCCGTAACAACGCCGCCAGAGGGACAGCCTCCCTCATCTTCATACATTTCATAACCAGCCCAGAGCCCCAATTCATATAATTTAGTACCCTCATCAATAAGTTGATCAATACGTTCTCGGGCAGTCAGCTTACCCTTTTTATGCTGCTTTTTAATTCGCTTTTCTCCTCCTCCCTTTTTAATCTGCTCTTCGGCATTGTTGATCTCGTCGATTAGTGCTTTCAGCTCTTGTGGAGATGCTTTTTTTGACTCTTGGGAACTCATATTAATGGGTAATGATTTAATGGAATAATAGTTAGCTGTTTAAAGGCGTTTCAAAATAACGAATTTTAGCAATCACCAAAGCATTGATTCTATCTATTCCGACAGAAGTTCATTAATTTAATCTCTGGTAAAAATCTCAAAAAACTGTTTGCCTTGTGAAAACGACTACATCCTATTTTTCATTTATACTCCTATTGTTGTTTATAGGAATTTTGACAACAGACAGCTTAGCACAGCGTAACCTAAGCTATCAAGACCTTGTCAACCGCAATCAGCAGCAAAACGGGTCCTTTGACTACATAACACTGCCCGACAGTAATGAAGATTTAGTTCAGTTTGTGGTTATTTTCAATCTGCCATATAACGCCCTGCCCTTCAAAAAGAACAGCGACCGATCCTCCGAATACGAATATGTAAGCACCCTTGAATTGGGATTGGAGGTCTTTAAATCCGGTGATGCCAACTTTGACAAAAAAGATAAAGACGACATTAACGTCGAGGGTTTAGATCCCGCCGGACGATCGTTCTGGTCGGATACCGTCTATGCCAAAAATTATGATTCCACTCGCTCTGAAAATAAGTTTGCAAGCGGATTTATTAACGTTTCCCTAAATCCCGGCTCCTACAATTATGTACTGCAGATGAAGCGTGGCGAAAAAGTCGAAAGCCAGATCTCAAGAACCCGAAACATCAATTTAAAACCCTACGACGATAAAAAAGTGGGGAGTATCCTTTTCAGTTCTAACTTTAGTGAAAACAGAAATACTTCTCGCTTCATTTTAAACAGCAGGGGAAATACCGTAGCATATGCCAAGGATTTTTATGCAATGGCGTATTTGCCAAACTACAAAGAGAATGCCACCTACACCATTGAAATTAAAAGGTTGAACCCTTTTAACAAAGATACAACAGTATCAGAAATGGTACACACCCAGGAGTTAAATGTAGATCATATTAAAACCGATATTCGTCCCCGATTGACCTCCAGCGATGATAAGCCCAGCTTGGATTTAAAAAATGATGACAAAGGTTTTACCTATGCTGTCGTCAAAATCCCAAACAGTGAATTCCCAAACGCACTTTATGAAATTAGCATAAAAGACAATGAGGATAGGGTTGTTGCCCGCGACGATTTCCGATCCCGATGGATAGATATGCCTGTAAGCCTGCTTAATCTGGATATTGCCATTGAGATGCTTCGCTTTATCACCGATAAAGAAACCATTCGAGAGATTTCAGATGGTAGCACTGCAAAACGGGAACAAAAGTTCCGCGAATTTTGGGAAAAGCGCGATCCTACTCCCAATACCGAATTTAATGAGCTGATGGCCGAATACTATAAGCGCATTGATTATGCTTATGAACACTTTTCTACCGAAAATACGGTGGGCTATAATAGCGACCGCGGCGAAGTGTATATAAAATATGGACCTCCTAACGATGTCAACCGAAAGTTCCCCCCGTCAGGAGCCACTACCGAAATATGGACCTATCCTAAGCAAAAATTTGTATTCAGGGCAACGACCGGATTCGGCGATTTTAAATTAATATCAAATCAGTCAAGGTAATTAGCAGCTATATTTCTATGCAAAAACGGATCGCCATAAGTATTGGAGACATCAATGGCATTGGCCCTGAGGTGGTTCTTAAAACACTCACAAACTATCCGTCAGAAGAAGTCACGCCCATCATATTGAGCTCCTCCAGCGTGCTCGAATATTACCTGGATACCTGCGACATTAATGATATTGAATATCATAAAACTCCAAATGCTGGCCACATTATAGATGGCACTATCAACCTGTTGGAAAGCTATGGCGACAAACAGATATCCATAACCCCCGGAGAATTTACCAAGCAGTCAGGGACTTGCGCGATGCTGGCTGTAGAACAGGGATTACAGCTTTGCACCTCGGGACAAGCCGATGCGCTGGTTACTGCTCCCATATCAAAAGAAGCGGTAAACCTGGCCGGGTATCACATACCGGGACATACCGAATTTTTGGCTGATTATACCGGCACTGATGATTTTATGATGATGCTGGTGCATGATAATCTGCGTGTGGGATTGGTTTCCATTCACATTCCACTTACCAAAGTGGCTTCGGCTATTACCAAAGAGACTGTGCGCAAAAAAATATTAGTAATGCACACTTCACTGCAAAACGATTTTGCCATCGACAAACCACGTATTGCCGTGTTGGGCCTTAATCCCCATGCGGGAGATGGAGGCGTAATTGGTACGGAAGAGCAGGAAATTATCAGTCCCGTTATTGAACAGGTCCAGTCGAAGGGATTGGAGGTTTTAGGTCCGTATCCCGCTGATGGTTTTTTTGGGAATAAAAAGTATGCTCAATTTGATGGCATCCTTGCGATGTATCACGATCAGGGACTGGTCCCATTTAAAACGCTCTCGTTTGGTGGAGGCGTTAATTTTACTGCCGGATTACCGATCGTGCGAACTTCTCCCGATCACGGCACTGCTTTTGATATTGCCGGACAGAACAAAGCAGATCCATCTTCTTTTAGAGAAGCTTTTACCCTTGCCGGCCAGCTGGTTGAGAATCGCAAGCAGAGATCGTTACAATCATGACTCAACCCATAAATACATACCCCGAATACTCGAAGCTGGCGGATATTTATGACTCGGTGATGGAAGATGTCAACTACGAGCTCTGGGCCGATTTTATAGACGAAATTATGCTTCGTCACCATCCTGATCCCAAAACCGTACTTGAACTGGCCTGTGGTACTGGCTCTGTTTCACTTTTTCTGGATGAGCTGGAATGTTACTCCATTATGGGTACCGACAAGTCACCGCAGATGATTGATAAGGCACGTCAAAAAAATGACGCGATGATGTGCAACGTGACTTTTAAAGTGATGGATTTTCTGGATCTGCAGCTTGACAAACAGTTCGATGTTGTATTCTCGGTTTTCGACAGCATCAATTATCTGCAGTCCGAAGATGAGGTAGCCACATTTTTATCGCAGACCCAAGAGGTAGTGGCGCCCGGGGGATTGCTGATCTTTGATTTTACAACGCCTAAAAACTCCATACAGGCCATTGATTACCTGAATAATGAAGAGGGTTACACCGAAGATAATTATCGTTATTTCAGAAAAAGCAGCTATGATGCGGAAAATCAGCTCCATGAAAACACCTTTCGCATTCAAAAGTTGGGAAATGATCAGGAAACGGTCTTGGAACAATTTGAGGAAGTCCATCACCAGCGCATTTACACCTTACAACAAATGCTTGATATTATCGATCAAACAGCGTATAACATACGGGCAAAATACAGCGGTTTTGAATTTGAGGAAGCCAATCAACAAAGTTTACGAATCACAATGGTGTTACAATGTCCCAACAATCAGTAATTGAATTTTCTAACGTTAGCGTATCGTACAACCACCAGCCGGTGCTCGATAACATTAACTTTTCGCTGGAAAACGGTGAATTTGCCTATCTCATTGGGCAAACCGGTGCTGGAAAAAGCTCATTTTTGCGATTAATCTACCGTGACCTGCTGCCAAATAACGGCCAGGTTCGCGTTGCCGATATGGATGTCACCTCCCTACCCGACAAAAAGGTACCTTACCTAAGGCGGCGGCTCGGTATTGTATTCCAGGATTTTCAGCTCCTGCCCGATCGTACCGTTTATGAAAATGTAGCCTTTTCGATGCAGGTAACAGGTGAAAGCAAAAGTTACATGAAACAACGTGTGCTTGAGGTACTGGGGATGGTGGGTTTAAGCCACAAACGTAAAAATATGCCTGGCGATCTGTCCGGTGGAGAAAAGCAGCGGGTGGTCATTGCTCGAGCCCTGGCCAATGAACCGCGCATTCTACTTGCCGACGAACCTACCGGCAACTTGGACCCAGGAGCCTCCGCAGAAATAATGGATCTGCTAAAGCAAATCAATAATCGAGGTATGGCCGTGCTCATGGTAACACACGATTACGACACAGTTAAGCAATATCCCTACCGTACGCTCAAACTTGAAAACGGTAAGCTTACGGAGATAGCAGTTAACAAGTTATAGAATAACGGCTCATCAAACTATAGTACGAGTTATACCTTCCCTTTTGCATTTACAGACCTTCGGTTGTATTTATGGATCTTTAAAATTGAATTTCTCATTTATGATTTCTATAAATGCGATTCCCAAAAAGCGCTATTGGAATAGGTATATTCCTGTTTCTATGTACTTCGTCAGGAATAGCACAAAACAGTAATTCCCAGTCGGCATCTTTACAATCCCAGCCTGCTTTAGATTCAAATAATTCCTCAACTGAATATAATCCTTCCCTGTCAGATCTTGGATGGCAATTTGGATCCGGAGCAGTATTCGGAGCTGCCGGTGGGTTTTTAGGTGGGTTCAGTGGCTATGCTGCAAATGGTTTCCAGAATAATTTGAATTCCATCTCCTTTATTTTCTTTGGAACAGCTGCCGGATATTTGGCAGGTACCAGTTTTGGGGTATACAACGCAGCAAATTCTCATCCCTACCAAGCATCTTTTGGTTCTATTTTATTTGGCAGTTTTCTGGGCACAGGTATTGGAGTGGGTGGTATAATGGCAACAGGGAATTTAATTGACAATAATAGCGCGTCAAGAATCATCGGTATAGGTTTCGGCCTTTCAACTGTTATTATCGGAGGAATGTTTCTAAACAGCCAAAGCATAAAAAAGAAGAAAAATCAATCATCAGCCTTGCTGAATGTAAACAATGGATCCACTCAGATAGCATCACCAGCCATTAATCTGACAAAATTAAAGCAAACAGGATCAGCTAATAATAAAATCAAGCATGCTACACTCCTACGGTGAAACTGCTAAACATTTCTTTGTAAATACCTTACCTTTGCAATAGTATTAGCTTTTAATCCAAGCAGTTTAAACTACTCTGAATGAATCTTCGCGAGCGAACACAACAAGTGCGGGAGTATGCCCTCCGATTAGGGTTTAATGCGTGCGGATTTGCAAAAGCTGGTCGGCTCGAAAAGGAAGAACGCCGGTTGCGCGAGTGGCTGAATCAGGATCGGCACGGAACGATGGGGTGGATGGAGAATCATTTTGACAAACGGGTTGATCCCACTAAGCTCGTCCCCGGATCAAAGTCGGTAGTTTCGGTTATTGGAAGTTATTTTCATCCTGATCATGAACCACAAATGCAGCAAGAAGGAGAACCCAAGATTGCCAAATATGCGCAGGGACGCGATTATCACAAAGTGTATAAAAAGAAGCTTAAAAAGCTGTTCGCTTATACCGAAGATCTTCTGGGCGGTTTAGAAGGCCGGGTTTTTGTGGATTCCGCCCCCGTTTTGGATAAAGCCTGGGCGGTGCGATCGGGGTTGGGATGGATGGGCAAAAACTCGAATATCCTCAATAAAAACATGGGGTCGTTCTTTTTTATCGGTGAGATGATTGTGGATGTCGAATTCGTTTATGACGCTCCGGTTACCGATCACTGTGGCAGCTGCACGCGTTGCATCGACGCCTGCCCTACCAACGCCATTTATGAACCCTACCGCGTGGATGCTACCAAATGTATTTCATATTTGACGATTGAACTTAAGGAGGAAATCCCAAAAGAACACCGTCAAGATTTAGGCGAATGGATGTTCGGCTGTGATATCTGCCAAGACGTGTGTCCCTGGAACCGCGATGCCACCTATGGAGCAATGGAAGACCTTTTTCCCCGTGAAAAGCTACTCAATCACGATATTAATTTTTGGGAAGAGTTGGACATTCCCCGCTACGATACCCTATTTGAGGGCAGCGCTATCCGCCGGGCAAAGTTTGAAAAGTTCAAGGATAATGTCGCTGCTGTGTCTGAAAATGTGAACCGTGAGATGTGAAATAACAAACCTACCTGTGATAATAGCAGACGCCTAACGTTTTACATCTGCTATCAAAACCGATCCTTCTTATCTTTCAGCGCTTTATACAGTAGCTCTCTTGCTCTAAAGATGTGAGCTTTAACTGTCCCCAAAGGGGCGTCCAGAATATCAGCAATCTCTTGGTAACTTTTCTCCTCCATGTGACGCAATTCAATCACCTTTCGGTACTTCTCCGGAAGGTCATCAATAGCATGTTGTACAATCTTCTGCCGTTGCTTGCGAATGATATCTCGGTCTGTTGCTGCAGATTCATCCGGCAGCTGCATCTCCATTTCACCATCACGGGTTTTCATCGGCTTGTCAATGGAAAGCGTTTTAAGCTTCTTTTTGCGGAGGTAATCAATGGTGTGATTGGTTGCAATGCGGTACAACCAGGTTGAAAATGCGTAATTGGTGCTGTAGGTATTTAAGTTATCGAATGCCTTAACAAATGCCTCTTGCACCAAATCTTCAACCTGCTCTTTATCCTTAACCATTTTCAAGATATGGAAATAAAGAGCACGCTCGTATTTATCTACCAATTTTTTATACGCCTTTTCATCTCCGCCCAGTGCTTTCTCTACCAGCACATCATCCTGCAGGCTACTCTCGGAGGCATTTTCGCGAGGCGATTCTGTTGTCTTTGAATTTGATGAATTTGTGTCAGACATCCCTGAAAAGAGATAGGAAAACATTATGATTAATTTCGGTTCAAACTTAGCAAAAGTGACGCTTTATTCCCATTCTTATCAATATATTATTGCGCTCACTCAGCTTTACCTCAATTCTTTAGCAGGGTTTATATCTCCTAACGCTTATTTGGGGATGATTTTTGCAGATGAAATAAAAATTGAACTCCTTTTTAAAAATTTTTCGTATATAATCTGTAAGGATTGCTTTACCAAAGTATCTTACATACGAAGTAAAATCAGTATCATCATATGATGATCTCTCTCAAGACAAATCAAAAATAAAATAATATAACGATGAAAAAACTACTCACATACGGATGCTTAATTTTGGGGATGGTATTCTTTTCTAATTCAAATGC
>JBNJFP010000001.1:99526-152644 GCA_051746985.1 Bacteroidota bacterium
TTTTTAAAAGGCGTTCCAAATGGGACGCCTTTTTTATTTTGTGTTGTTGATCAAAATACTGCCCTGACGAATACCACCGGTTGAGGTAACCAACTAAGTCACAGCTTCCAAAAAAACTTACAAACAAAAATTAGTAAAATTAACCGGTTTAAATTAATTTGATAGAAGTTAAGAGAGTCTACATATAAAATACGCCCAATAACAGGGTTACCAATAATTAAATAAACAATTCTATGAAGAGAACAATAAAAATTGCCATTCTCATATTTGGACTATTTTTAACCTATAATACACACCTGCAGGCTCAAGATATTAAACTTGGCGGCGGCCTTGTACTAGGTACCGGTGTTTTTGAGTTTGATGACGTTGATAATGACCTAGGACTACGCGTAGAAGGTCTATATTCTATAAATGAAGAAATTAGAACGTCAGCCGATCTCACCTATTTCTTTCCAAAATCAGAAGGAGACGTAGATGTTTCGTTATTAGGGGTCAACATAAATGCCCACTACATTTTTTATAACGAAGATGGGGTGACCGCCTATGGATTAGGAGGACTGAATATTGCTGTAGTAACTGTTGATACGCCCTCCCAAACTGTATCTGGATTCGGCACTTTTGGAGGATCGGATTCGGAAACGGAAGTGGGGCTAAACCTCGGGGGTGGGGTGGAATATATGCTTGATTTTGCCGATCTCTTTGGTGAAGCTAAAATTGGTGGATTGGCCGGTGATGCCGATCAGTTTGTGCTTGCAGTTGGATTACGATTTGGACTATAACTTTGAAGATCAGATAGTAGCGTTTTCTATCCGCTAAACGCCACTATTTGTTAAATAACACACCATGACGAATGCCCCCGGTGGAAGTGAACATTTCTTCAAAACCATACTTTTTCATAAACTCATCAAGTATCAACAATCCAGCCAAAAAGATATCTGCCCTGCCCTTTAGTACCTGTGGGTATCGCATTTCAATCTCTGCCGAAGAATGCTGCATAAATTCATCCATATAACTGTTAATTGATTGTCGAGATAACACATAGCCCGACAACAGGTTGCTGTTATAGCTATCCAACCCCTTGTCGATACATGCCAGTGAAGTAACCGTCCCCGCTACCCCAATAAGCCGGGATCCACCCGCAAAATTAAATTTATACTCTCCCAGCATAGTTTTAATAGATTTTCTGCAAACTATAATCTGGTCTTCGGTGGGAGGATCCTCATTCAAAAAACGCTCGGTAAATCGTACGCATCCCATGTCAAAAGAGTAGCGATCGCTTACCGTTTTTCCACCCATGGCAATTTCGGTGCTGCCACCCCCAATATCGACAATCACATTTTTATGGTCTGAAATCTCCTCAGAAAGCACACTTAAAGCCCCTGTAAAAGTGTATTGCGCTTCCTCCATCCCACTTAACACTTGTGGTTTAAGCCCAGTCTGTTCCTCTACAACAGCCAAAAAATACTCCCGGTTTTGAGCATCACGCACTGCGCTGGTTGCTGTTACGAAAATCTGTTCTAAAGTGGAATATTGTTCTTTGATGATCTGCTGATATTCCTGTATTGCTTGAATAACGCGCTGTATAGCTGCCTCAGAAAGGCGACCCGACTCATCAACGCCCGCTCCCAGCCTGGGGATCCGCTGCTGCTCGTCAATAACTTTAAATCTGCCTTCGTCCATTTTTCCGACCAAAAGCAAAACCGTATTCGTGCCTATGTCTATTGCAGCGTTCACGCTTTTACCTTTTTAGCCTCAATGGCAATCCATTCATTCTCCTGAGAAATATGAGTGATAGCATACTGCTTTTTTAGGATGGGGAGAACCGTCGCTTTATCCTTTTCAAGCAGTCCCGACAAAAGCAGAAATCCTCCTTTTCTTACGGCCTTATCTAATCCTTCAAATAATTCCATAATAATATTACACTGAATATTAGCGAGAACAACATCGGCGGTCATGCCTTTGGGAATTACTTCTATGGAACCCTTTTTTACCTCAATTTGATCAGCCACGTCGTTAAGAAAAATATTTTCCTTCGTATTTGAGATACTCCACTCATCAATGTCGAAGGCAAACGCCTGCGATGCCCCCAGTTTTATAGCAGCAATGGATAAAATGCCCGTCCCCGTGCCGGCGTCAATAACAGAATTTCCCTCATTTAGTACCTCTGGAAGGCGTTGCAACATTAAGCGAGTGGTCTCGTGATAACCGGTGCCAAATGACATTTTGGGATCAATCTCCAGCAAGATTTTATCACCCGGCACATCTTCATTCGACCAAGTTGGCTTGATAAAAAATTGTCCCACCGATTGAGCCCTTATGGTTTCTTCCCACTGCTGATTCCAGTTCTGATCTGCAACAACTTCTTCGGTTTCAATAAATCCATCTCCCGGATAGGCCCCCAGCAACAAATCAATTTGTTCTCGATCACTTACACTAAAATGCTCTTTTTGTATATAGGTAATAATTTGATTTTCCCGCTGCTCAAAACCATCAAAATCCATATCGAAAAGCTCGGCAATAAGACTCTCCTGATACTCGTCAGAAACTTGTATAACCAACTTAATATACTTCATATCCTGTTAATTGGATTCAGTGTCTGAGGTATTTATCCGATTATAAGTAAGTTCGGCTACAACCTGTCCTACTGCTTGCATGGTCGATTTGCTGATGACATCAATATCATCCTCATGGGTATGCCAATAGGGAGCAAATTTAGCTCCATTATCGCCCACTTCATGCCGAATAATATTGATCATGGGGATACCCGCCATTTTATTGACAATAAGGTGATCATCGGAAATACTATTTCCTTCTTGGGGGATAAAAAACGAATCATATCCCTTATCATCTGCAATAGCCCACACCTCGTTCACCAGCTCGGAGGCAAACTGCATCGAATAACCCTCTTTGGGAAAACGAGCCCCCTCTCCTCCCACCATGTCCAGCAAAATGCCAAAGCGGGGAGAATATCCTTTCACGGGGGGATTTTCTGCCCAGTGACGTGATCCCAAAAAGTAATGATCCAGATCGCCTTCTTCGCCATAATCTTCCCCGTCAAACAAAACGATATCTACCCCAATGGGCGGCGGTTGCTTTTCAAACTGTCGGGCAAGCTCCAGCAGTACAGCTACTCCGCTGGCCCCGTCATCTGCACCAAGAATGGGCTGGTCTTCGTTTTTCGAATCTTCGTCCGCCTTCGGCCGCGTATCCCAGTGGGCACTTAACATGATGCGATCACTACTTTGTGGATTAAAAGCTGCAATCACATTGGCAAGGGCAAGCGTATCACCATCATAACCGGTGGTGGTAAATTCCTGAGAAAAAACATTCGCCTGTCCGGCATAGCTGCGCAGCTTTTGTACCAAATATTCTTTGGTCTGCCGATGACCTTCGGTATTGGGATTTCTCGGTCCATACGAAAGCTGCTGCTCAACAAAATGGTAGGCACTGTCGGCATTAAATTGGGGAACGTCATTACCCTGCTCTTTGAAATGAAATTCATCATTTTGATCGGTCCCACAGGAAGCAAAAAGAATCCCTCCAATTAGTGCGAGGTATAAACAATATTTATGCATCGTCTCTGTGAACCATCGTTGATGATGACTGGGCAACCGGAAAAACAATAGAATCCATAATATTAACGTGGGGCGGACGGCTTGCGATAAAATGAACAATCTCTGCAATATCTTGGGCTACAAGTGGCTTTAGGCCGTCATAAACCTCCGATGCCTGATCTTTATCACCGTCAAAACGCACCTCGCTAAACTCCGTTTCCACTAATCCCGGCGAAACCATACTTACCCTGACATTGGTACCGTGAAGATCTTTTTTCGTGGCTTCGGTAAACGCTTTAACAGCGTGCTTTGTGGCACAATATACCGATCCTCCGGGATAGCTTTCGTGCCCCGCAATCGACCCAATGTTAATTACATGACCAGTATTTCGTTCCTTCATCTGAGGAGTAATCAGCCGGGTCATCGTGAGCACGCCTTTAATGTTTACATCAATCATGGCATCCCAGTCCTCGGTATCGGCATCATAAACCGAATCAACCCCTTTGGCTAATCCCGCATTATTGACCAGTATATCTACGGGTTGATCCAGTTCCGACAAAAACTGCTTAGCTTTCTCACGATTACGAACATCAAACGGTGCCATGACTACAGAGATTCCAAAATCCTCCTCAAACCGGTCTTTCAAATTCTGTAATCTTTGCTCACGCCGCCCATTTAACACCAGATGACACCCTGACTCGGCAAACAAAGCAGCAGTGGCTTTACCTATTCCTGAGGTGGCACCAGTGACAAATGCCCATTTATTCTCTAAACGATTAATCATAATGCAAAGGTTTATTCATCAAGCTGCTCGACCAAACGGGCAGCATTAAATAGTTTTCCTTCCTCAAATGTGTCGGCCATAAATTGCATACCATACGGCATTCCGTTGGAGTGAATACCACCGGGAATACTAATTCCACAAATGCCCGCAAGGTTGGCAGAAATGGTGTAAATATCATTCAGGTACATTTGCACTGGGTTATCCTGGTTGGCACCAAGCTCAAAAGCGGTAGTAGGTGCTGTCGGTGAAACAATCACATCCACTTCTTCAAAAGCGTCGGTAAAATCCTGCTTAATTAACCGACGCACTTTCTGTGCTTTGGCGTAATAGGCATCATAATAACCGGCGCTCAACACATAAGTGCCCAGCATAATGCGTCGCTTTACCTCTGGACCAAACCCTTCGGTACGGCTCTTTTTGTATAGCCGAATGAGGGACGAATCCATGTCCTCAAGTGCTTCGGCCAGCGATGGCTTATCATCAGCATCAGCCTTTTTGATTTGCTCTTCGATCGCCTCCCGTTCTTCCTTAAGTTCTTGCTCTACTTCTTTAATATCTGCGCGGTGACCATAACGGATGCCATCATAACGTGCTAAATTGCTTGAAGCTTCGGCCGTAGCCAAAATATAATAGGTGGCAATGCCATACTTCATGTGTGGAAGGTGGATGGGAACCAATTCGGCCCCGGCTTGCTCGAGCTCATTGAGCTTATCTTTTATACCATCGCGGATTTCGTCATCCAGCCCATCGCCAAAATACTCTTCCGGCACTCCAATTTTAATATTGGGATTGGCATCCTTCACAAACTGCTGATAGTTGGGTACGGTGCGGCTTGATGAGGTATTATCGTTGGGATCTGCCCCTGCTATTACCTCCAGCAATCGTGCGGCATCTTCCACGCTGTGAGTAAGCGGACCAATGCAATCGAACGAAGACGCAAAAGCAATAAGCCCATGGCGGGATACGCGTCCATACGTGGGTTTTAATCCCACTACCCCACAATACGATGCCGGTTGACGGATTGACCCTCCGGTATCGGAACCGAGCGATGCCGTACAAAATTCAGCGGCTACGGCAGCGGCACTACCTCCCGACGATCCCCCGGGAACACGAGAAGTATCAGCAGGATTTTTGGTAGGTCCAAAGATGGAATTTTCCGTGGACGATCCCATGGCAAACTCATCCATATTTAGTCGTCCCAACAAAATGGCATCTTCCTCGCGAAGTCGTTCTACCACCGTAGCATCATAAACGCTTTCAAAATTTTCCAAAATATGTGATGCGCAGGTAGCTGGCTTGTCTTTTTCACAAATCAAATCCTTAACGCCGATGACCATACCAGCCAGTTTCCCGGCAGATCCATCGTCAATACGCTGCTGAATCTGCTTTGCACTATCTAAAGCAGTTTTCTTGTCGATATTAACAACAGCATTTACTTCGTCGTTGCGTGATTCAATATTTTGGATGTAAGATTCTACTACGTCAGAAAGTGAGGCTTCTCCGGATGTAATGGCTTCTTGAATCCGGCTAAAATTTGTAAAACTCAATGGATTAGAAATGGATTTTAATTAGTCTTACTGCTTTTTTTCGGTATTATTGTCAGAGTCGGAGTCAAACCCTTCGTTTTGTCCTTCTTCGAGCTCTTTTTTTATCTCATTGGAGGCTTTTTTAAACTCCTTCATACCCTGACCGAGTCCCCGGGCTAATTCAGGAATACGTTTAGCACCAAAAAAAAGAAGTATAGCCAAACCAATAATCAGAATCTCCATTCCGCCGAAACTTCCCATAATAAATTGCTTAGTTTAAAGTTTACAATTATGAACCAAGAAGATAACAATAAATTATTAGACCTTTGAGTATTTAGATAGAAAAAATAATTGCTTTTTCATTAAAATTTGACTTGAATTTAATGTGTCGAACCTTTTTATAGATAGGTAAGATTTTATTTGAACTTTAAAAAACAAAACAGAACTACTTTTTATGATTTGGACTGTTGAATTAGCAGCCGTTTTAGATGATGCACCGTTTCCCGCTACACGCGATGAACTTATTGAATGGGCCGAACGCAATGGAAGTCCCCAACAGGTGCTCGATAACTTATATGAACTTGAAGAAATTGAACAAGGTGAAGATGTAGTCTATGAGAGCATGGAAGATATCTGGCCTGATTATATCGGTAAAGAAGATTTCTTCCACAACGAAGATGATGAAGGATTTGACTACGATGATGTTTAACTTCTGAGCTCTTGGAACAAGTTTTATAACGGTTGCATGATTTTTCATGCAACCGTTTTTTTTGAACCATATAAGCGTATTAGCAGCCTTTTGAAACTTTCTACGTACCGCCCGCTATTAATAACGATTCTTCTTTTCGGACTCTTTTTCGTCTGGACCGAAAAAGCCATGTCACAGAACATCCCCACCGAAAGTGATTCTACGGATAACGTAATTCGGATCGTTCGTTTTGTTGGCAACGATAACGTCAAGGATAATACCCTTGAAACGCTCATCAGAACCCAGACGAATCGAGAATTTTTAGGCATCCCCCGGTTTACCCCCTGGTATTTTATCTGGAAGCTCACGAATCGGTTGGGTGAACCACCTTCGTATCTAAATAAAGCAACCGTCTCAAACGACATCGAACGTATAAAACAGTATTACAAAACGGTTGGCTTTTTGGATGCCGAGGTCGATACTAATATTGTTGAATTTAAAAAAGATCGGGTTGAAGTTTCTTTTCTTATTGATGAAGGTGATGCCTACAGCATAGAAACATTGGGATACACCGGTTTGCCCGATTTTGAAGAACCCGAGCAGAAGCAGCAATTTTTAGAGGATAGTCCGCTAACTGATGATAAGATTAACGACTCTACCTATGCTGTTGGTCAACGCTATTCCGAGAATGATCTCAATACCGAACGCACCCGGATCATAAATTACTTGAAAGATAACGGCTATGCCGCTATTCAGCGCGATTCTGTTAGCTTGATGGTCAAACGCGACACAGCCAGAAAAAATCACCTGGATGCACTTTTTGTCATCAATCCCGGAAATAAATACCGCTTTGGCGATCTTCATATCAGCTTAAGCGGGCCGGGCGATTCACTGGAATACAATCAGCACGATACGCTTAGCCAATCTCCTTTTACCATCAATAATAAATCTATCTTCTTACGGAAGGGTGAGTCGGCCCAAACAAAGTTTAGTCTGTTGACCGACCAGGTGCTTTTTGAGCCCGGTGACGTGTTCAACAACTCGCTTTATATTCGCACCGTTAATGAATTTCAAAACCTTGGCATGCTTAATATCCGGCAATTTGGGCTAAGCGAAGATGGCGGGCTTCCGGACTATTCCAAAGAAGAAATTCCTGTCATGTTTTCGTTACAGACGCTTCCCAAACACTCCTTGAATCTCAACTTTTTTGGAATGCGCAGGTATGGATACGGATCAGGAAGTGGTATCACCTATACCAACAATAACCTTTTTGGCAAGGCCGAAAACCTGCAGGTTAACGTCAACGGTAGCTTTGAATATGTGCGCTCAAGCACTGTACGTGATATTGCCGCCGATGAGGATGATGAATCGCAGTCGTTTGACGGTCGATTCTACCGCAGTTTTGAAACGGGAATTGACTACTCCCTGCCTCGATTGATATTTCCGTTTTCGGCGCTTGATGACGAGGTGTTTTTCTCAAACGCTCGTACCCGATACTCGTTGTCGTTCACAAGGTCCAACCAGCTGCTGTTTGATATTAATTCTGACATCAGGTTTAATCTGCGCTATGAAGTACAGCACAGCCAACGTTATTCCAGCTTTTTTGACCTCATTGAACTTGACCTGCTCGATACCGATCCTTCACCGGAATTTGAGGATGCCCTCGAAAATCGTTTTGGCGAAAACTCCTTTCAATTGCAACAAATACGCGAAGATTTTCGACCACAGGTTTCATCCATTGTCAGATATACCTTTCGAAGTCAGCGTACTGATCTCATAAAGAGAGATCAAGGTTATTATAGTGAGTATTCCATAGCATCAGGTGGTAATATTCCATATCTCACTGACCGACATATAGTTACTCCAGATACTCTTGAAGGAAATTTGCCGGGCATATTTCCAGGCAGCCAAAATAGTTTAGCTTACAGCCGCTTTGTTAAAGGTACCGCAGATTATCGCAGGTACATACCTCTCTCTGATAATGCGGTGTTTGGATACCGGGGATTTATGGGCGTCGCTCTTCCCTATGGAGAAAGCACCACAGTTCCTCTTAACCAACGTTTTTATGCTGGTGGAGCCAATGATATTCGCGGGTGGGATTTTTATAGCCTGGGTCCGGGAGCTATATCCCGCAATGATCTCACCATTACCGGGGGACAAATTAAATTACTATCGCAATTAGAATTACGTCAACAAATTATTGGCAATTTCTTATCCACAGACTGGATTGGTGCTGTATTCACCGATGCCGGTAATGTTTGGTACGGACCTCGAACTGAGCTACCAACCTCGGCTCCAGGAAGTAACGAACAGACCTTTAGCAAAAATGAGCGAGATCAACTACTTGAAAGGGGAAAATTTCGATTCGACGAATTTTACAATCAAATAGCTGTTGGATCCGGCATCGGATTGCGATTAGACTGGGATTATGTGGTAATTCGATTTGATTTTGCTTTCCGAATCCACGATCTACAACAAGGATGGTTCCAAGATAAAAGCCCTTACTTTACTTTCGGTATCGGACAGTCTTTCTAACTTATACCTTATTTTCATCTTTCTGCTTTATCATTAAGTAAGGCAACCAAAAACACAGCAATTAACCCGGGTATTATGTTTGGTTCAAAGCAATTTAATGACATAAAAAACAAGTCAGATATTATTTTTAAATCTCGCTTCTTGAAAAATCTGACGATGTTGGAACGATCAGAATTTCTGCAATACTGTCATCGGCGACAGTACAAAGAAGATGAACATATTTATTACCAGGGAGATCCCGGTACGGGTATGTATTTTATTGAGGAGGGTAAAGTAGAACTTATTGTTGAACCTGAACCGGGAATCGAAGACGATGAAGTCCATAGCTATGTAATTGAGTCGCCAGAAAGTTTTGGAGCCCTATCTATTGGCTATGAACTTCGGCGTATTTCCAGCGCTAAATGCTTGACGGACTGTACCCTACTCGGATTTTTCAAACCCGATTTCGAAACGCTTAAAAAACGTCACCCTACTGTAGCAGTCAAATTTATGGAAACCCTGGCTATGATTGCTATGAAACAACTTGAAATAGTAACAAAAGAATTGAAAAAGGCCAGTTCAGCGGAAAAAGCGTTTTCGCTACAGTTTCAAACCTACATGTCGCAAGACGAAGAAGAAACCACCTAATAATTAGAAGTAATGGCTTTAAAAAAGGGCGAAGATGTTGTACTCACTATTGATTCGGCGGCCTACAAAGGCAAAGGGATTGGTAAAGTAAATGGCTTAGCGGTTTTTGTACCCAATACAGCCCCAGGCGACCGAGTGAAAGTCCGTATCACCAAAAAGAAAAAAAGTTACCGAGAAGCGAAACTGCTGGAAGTCATTGAGCCGAGTCCCCATCGCATTAAGCCCAAGTGTAAGCACGCTATGCACTGCGGGGGATGTAATTGGCAACACGTTTCTTACGAAAAACAGCTCGCTTTTAAGCGCGATCAGGTTGAAGATCACATCCACCGCATTGGTGGACTTACTGACATTGAAGTTAATCCCACTATTGGATGTGAAGAACCATTTTATTACCGCAATAAGATGGAGTATTCGATGGGCCATAAGCGATGGCTGAGCCGCGAAGAGATCAATAGAGATGAGTTCGTGAGTGATCGGTGCTTTGCTGCGGGTTTACACGCTCCCGGACGGTTTGATAAAATTCTAAATCTCTCTGAATGCCATCTCCAAGATCCCATCTCGTTTAACATTTTGGATTTTGTCAGATCGTGGTGTGAGGAGTATGATATCCCTCCCTTCAACCGCATTGACCACGAAGGATTCATGCGAAACCTCGTCATCCGAAACGCACACTATACCGATGATCTGATGGTCAATATTGTCACCTATAAAGATGACCAAGATGTGGTTGAGGCGCTTTCGTATGCTCTCAGGGATGAGTTTCCACAAATTACAACGATCGTCAACAACGTAAATGATACGCGTTCTCCAACGGCAGAAGGCCGATATGAAAACGTGCTTTACGGACCCGGATATATTACCGACCGCATCGGACCCTATCACTTTTCGATTGATGCCAACGCTTTTTTCCAAACCAACACGGCTCAAGCTGAAAAGCTATATGAGTTCGCCAAACAGTTTGCTGAGATTCAGAAAAATGATATCGTTTACGATCTATATTGCGGGGTGGGAACCCTTAGCCTTTTTCTAAGTGATAGATCTAAAAGTATTTTGGGTATTGAATTAGAAGATGTAGCCATAAAAAATGCACGTAAAAATGCCCAGGAGAATGGCGTTGAAAATGTCTCTTTTATCAAGGGGGATATGAAGGATGTATTTACCGAAGAGATCACTGAAAAATATGGGAAGCCTGACTGCCTCATTACCGATCCGCCAAGGGCTGGCATGCACCCGGATGTAGTAGAGCGGCTTAAAACACTCCAGGTCCCCAAACTGGTATATGTAAGCTGCAACAGCTCAACGATGGCGCGTGACTTAAAAGAGCTTAACGAAGTATATGATATTCTCGATGTTCAACCGGTAGATATGTTTCCCCAGACTTATCACATTGAAACAGTAGCTAAACTCCGGCTAAAAAATTAACAACTATTAATCCCATCGACCGTTGAATTTGTGATAGGACAAAGTCAACAAGTTCCTAAGGTACCCATCGGATGGCGAAATCAGCCATCCGATGGGTTTGCCAAGACTTTTTAATATTTGGCTGGTGTACCCTCTTCGGGTATCGACTCCCGAATAAATTGGCGAATATCCTCATTCGATGTCTTTAGATCTTCATTTCTCAGATACATCATGTGTCCGCTGCGATACCCTTTAAAGTCAATACGGTCTTGCAGTTTGCCACTATGATCCATATTCCAAATGGTGTACTTGGCATCGAAATATGGCGTTCCTCCATCATAATACCCGGACTGTACCAACACATTCAGATAAGGATTCTCAGACATGGCAGAGCGAAGATTTTCACCCGTATTGTTATTATCACGATCCCAGGGATGAACGGGACCAAACATCCAGTACTGTAAATCGGTATCATATCCAAGTTCGCGGCGCAAATAATCGTTAATTGCTGGCGTAAAAGCGTGGTTCCAGGCCGTAAGAGCTGGATCATAATCGTAACGTTCGCCCGCATTTTCGCGATCCTGTCCCCGGTACCGTGAATCGAGGCGTCCTACGGTAAGCTCTTTGTCATCCCGTAAAAGCTCTTTCCAGAAAAAGGAAGTGGACATCCGCAAGTTATGATCAAGTACCTCTTCTTTGGCAACACCGGAATAATAGGACACCTTTTCGGCTACCTCCTGTTTATCGGCATCGCTAAGTGTACCACCCTTGGTAAGGGCCGGGATATACTTGTCAACGGTATACTCTTCCGCTTCAGCTAAAATCTCGTTCAGATCTTTCTGCTGCAACTCCGGATCAAGTGCCTCATGGTACCAAGCTGTGGCCGTAAAGTATGGCAACGTCAGCGCATCCTGCACCGGTCCATCACGGTCAATACCGAGGCCTGTGGGAGAAACCAATATCACTCCATTTAGAAACATCCATTGTGAGGATTGCAACTCTTTGGCTAATCCCGATACCCGGGTAGTCCCATAACTTTCACCGACCAAAAACTTCGGTGCTTTCCATAAGTCGTTGCGGGAAATAAAGGTATCAATCCAATCGGCCAAATAAGCTACATCTGCGTTGACGCCAAAAAACTGCTCCTTGTCAACCTCATCATCCAGTATTCTTGAAAACCCGGTGTTAACGGGATTTACATATAAAATATCAGCTACATCTAAAATTGAATGCGGATTATCTTCTACGCCATAGGGCTGAACCGGAAATCCCTCGTCATCAATTTTAACCTGTTTGGGTCCGGTATAACCGATATGCATCCACACAGAAGCCGATCCGGGACCGCCATTAAAAGAAATTACGAGTGGTCTGTTTTCATTTTCATCTACATTGGTTCGCTTGTAATAGGTGTAAAACAACGAAGCGATCGGCTCCCCATCGTCATCCCATACTGGTTGATTTCCAGTGGTCGTCGTATAGCTAACATTTTGCCCATTAATCTGCTGCTCGTACTGTTTGGTGATCGAGGTGTCAACCTTGCTTTCCACAGCCTGCCCTGCGGATGCGGTGGTAAGGCTTAACAACAATATTCCCATAAACAAAATAGACAGTAGGCGCTGGATAAAATGAAATTGCATATCTGATTTCCCGATTTGATTTCAAATAATCTTATTACGCACTTAAAATAGGTTCCCATCACTTATAAACAAGTCATTATTTCTGTCAGCGCGTCAAAAGTTGTTAAATAAGCTTTTAGATCCGTTAACGGATGAAAAATCTGTTATAATAATGGGTCGAAAATGCTTATAATTTATTGATATGAAGATTACAGTAATTGGTGCGGGCTTGGGTGGTCTGACAGCCTCAGCCTTATTGGCACACCAGGGACATAGTGTTACAATTCTTGAGAAAAATGAGGCCCCAGGTGGTAAAATCAGTGAACATACCGCCCAAGGGTTTCGGTTTGATACCGGCCCCTCGCTGTTGACGATGCCGATTATTTTGGAAAAGCTTTTCGAGTATTGCGATGAGGATATCAGCAACTATCTTGATATTCAGCTTTTAAATCCCATTTGTCGATATTTTTATCCCAGTGGCGTACAATTCGATTGTCACCAGGATGCAGGAGTAAATATTGCCCAAATTCAGCAGTTTGCTCCCGACGATGTGCCGGCCTATAAAGAGTTCTTAAAATATACCGCTCAACTGTACGACCGCACAAAAGATGCTTTTCTTTTTAATCCCCTCTATGGTCTTTCTGATTTAAGATCCCTTAATATTACCGATTTCCTCAAAATTGATGCTTTTAAAACGGTAGCAGAACGCGTTGATACAACCTTTTCATCAGATGAACTCCGCAAGTTTTTTAAACGCTTTACAACTTATAACGGATCATCTCCCTATCAGGCTCCCGCCACACTGAATGTCATTCCTCATGTTGAGCTTTCCCTTGGCGGATATTATATCGACGGAGGCCTCTACACACTTATCGAAGCAGTAACCCAGCTGGCCCATAAGCAGGGCGTTTCCATCCACTACGATATTGAAATCGAGCGAATCGCATCCACAAACAATATTGTCGAAGGCGTAACCGATACTTCGGGGCATTTCTATGATTCAGACCTGGTGGTGTCTAACGCTGACGCTACCGAAACCTATCTGCAGATGGTCGATCAGGATGAGATATCATCCCTGAAAAGAAAAAGAGTGGCCCACCTTGAACCTTCCTGCTCCGGATTTGTGCTGCTGTTGGGCATCGATAAACAGTACAACGCCTTAGAGCATCATAACATCTTCTTTTCTGAGGATTATGAACGGGAGTTTAAACAGATTTTCGAGGATAAGGTGATGCCTGATGATCCTACGATCTATATTGCCAACACTTCGTTTTCAAATCCATCCCATGCCCCAGAAGGCTGCTCTAACTTATTTGTGTTGGTTAATGCTCCTTATTTGAATGATAACATCGATTGGAAAAATGAAAAGCATCACTATCAAGAACAGATCATTCGAACGCTTCAAGAGCGCGGATTAACCGATTTAAGCGATCATATTCTATATTCGGATACTATCACACCAAAGGATTTTTATCAGAAATACCGGAGTAATAAAGGCAGTATTTACGGGACATCATCCAACAGTAAACTCTCGGCATTTATGCGTCCGAAAAACAAATGTCGGTCCATAAAAGGACTTTACCTGGTGGGCGGCAGCACCCATCCGGGCGGCGGCATTCCGCTCGTTACATTGTCAGCTTTTCATGCGGCCGAGTTGATTAACAGATTTGAAGATTAGTACTCTACTCCCCCTGTTTGCCCAAATTAATTACTTCCATATTGTGGATGGTCCCATCCTCAATATCAAAACGTACGCATGTTCGATAAACCTGAAATCCGTACCGGCCAGCGGCCCCGGGATTAATAAAAAGCATTTTATCTTTATCCTGATCGCGGCCGATCTTAAGAATATGGGAATGTCCACAAATAAAAACATCCGGGGGATTTTTTTCCATCTCGTCTCTGATAGGGATACAATAGCGTCCAAGCGTGCCGCCAATATGAGTCATCCAAAAATCAATGCCATCGCGCGAAAAACGCTGGTGTAACGGGTATTCTTGCCGGATTTCCTGTCCATCAATATTGCCATAAACCCCGGTCAACGGTGCTACATCTTTTAACGTGTCGGCAATATCCAGCGTACCAAAATCACCAGCATGCCAGATTTCGTCCCGATCTTCAAAATAATCCAACACCTGCGGATCGAGGTAAGAATGTGTATCCGAAATTAATCCAACTTTGATCATAGCCTATTCTTTATCATCTTCAACTCCATTACAACGTACGTATTTGCCGCTTTATGATTGCCGAAAAACTTTAAGAAAAACAATTTATTGATCATTAAAAATCAAATATGCCTTTTTTTAGCATAATAATTGTCTCCTGGAATGCCCTCCATCATCTTAAAAAATATTTTCCGAGTGTAGCTGCAACCGAGTACCCTGATTTTGAAATTATATTAGCTGACAATGCTTCTACTGATGGTTCCAAACAGTGGATTCGGGAGCATTATCCTGAGGTTAAAATAGCCGAGTTTGACAAAAATTACGGCTACTGTGGTGGTAATAACCGGGCTGTACCCTATGCAAAAGGGGACATCCTGCTGTTTCTCAACAACGATGTTCGAGTTGAACCCGATTGGCTGCACGGTTTAGCCATGTGCTTTAACAAAAGCCCCGAAATTGCAGCCGTACAGCCTAAAATGCTTTCGGACGAGCAACCAGATTTTTTCGAATATGCGGGTGCCGCTGGAGGTTTTTTGGATCAATTTGGATATCCCTTTTGCCGGGGACGCATTTTTGATACCGTTGAAAGAGACGAAAATCAGTACGATTTTCCAACCGACATTCTTTGGGCAAGCGGTGCGGCCTTAGCCATTCGAAAGGAGCAATTTAAGAAGGTCGGCCCTTTTGATGAAGACTTTGAATTCCACATGGAAGAAATCGACCTCTGCTGGCGGCTGTGGAATATGGGATACCGCGTCCGCTACTGTCCCGATAGCACCATCTATCATCTGGGCGGCGGATCACTGCCGATGGATTCTCCCCGTAAAGTCTATTATAACTATCGTAACAACCTGCGCATGATCTGGAAAAATAGCAGTACCGATACCCTACCCTTGCGTTTTTGGGGACGGTATTTTCTCGATATTATTGCGGCATTAAAAACGCTTTGGGAAGGTGATGGCAAATCATTTAAAGCCATTGCTCAGGCTCATCTTGATTTTTGGAAAGGGTTTAAAGAAACCCACCAAAAACGGGCGCAACTGCAACGTGAACGAATAAATGAAGACGACCCCATATCGGTACTCCCCACAACAATCATTACCGAGTATTTTTTAAAAGGGAATAAACGCTATCAGGATATTTTTTGATCCCATCTGGCATGCATGTTGACCAATTCAAAAAACTTGCTTTATCATTTTTAAAACGATGGTGGGCATCACTCATAATTTTTCTGTTTGTAATTTATTCAACCCAACAGGTGTATGGGACATTGCATTACAATGTTTTTTATGCACTCAACTACAGCTACCCATTCCCCTTAAACGTAGTGCACCTTTTTGTAGATAATTTTCTTCTGATCATGCATGAAGCCGGTCACACTTTTTTTAGTTTCCTTGGCATCCGGTTTATTACAATTTTAGGGGGATCGTTGCTGCAAATTCTATTACCTCTTGCTATTGTGGGCTATTTTTGGATCAACCGAAAGAAAATTGGCATACAGTTATCTTTGGCTTTGCTTGGTTTCAGCTGGTTAGATGTGGCTATCTACGCATCTGACGGCAGTGCTCGACAATTACCACTTATTGGTGGATTAGGAAAAGAATCTCACGACTGGTATAATCTGCTTATTCGGATGGATTCCCTGGAATACGATATTACCTTTGGCATTGCCTTTTTTATAATCGGAATACTCTGTTATCTCGCAGCAATACTAATCCCAGTTTTCTACAAAGAATATGAGGAAATTGATATCAATTTAGAGCTTGAGTAAAGCTTTATTTCAGGGAGTTCTCGGAGGGAATTGTAGATGTAAGCTTCTGAATAAAATCTACTGCTGTTTGCTGCTCTTCGGAAGGTGCAAGAGATAGGAACTTCTTTAACGCATCAATCGCTTCTTTGCACTCATTATTTTTAGCCAACGTTAGTCCCAGATTGAAGTAGCTATTGGAAAAATGAGGTGCAAGTTCGATGGAAACTTCGTAATGAATTTTGGCAAGTTCCGTATCTCCAATCTCAACATAGGTATTGGAAAGTTCGAAACCTCAAGGTTCCGTTTACCGACCTTAACACTCTTTGATTTTTTTGCCATGAAGAAATTTACATAAATTCCTGATCGTATTTTGTGAGCGATTATCCCATTTCCAACAAGTGTGGCACACGTTGGGTGGATGATTTTCGTCTGATCATACATGAAGCCAGTAACGCTTTTTAGCCTCCTTGGCATTCCGCTTATCACAATATCATGGGATCAGTGCGGTAAATTCCGTTATATCTATATAAATTACCTTTGGATTGAGGACAAATGTAGGTTATCCTAACAAACGCATATGAGATATACTGTTTTACACTTTGGAGTAAATTGTATCTAAAAACCACTGGAAATGGTCGAAAACTTTAAATCTATTCACACAGCTTTAGTAACACTTGCATTGCTTATTTTTGTGTCAGCTTGCGGCTCAGAACAGAAACAAACGGACGAAGAGCACGCCAAAGAGGTTAACGAATGGCACCAAAAACGGATTTCAAATCTAACCGGTCCCGAAGACTGGCTAAAGCTTGCCGGACTTTATAAACTGGAAGATGGTACTCTCAGTTTTGGGTCAGACTCCACAAATGATCTTGTTTTTCCCAAGGGCGCCCCATCCATCGGCACTATTACCAAAGAAGATACTACGATTACCGTTGACGTTAATTCGGATATTTCCGTAACCCATAACGAAGACACCGTTTCCCAAATAACGATGACACCCGGTAGCGCGAGGTCGGGAACCGTACTACAACATAATTCTCTGGTCTGGTACCTGCTCGACCACAGGGGCGATTATTACATCCGCCTTGTCGATGAAGAACATCCTAACCTCGAAGTTTTTGATGGAATAGAACGGTTCCCCATCGATCAAAAATGGAAGATAAAAGCGAAGTTCAAACCTTTTGATGAGCCAAGGCCCATCACGGTACCCGATGTGCTGAATGAGGGAATACCAGACACCGTTTATGGTAAACTCGAATTTTCAATTGATGGTAAAGAGTTCAGTATTGACCCGTTAAATCATCCGCAAAAAGATGAAAAATTCTATATCATTTTTGGGGATGAAACAAACGGCGAAACAACCTACGGTGGTGGCAGATACATCTATATCCCCACCCCGAATGAAAATGGCACTACCTACATTGATTTCAATAAGGCTTACAACCCGCCGTGTGTGTTCACCGAATTCGCGACCTGTGCATTGCCTCCCGCCCAAAACAGGCTGAATATCGCCATTCCGGCTGGAGAGAAAATGTTTGACGATGCAAAAAGCTATTGATGCAATAGAAAACGCTTTGCTAAATTATTTGATCATTTCATATAACATTTTTATCTCCTCGGGCCACCGCTCAGTATTGGGAGTCTCCAAAATCATAGGAATATCATCAAAACGATCGTCACTCATTAATAACTCAAATCCCCTGATCCCGATCTTCCCCTCACCAATGTTATCATGTCGATCTACCCGACTACCCAGTTCTTTCTGAGAATCGTTTAGGTGCATTCCCTTTAGATATTCAAACCCAATCTTTTCTTCAAACTCGGTAAACATCGCCCTAAACCCTTCTTCTGTAGAAAGATCGTATCCTGCAGCAAAAGCATGGCAGGTATCAATGCAAACACCTACGCGACTTTTCTCTTCCACTCCATCAATAATATGAGCCAAATACTCAAACTTATACCCCACGCTGGTGCCCTGTCCAGCCGTATTTTCGATGACAGCTGTCACCCCTTCGGTTCGTTGGAGCGCCCAGTTCAGAGATTCCGCATTACGATCGAGACACTCCTCAACGCTGATTTTATTGAGGTGGTTGCCCGGATGAAAATTTAGCAATCTAATTCCCAGCTGTTCGCATCGCTTCATTTCATCTAAAAAAGCATTACGCGACTTTTGTAGCTGCTTTTCTTCGGGATGTCCGAGGTTAATCAGATAGCTGTCATGTGGCATCACCTGATCCATCGTGTAACCAAACTCTGCACATGCCTCCTTAAAGCCCTCAATATTTTTTTGCGTAAGCGGTGGCCCTTCCCAACGTCGTTGATTCTTGGTAAACAAAGCGAATGCTTTAGCACCGATGTCGTGAGCGCGCTTGGGGACGTACTCTACACCGCCGGCTGCACTAACGTGAGCGCCGATATATTTCATTGAACTATAGCTTTATGCGTAAAACTTTTTGATGGTCAACAAAAAACAAAAAATAGATGGGACTGAAAATAAAAATGCGCGGCTAATTTAGCTAATCGCGAGTATTCATAAGATGTTTAAAATATAAGTTATATCCATGCCCCTATGATGAGTCCCATTACAGTAAAGGAAACCGTCCAATATCCCCCATTAATAAAAATATATTTCCATGATTTATCTTCGTAGAGACTATTTACTGCAAGAGCAAAAAATACCCAGCCAAATCCAGCTAAAAAGCCATAAAAAGCACCTGTACCAGCTGTCATCGTTTCAGCAGCTTCTGGTGATCCCGTTAAAAAAATGGCCAAGTTGAAAGCCATAATCAGTTCAAAAACAAAAGCAAAACCAAAGATTTTTGCCATATTTCCCTGCTTAATATCATCTTCAGTAAATCCCACGGCATTCATCCAGGCCTTGCCAAAAAGCGGTCCGTACCATAAGGCACCAACCGCAAAAGTTGAAAGTGTTGCTAGGAAAACAGCTAAAAAATTAATACTTGAAAGATCCATAATTGTATCCCTATTGATTTAATTGATGGTTAGTACATCTTATAAAAAATCAACACCTTACTTAAATTTTATTCCAGATAATAACATATAACTTACTAAGCATCATACCATTATAACTAATGATATTAATTAAAAATGAGATCAAAAAAATAGCTATTCGTTATATTTAATTCGTTTCATGTTGATGTAAGAGAATCTTCTACACTCTCTCTATGGAATTGCCTACTTACAGTCATCACCACTGCTATTATATTATTCAAAGATTAGAGAGAGAGATTGACATATTGAAATTGCACAGCCTAACGAATACTACGGTACACCGGGGGCAAGCCTAAATTAACCGGCGGCTTTTTCTTAGATATCTTCCTAAAGGAGAATCAAGAAATGTGCAACGGTATTATTTGTCGGCATTTTATAATGCCGATATCAAAGCCAGCAATTGAGGGTGTTTCGTTTATCGAAGCTGAGAATATACCTCCAGAACTTGACTCGGTTAATACCGACGAAAGGAAATTGCTGGCTTTTTTATTTTTCATTTGCAATCCCCTTCAAAAACTGTCCAATTATCAATGGTATTACACTCATAAAAAGAACGGTGAGCCATCCCGCAGTATCTGGTGCAGTAACCTCAAGGACATCTCTGACAATAGGTACATAAACCGCTATAAGTAATAACCCGGTACATAACAGTAAAGCTCCCCATATATAAGGATTACCGGTTACGGTATTATTCCAAATTGAAGATTCGCTGCTTCGCATATTGAACACATGCCAAAGCTGAGCAAAGGCAAGTGTTAGAAATGAAATTGTCACCGCTTCAGATGCAGGCAGCATCAAAACCTCAAAAGCTATAAAAAGTGCACCCAAAACTGATATTGTAATCACAAACGAATAACCGACTATACCCTTCCATTCGGCTTTTCCAAGTATGGGCTCTTCCGGATCACGCGGTTTTTGTTCCATAATACCCCTTTCCCCCTCTCCCATGCCAAGTGCCAAAGCAGGAAATACATCTGTAACAAGATTTAAAAACAAAATTTGAAGGGGTAAAATCGGCAGTGTTGTCCCGATTACTGTAGCCAATGCCACAACCATAACTTCACTGACATTGCATGACATCAAATAATAAATAAATCGGCGTATGTTATTAAATATGATTCGTCCCTGCTCAATCGCGCTAACAATAGTAGAGAAGGCATCGTCAGTCAAAACCATATGCGCCGCCTCCTGTGCCACCTGCGTGCCGCGCTGCCCCATAGCAATGCCAATATCAGCTTTCTTTAATGCCGGTGCATCATTGACACCATCACCGGTCATTGCCACAATGTGCCCGTTCTTCTGATAGAGCTCAATCAGATTAAGTTTTTGATGTGGATTTACTCGGGCAAAAACGGAGGTTTCCAATATTTTTTTCAACCGCTTTTCATCGCCCTCAAAATCCCAATCAGCAAGCTCACTACCATGAATCACCGTTTGATCATCAGCTGCTATTCCTACTGAATTGGCGATATATTGAGCTGTAGCACGCTGATCGCCCGTGACCATTACAACCCTTATTCCCGCTTTCAGGCACCGTTCAATAGCTGGTTTTACATCTTCTCTGGGGGGATCTTCAAGCGCGGCTAAGCCCACGAGGGTCAATTCTTCATAGGGATTTCCGTCGGTTGAGCCAACCTCCTTTACAGCCAGCGCAATCATTCGTAGCCCTTTGCTACCCAACTCTTGATTTAGCTCTTCCCATTTTTTCAACCGTTCACTTGACAAAGGCTGTGCTTCCCCATTTATCATAACGGTATCACAAACTTCGAAAACAGCACCCGGTGCTCCTTTTACATTTACTTGATATTGTCCCTCTTTCGTCTCATTCCATGTTGCCATCATTTTAACTTCGGGATCAAAGGCCTCTTCCCTCTTTTCAGGATGCCCATTTAGCAGCTCTTTGATGTCCATATCCATCTTTTCTGCCGCCTCCAGAAGTGCTACTTCCAGGGGATCGCCAGTACCTCCATTCCCGTCAGATTGCAAAGAAGCATTATTACAAAGTACTCCAATTCTCAGCGCAAGTTGCAGTTCTCTATCTGGATCTCGTGCTACATCCTTGCCATTTAAAGCTATTTGTTTATTCCCAGACAGATAAAAACCGGTCACGGTCATTTTGTTTTCGGTAAGCGTCCCAGTTTTATCCGTACAAATTATACCGGTGGCCCCAAGCGTTTCTACAGATGATAACTGGTTGACAAGCGCATTTTTTCGTGCCATCACACGTATGCCTTTTGCCAAGGCCAATGTAGCCACAATGGGCAGCCCTTCGGGAATAGCTGCCACAGCCAGTGCAATACCTGTTTCTACCATCAGGTATAAATCTTTTCCGGTCCAGATTCCCGATCCCACTACCATTGCCGCAATAATCAATGTAACGACAATTAACTTATATCCTAATTTGTCGAGTCGTTCCTCAAGAGGTGTTTGTTCTTGATCCGCCTCCTGAACAAGCGACGAAATTTGCCCCAATTCGGTTTCCAATCCCGTTGAAACCACTACTCCTATCCCCGATCCCCGAGTAACAGCCGTGCCTTTATACAGCATATTTTTTCGATCAGCCAGCACCGCATCTGCATCAACAGTATCATCTTGCTTTGAGATAGGTAAACTCTCACCCGTCAACGCCGATTCATTTGCCTGGAGCTTAGACTGCTCAATAATTCTGAGATCTGCAGTTATTACATCCCCGCCTTCAATAATCACAACATCGCCAGGCACCAGCTCCTCGGCATCTATCTGAATGGTCTCCCCATCCCGTCGAGCACGGGTACTAACTCTGCCCAGCTTAAAAAGAGCTTCCATTGAGCGGACAGCACGCAATTCCGTAAAAAAACCGATCAATGTGTTAATCACAATAACAGCAATAATAGCCCAACCATCGATATATTCCCCCAACCAAAATGCAAATGCTGCGGCAACAACCAATAATAAAATAATGATGCTTTTTACTTGGTCAAACAGGATAGCAAATACATTGCGCCTCTTGTGGCTTCGAAGTTGATTACGCCCGTACTTGCGTTTTCTTTTTTGAGCCTCCCCAGATGACAGACCCTCAGATGGATCAACATTGAGTTCATCAATTACTTGCTGGCTGTCGAGCGCCCAAGGTTTGTCGGTGTCAGTTACAACATTATCCACCATCCTGTTCATAGGTCATAAAATTTATTAATGGTAACCTATTGTGGATAAGTTAAATTAAATAACTGGAATTTACAGTCTCTTTTTCAGACAAGATTTTTTTTTCGTTACTGTACCGGGTCCGTTTTAAAATTTCGGCAGCTAACTTTTTGGGTGCATAGTACTCTTTGGTGAGTCCATTTTTTATAGCAGAAAGCGGCAGTTCGGATGCAATAGCGGTTCTGGGGTCTTGCACAATAAATTGTCCGTTGTGTTTTCTGATTTCTGATGCTCCTGAAAGTCCGTCATAACCGCATCCACTCAATAAAATACCCAGCGTTTTTTCACCAAAATATTTCGAAGCAGAACGAAATAGTACGTCAATAGACGGTCGCATATTATTTTCGCGTAATCCCCTATAAATAGATGCAAGAGGATATTGCCCAGAATGAGAAATCTCGCATTGAAATCCCCCGGGAGCGATATATGCCTTGCCTCCCATAAGCTTTTCTCCGTTCTGTACCTCCTTAACGTTCAAATCACAGAAAGCATCCAACGTTTTGGCCAGGCAAGATGTATAAGTCCGTGGTAAATGCTGCACTATCACCAATGGGACGCTTATATCCGCCGGCAAGTTACCAAGGACCGAAAATAGCGCCTCAATTCCCCCCGTACAGCCTCCTATGGTAATAATCTCCACATCATTATTTTCGACCGGTGGAGCAGAAAAATCCTCAAAACTTTTTTGGGGATATGCCAACGATTCGAGCATCTCCTTGTCAAGATTACTTCGCTGATGGATTTTGTGTATTGATGTAAGCAATGGCCCCAATCGTTTTTCAAGGTGACGCTCAGCAAAAAGAATCAAATTCTTGTGCTCCGGTTTTGTTATAAAATCTACAGCCCCCAATCTAAGCGCCGTAATAGCAGCTTTTGCTCCATCATTACTGCGGGGACTTATCACAATAATGGGCAAATTGTTAAACTTCGATTGCAATAATTGCAGATACACCAGCCCATCAGAATTTAAATTTTCTACGCTCAGCAGAATAATGTCAGGCTTTTGCGCTTCAACAGCTTCAACCAAATGCTCAAAGGCGTCATTTATCCAAAATACCTGAAACTGCTCGTGCTTTTGCAGAATGGTAGTTATAGCCCTTCTAACCAAAATATTCTCGTCTATTATAAGTACGTTTATTTTTTCCATAATGTTGATTTCGTAGTAGGTAATAACAGTCGAAATAGAAGGTAAAAACTGCACACTATTTTGATGTACGCCCACCTATATTCGATATGTAAGAAATATTACCACACTTCAGAATTGCCTATTACGGCCCTTTAACTTCAATCTTCAACTGCTGGTGCTGGGACCTTCCATTCATTGAGCAGCTCACGACACCACCCTGCACAGCAATTTGCTCTCCATCTAAGGTTGCTGTCAAAACTCCCTTGTCTCTTTTATCGTAATTTAAAACCAGTACCCGAAACTCCGAATCGTTTTCTTTATTTTGAATTGTAACCTCATACTTTTTCCATTCTGGAATAATTAGAGGCCGCACGTGCAGGCGATTTCCATCGGTAATAGTAATACCCAAAATTGATTCTAACACAACTCTATACATCCACCCGGCTGAACCGGTATACCAGGTCCATCCCCCAGTACCAACCAGTGGGACTTCACCATAGATATCTGCTGCAACAGCATATGGCTCAACCTGGTAACGCAATGCGCTTGCATTATTTATAGCATGATTTGTCGGCAAGAGCATCCGTAAATAGTGCAACGCCTTTTGATGATCTCCATGCTCTGCAAATGCTTTAACCAGCCACAAGGCAGCGTGCGTATATTGTCCCCCGTTTTCCCGAACGCCGGGAATGTATCCCTTTATATAACCCGGATTTTTTTCAGTCTTGTCAAAAGCAGGAGTAAGCAATCGAATGATACCATCCTGCTCAGAAACCAAGTGTTCATCGGCAGAATCCAACGCTTTTTTTATTTTTGATGGAGTACCCGCCCCGGAAATAACCGACCATGCCTGTGCAATAGCATCAATACGGCATTCGTCATTTTCTGAAGCCCCCAGCGGTGTTCCATCATCATAATAAGCCCGACGATACCAATCCCCATCCCAGCCCTCTTTGTTCAATCTGCTTTTCAACTCTTTTTGATAACTCCTGTATGTATTGAGTCGATCATCTCCACGTTTTTTTACTATAGGAATAAAATCATCCAGAATGTCATAGAGAAAAAATCCTAACCAAACACTTTCTCCTTGCCCATGTACGCCCACCTTATTCATTCCGTCATTCCAATCCCCCCCTCCAATCAGCGGCAGCCCATGTGGACCTTTGGTCAGCGAGCGATCAATAGCCCGACAGCAATGCTCAAAAAGACTTCCCTTTTGATGTGATACTTCCGGATGCAGATATACCTCATGTTCCCCTTCCTGCAGCTCACGCGCTTTCATAAAGGGAACTTCTTCATCCAAAATAGCCCTGTCGCCAGTTTGTTTTATATAAAACGCAGTCACATAAGCCAACCATAACAGATCATCGGTAATAAGTGAACGTATTCCGCGATCAGTGGGCGGATGCCACCAGTGCAATACATCCCCCTCTTCAAACTGATGGGCGGCATGCAACAAAATCTGCTTACGTGTCAACTGTGGATCTAAATAACAGGCAGCGGTAGCATCCTGCAGCTGATCCCGAAAACCAAAAGCTCCCCCTGCCTGGTAAAAGCCCGTTCGTCCCCACATGCGGCAGGCAATATTTTGATACTGTAACCAACCATTGGTCATGACATCGATCTCAGGATGAGGTGTTTTAACGGATATCTGAGACAGTTTTTGTTGCCATAATTTTTTTGCCTCAGCCAGAGATTGGTTAATCGTTTCAGAGTCGCTATACCGCTCTATTAGTTTTCGGACCTCTTTTGGCTGCTGCATTTCTCCCAAATAAAAATAAAGCTCAGCCGTTTCACCAGAAGGTATTTCAAGCGAAAATGAAGACGAACTGCACGACTCAAACCCAATACCAAAACGTTCATTTAGCTTTTTATCAGTACTTACTGCTTTAGGGTTTTTCAAGCTCCGATTGCGTCCAATAAAAGCCTCACGATCTGCCGAGTGGGCTATATTATTAATCGGCAATGAACTCACAAATCCCGAAAATGCTACACGCCCAGCAAATTCGTTGTTGTAATAATTACGGGCGAATTGAGCACCTGTCTCCTCATCCATCGCTGTAAAAATATGCCCGGTTGAAGCTTCTCGAAACACTCCCAAAACCCAGTCAACATATCTAAACACCGTTAACTGCTTAGCCATTAAATCCTCGTTAGTCAGTCGTATCCTTATAAATTTTATGGGATCGTCTTTATCCACCCACATGCACACTTCGTGATTGATATTCAAGGTTTCACTGCGATAGATTGAGTACCCGTGCCCATGCCGTACCTCATAAGTCAAACTACCTGCAACTGGTTCAGGCAAAGGCGACCAAAATAGCTTTTGCTGCTCATCGCGTATATAAAAAGCCTCACCGGTTGGATCGAGCACGGCATCATTCGACCAGGGAGTAAGTTTATTTTCGCGGCTATTTTTACTCCAGGTATATGAAGATCCTTTTTCCGTGGTCAAAAAGCCGAACTCAGGGTTAGCAATTACGTTAACCCAAGGCGCGGGCGGATATGTAATCGACTTTCCATTGGACTTAGCGCGTAGTGTAATAACATATTCCCTGCCATTAGGAGTAAAGCCTCCAAAGCCGTTATAAAAAAGGAGATTGACATCTTCGCTTTCATCCTTCGGTGTAAAATCCTTATGATCAACCGGTTTATATTTCTCTTTGAAAGTAGCAGTATCAGCTACCACATGTTGTTTATTAAGCTGTTTTAAATTTGGCAACTTACCCTTTAGCACCACCTTAGCAACCGAATCGATAAGTGTGCGATCCTCGCTATTCAATTCATCGGCCCGCAATACATAAACTCCTCCCTGCTCCCGATAAGATTGTCGCTCGGTGGTAAGCTGTATCTGTTGGTGAATAGATTCCTGTAATTCATCCACATACGAAGGCGGATGATCATTTATAAACACCAAATCAACTTTTAGACCACGCTGTCGCCAAAACTGATGCGCTTTTAGCAGCAATGCTACCTCACGAATAAACTTTTTATCCTCAATATGATAAACCAACACCGGTACGTCTCCCGAAATGCCATGCGACCACAAACCCGACTGCGTTTTGCGATTTTGCTTGAGCGTTTCTTCATCAGCCCGAAGTAACTCGCTGTTATACATCAGGTATCCAGTTAGCTGCTGTATATATTGGGCCTGCTCACCAGTAATGCCAATATGGTCCAGCTCCACGTTCCCATAAATAGATGCCAGCTCAAAAACGCGATCGGTAGCATAGGGATTATCATACCGGTCGCCCATTGCTATTGCCTCATCACGATTGTTAACCCTTCCAAGTCCAAAAGTTACATTTTTCTTTTCCCCAGCCCCCAAAGTAATAACACGGCGAATGCTCATAATAGGATCTTTTACATTGCCCACCGTTCCACTCAGTGATGCCCCTTTATCAAGTGCTTTAGGACTTTTCATTGAACGGTTACGGCCAATAAATTTACCGCGATCGGTTTCTACTTGCAGCTCATTATCCATAGTTTCTGTATCGTCGCTGGCAATGGTATGCACCATCCACATTGGCGCCTCCGACTCTTCTCGAGGACGTCTTTTTGCAAGCAACGAATGGTGTTCGGGGACGTATTCGGTTTGCACAAACAAATTTGAAAATGCCGGGTGTGCTATATCTGCTTGCTGTGTATTTAAAACCACCTCGGCGTAGCTGGTAATTTCAACCTGCCGCTCTTTTTCCGAGTAATTGGTCAATGTTATTTTTCGGAGTTCAATATTATCCTCCGGAGAAACACAAACTTCCATAAACGATTCGATCCAATCATCGACCCGTGCAAACTGTACTTTCCCGGGATGATACCAGCAGTCGTAGCGGTCGGCTTTGCGCTTCACGGGTTGATGACCCACAGACCAGTATTTGCCGCTCTCCAAATCCCGGATGTAGAAAAACAATCCATAACCACCAATGATACCATCTGCACGCCAACGTGTTAGCATGATATCATTAACAAAAGAATAACCCGTTCCAGCATTAGTCAGTAAGGTGGAATAGCTTCCATTTGAAAGAATATGCGTTCGGGGAGGCGAATCACCGAGACTATCCATACCCGAGTGATCGACAACCAATTTCGCCCGTTCCTCTTCGGCCGGCTCTAATTCAACATCAATAGGTCGTGGTTCTTTTATGGGGATACCCCGCGGAATTCGTTCTTGCAACAGTAATTCGCAGGCACGTACTAAGGGATGTTCATGAAACAGCTGCTGTATGCGATTATCATGCAATACATTAAATAATGACAACAAACTCATTCCCTGGTGATGGGCCATATACATTTTAACAATTGCCTTATCCTGCCCCCCATTTTTTGATAATCGGGCGGGAGTATAATCCACGGCTTCATAAAAACCGTGGGGTCCTAACGCTCCCTCACCTCTGAGCGCCTGCAGATTTTTTAAGGCTTCGGCAGGATCAATCATCAGCGCCAGCATGCCCGCATAGGGAGCTACAACATAATCCTCGGCCAACCCACGTCGCAATCCCAGACCCGGCACTCCAAATGCCCGGTACTGGTAGTGAAGCTCCATGTTGAGCACATTATATGCACTTTCTGAAAATCCCCATGGCTTATTTCTAAGAGCCCCATAATTACGCTGCCAAATAACGACATTATCGTAGGTATTACTTAAAAGCGTATTTTCATATTGCGACATGAATAGAAGCGGCATCAGGTATTCAAACATGGTTCCGCCCCAGGATAATAAAATTTCGTTGTGCTCAATACTCGTCAAACGACGGCTAAGCCGAAACCAGTGCTCTGGCGGCACTTCGCCCTTGGCAATAGCGATAAAAGATGCCAATCGTGCTTCACTGGCTAACAAATCGTAATAGCTTTTATCCTGGGCCGCCCTATCAACATTGTAACCAATACTAAAAAGCTCTCTGTCGGCATTATATACCAAGTTAAAATCCATCTCTTTAACTAAAGAGTTACATATTTCTGCAATATCCGAGGCTTTTTTTAGCTGTTGGGAAAAAAATGTATTCGTCTGGACCGACTCAATATTTCCTGCCCGAATCCCTTTTCCGTCTGAGGAAAAAAAACCAGTTTTTTCAAATTGCTTTATTTCCTCGAGCTGTTTTTCTATCTGGATAAGCGGACGCTGAAGCCATTCAGCCCATTCATCATATTTAAGATATTCGTAGGAGTTTTCGGAAATTGATGATCCAACGTCATTTAACTTTAAAGCTTCTTTCTGAAGGATTTTTAAATCGTTTTTCCACTGAACAAGACTCATCGGAGATTTCGAAGGAATTTTATTACCGACTTCGGAAATAGCCGTAGTAAGTTCGATATATAATGCCTTGTCCATTTCAGAGATGGCAAATTCTTTTAACAGGTCTGACAATACCAGCAGGATGTCCGATAAGCTATCCCAGAAATGCGGGTTGGGCCACTGGTGACTAATCAGCTTGTTCATGGCCTGCTCAATAGTCAACAGCGATCCAGCAAGATTGCCGGAATCTACCGTGGAGATGTAATTGGGATTTAGCACATCTCCCAGCTTGGTGCTATACCAGTTAAAAAAATGCCCCCGATAGCGTTCAAGCTGCTGCATAGACTCCAACATATTTTTTAAGCGCATGAGCATTTCTGAAAGAGTGATATAGCCCATCTCAAAAGCTGTGTATACCGCCGTTAGGGCAAGACCCATGTTGGTCGGCGACGTGCGTCCCACGGCCCCTATATAGGGTTCCTTTTGGATATTATCGGGAGGAAGCCATGAGTGTTCTTCGGTGACATACTTCTCGAAGAAGTACCAGGTTCTGCAAGCGTATTGACGCAATTCTTTAATTTCACCTTTGTTAAGCTTGCGTTCTTTTTTGTCGGGAGGCTGTGCCAAAAAGTAGGCCAGGTATGGTGTCAAAATCCAGCCAGTACAAATGGGAGCTGCAATAAATAAAACCGATGGATTATAAATGGTAACAATCCCCAGACAAGACAAGGACCAAACCAAATTTGGCCACATATTTTGCCAATATTTGAGCAATGAACCATCGGCGTGCTGTTTTTCGACCTGGGTGGCGGTGGTCCATTCTAATAGATGTTTTCGAGATATAAATAACCGATATAATGTTCTTAAAATTGCATCAAGCGAGATGTATGCCCGATGCGGAAGATCCAAAAAGCTGGTCAGGGCCTGGTAGGTATTCACCTTTAGATCAACGTGGATTTTATCCAAATATAGCCGCCAGCCTACCCGCTTTGGGCGGCGAAAAATGTCGGTAGAAAAGCTGGAATAGATTGGAAATGCCAGCACTCCAAAGACAGCAGCTGTCCATATTATTGGTGAGCCGGGTAGCAAAACCCATCCCGCCAACAAAAATACAATTAACGCAGCAGGTGTTAATGACCGGCGTAGATTGTCCAGGATTTTCCACTTGGATAAAATCGTTATGGGATTTTTGACCTTTTTATTATCTGAAGTTGGAACGTTGGGGAAAAGCCAGTATAAAATTTGCCAATCTCCCCGAATCCACCGGTGCAAACGCTTAGAGAAACTTAAATAGGTAGTGGGATAATCGTCAAACAATTCTATATCTGACAGTAACGCTGTACGCAGGTAGGTGCTCTCGAGTAGATCATGCGACAATATCGCGTTATCTGGAAACTGTCCCCCCAGCACCGAATCAAAGACCTCCAAATCGTAAAGTCCCTTGCCGGTAAATACCGCTTCTCCAAAAAGGTCCTGGTAAATATCTGATACCGCGGTGGTATAAGGATCGAGTCCAACATTGCCGGAATATATTTTAGCAAAACGCGTTTTGTTGGCAGACTTTGGGGGAATCGATATCCGGGGTTGAAAGATACCATATCCGGAAGTAATGATATTTCGGCTGGTGTCAACTTCAGCACGGTTTAAGGGATGCGCCGCAGTACCGATAAGCGTTCGGGCACTGCCTGGCGGGAGCTTGGTATCGGCATCAAGGGTTATCACATATTTGACGGGAATTTTCTTTACTGAAGCCAAAAAGTCTTCATGAATAACCGAAAAGCTGGTCTGCGCATCGGTATTTTTCAACAATCGATTGAACTCCTCAATTTTGCCCCGTTTGCGTTCCCAACCCATCCATACGTTTTCGGTTTCGTTCCACAATCGCTTGCGATGGAACAAGAGAAACTTATCACCATACCGGCTGTGATACTGTACATTCAGGCGATTTATCTGCATCTGTGCGGCCTCCAAAATGGCTGCATCCCCTTTTTGGGTTTCTTTGGGGGCATCATGGAAATCAGACAACAACACAAATTGCAGGGAATCGTTGGCGTTGGCCAGCGCGCGGATCTCAAGCAGCTCAAGCTGTGCCTCTACGTCAGCGGGTGACGATAACAGCGTAGGCACAATCACAATGGTGCGGTACTGATGGGGAATTTCTTTGGGAAACTCCAGTTTAGGTAAAATTCTGGGCGGGATAAAAAATGAAAGTGCTCTGTTTATCGAAACGATGGAAAGATCGAGTGCCGGTAAAAATGCCACTAAAACAGTTAAGAAAATTAGCCATGTTCCCTGCTCAAAAAAGTTCGTGGAAACAGCAACGATGAAAATTAAAGCTGCAAAATGGAGTGTAATAAGTAGCAGATAAAGCGATGGGTTACGCTCTCCTTTTTTAAGCAGCCATTCACTGAACGTCTTTTTATAACCAACCTCGCGACACAGTTTTTCAAATCCTTTATCCAGCAAATAATAGCCAATGTGCATTTTTTTACTACGTTCGGCCGTCCCATTTTGAGCTGCACTCTCAGCCATCATCAGGGCTTGCTCAGCTATTTGCTGTTCAGAAAAATCTGTCCGCTCACTAAGCTTTTCTACTTTCTTGCGGTAGGTATCACGCGTGCTAAAATCCATCTGCGAATACATACCAGCGGGATCTAACCGTAAAATGCGTTCTACAACCGAGCAATCTTCAACAAAGGTTGACCAATCGGTTTCGGATACCACACGAAGCGATGAGATCGCATTTTGGATACTAAGGTGTAGCCGTGAGGTCTGCTGGGTACGCCGACGTAGTTCTTCATCAAGGCTTGTTTCCCATTTTGAGAGCTTATAATCAAACCAACGACGCTCGGTTTCAGCAAGCATCCCCCGAGCCTGCAGTCGCTGGGCTAAAATCGTCAAAAAGCGTACCGTATCGTGCTGTTGATCTACAATTTCTGACAACTTTCGGAGCACAAATCCTGGCTCTTCAATATTATCTAATACCTTACTATTTAGTATATTCTCTATTTCATCTTGAATTTTTCTATTACTCAATAATTTTTGGCTACGCTCTGACAGTCGCACAATCAACGCCAGGCGATTCATCAGCGGAACCGACCAAATTTCAGCCAGGTTCAGCGTATCCTCTTCTTGGTAAGCATGAATTGTTAGAATGGTATTCTCTTTATCGATGGTGTTATCGCTGATGGCAGCCAGCTTCTGTACAATCTCGTAGGTCCGGGGAAAATCGCGATATTCACCCTCAACAAGTCGGGGCAGCTTTTTGTAATACGACCGGGGCAGGTCAACTTTAAGCTGCACAACCTGTTCCTGGATGATGTAAAAGTTATCAATCAGCCATTCGCCGGCCGAACTAAGCTCACGATTCTGCTTAGCCGCCTTAGCCAAAACCCGGTAGGTCTCTGTGAGGGTGTCTTTGGCGGATGCTAATATTTCATCAATTGGTTGTGTAAGCTTGGATGAAAGCGTGGTTTTTTGCAGCCTTGCAAGTTGACGAATCTCCTCCTGAAGATGCTGTTTATTAAAATGGATTTGAGTTTCACTGGGCATAACCGAGCTATTTAAATACCTGCGTTTGTAGTAGTTGGAACCATAATCCCATTGCGATATACTTTCTTAATAGTTTTTAAAGACGATTATCGGATGTTGATAATATTTCGTTCGCCATCTTTGCGGATGACCATCATGGCCGTAAGCCACCCTCCTTTTTCTTCGTTTACGTAAATTTCGGATGGATGCGAAATGAGGTACTCCATCTTATCGACCTGAATTTCCAGGATATCACTCTTGCGATCATACGTTATCTCTTTAAGCGGCGTCCACTGTATAGCCTGTTGGGCTCCTATATTTTCAGAAAGAACCTGAAGTTCGATGTATTCCAGCTGATTATCTTTGAGGAACTTTAGCGAAAAGTTATCGAAGTATTTTTGCCACTGCTTTTTGC
The DNA here is from genome assembly GCA_051746985.1 of Bacteroidota bacterium. GTDB lineage: Bacteria > Bacteroidota > Rhodothermia > Balneolales > Balneolaceae > Fodinibius. The sequence continues at coordinate 132,670 of JBNJFP010000001.1, forward strand.
TTATTTTTTGGGATTCCATAAAGCTGCCTCTCTGCATAAACGGGTTTAATGTTCGACAAAATATGTATAAAAAGTTGCTACTATTTCCTACAGGCCGAATCCTACTTCGATGTCCGTTTTTCCATTACAAGTAGCATGGCCACCAAACAATAAAAAAGGGCTGCGCATGGCACACAGCCCTCCAAGTAATTCACTATTCTTTTCAAGGGTTATTCAATAGGTACAGATTTTCTTTTACTTTTTTCAGCTTTTGGAACCGTTACTTTTAATACTCCTTCTTTAAATGTAGCCTTAACTTTGTCTTCCAAGATCGACGTAGGTAGTATAATAGATCGTTTAAATGTGCCGTACGATCGCTCGCTACGTAAATACTCCGGATGTTCTTCTTCTTTCTCTTGTTTACGCTCACCCTCTATAGTAAGAACGTTATCCTGGCAATTAATTTGGATATCCTTTTTAGTGAGTCCCGGTAGCTCAACTTCAACGATGTATTCCCCATCTGTTTCAAACATATCTGTAGTTGGAGTCCAGGTTCTCATTGCGACTTCAGAATCATCGAATCGCCAACTGAAAGGAATCAGCTCATTAAAAATACGATCCATTTCTCGACGCAAATTATTAACCGGGGCAGCTGTGGGTTGATATTTTGTTGGTTGCTTCATGCTTACACCTATCCTTTTTACTTTATCTTTTATGGTTTCACCAGGATTACCTCCCGTGACCATGAACATAAAAGATGAGCGGGGGTACAAGTGACATGGCTTCCACACTAAAGCTGTAGGTGAAAAGGCAATTCAAAATTGGGACAAATCCCTACACAGAAAATTAAAAAATGATGCATTCACTTAATAAATATCGGAATGCTCATTTTCGGCCCACTTTACTGCATGCACCATAAGTTCAGTAGCATTCTCTAAATTCAATTTTGTTTTGATGCGGGCGCGGTACGACTCTATTGTTTTCACCGAAAGATGAAGTTTTTCAGCAATATCTCGCGTACTGTTCCCCTTGCCGGTAAGTTCGAAGACCTCAAGCTCTCGGTCACTTAACTTTTCAATGGGTGATTCCATGATTTCTTTCTGCCCCCGGGCCATCCCCAAAAGTAAGCGTTCGCTGACCTCGTCACTTACATAAATGCCACCATTTAACACTTTTTTAACAGCCTTAAGTAATACTTCGCTGGCTTCAAGTTTCATTACATACCCCTTGGCCCCCGCCCTGATTACCCGTTCTGCGTACAGCGACTCATCGTGGCGTGATACCACAAGTATTTTTTGGTCCTCCTTCTGTGATATAACATGTTTAACCAGTTCCAGTCCACTCATGCCCGGAAGCGAAACATCGACAATAATGAGATCGGGATTTAACTTGTCAAGCTGTTGTATGAGTTCCTCTCCACGACCTATCTGCTTGATAACCTCAAAGCCGGGATCGTTTTCGAAGGTAAGGGCCAACCCCTGTCGCATCAGGGGATGATCATCAACAATTACAATACTCTTTTTGAAACTATTACTCATAATAAATCACCGTTTTTTCTATGCTTTTTGGGGTATATGACACACCACTTTTGTCTTCTTGTCTTTTGTTTCTTTAATCTCAATTCGTCCGGATAGTATATTTGCACGATACCGCATGATATGAATGCCCATTCCTTGTTTTTTTTCTTTTTTTTGGGATTCCGAAAACCCTATCCCGTCATCTTTTATCGACAACTCCAAGGTACTATTGTGAGCTGATAAGTCGATTTCTATATTACCAGCCTTTCCATGTTTAACAGCATTGCTAATCGCCTCTTGGGTAATTCTGTATAAGTGCATGGCCTGTAGATTATTACATATAGAAACATCAGCCCTGTTATGAAATATACACTCAATATTAAATAGTTTTTCTACCTGTCTGCAGAGCTGTTTTAAAGCGGTATGGAGTCCCTCCTTTTCAAAATCAACATGCACCAATCCATGGGCCAGCGCCTTGGCATACTCATCGGCTTCTTTAATCAGGTTTGAAATCTCATCCACTTCATCGGCGCCGGGAACCCCGTTGGCCTTTAACTGCTGTGCTAAATTTTTACTAATTAGTCGAATGCCCGTAAGCATTTGCCCCAATCCATCATGAAGATCTTGGCCGAGATTGCGACGCTCTTCTTCAGAGATGCGCAAAATTTCACTTTCCAGCCGTCGGCGCTCACTAATATCATTGACAACTCCTGTATATATTTTTTTGTTATTCCACTGCGCCTCGCTAACCGAAAGTTCCATGGGAAAAACCGATCCGTCTTTCCTCTTTCCAGTAAATTCTCTACGGGGCCCAACAACACGCCTCTTGTTTAAGATTTGGTATTGTTCCATAAAAAAAAGTTGATGGCTTTTATCGGGGTCTGGCAACAATATATTTATATGCTGGCCAACCACTTCCTCTTCAGAATATCCGAAAATACGAGAGGCCGATTTGTTGAACGTCAATATAATTCCTTGTTCATTAATGGTGATGATTCCGTCAACCGTAGTTTCAAGAATGGCCTGTGCTTTTGCTTTACTTTCTTCCAACTCTTCTTCTACTTCTTTTAGTTTTTGGATATTATGCGCTGAAGCGATAATTCCCTTGGGATTGTTGTATTCGTCTAAAAGCGGTTTGGCATGGACATCAATCCATAAAAATGAACCATCTTTGGTAATGCTCTTCCACTGCCCAAAAACCTCTCCTCCCTCACGTAAAGTTTTCAGATCGTCTTGATACTGGTCCTCAGCTATAGATGGATAAATTTTATTTAACGGCTGATTGATCATTTCGTCCCTGGAGTATCCAAAAATTTGCTCGCATGCTGCATTCCAATAGTTTACAATGCCATCGAGATCAGTCGATATTACACATTGCGAGATTTGTTCTAAAATCTCATCGGCCTTGGGTTGATATGAGTTGTTATCATCCACCACATTTGCTCCCTTTTTAAACGATATTAGTTGAAATTGGGACAAAAGTCACCATCCTTATTTAGGTTATTAAAAATTCTAACATTCTTTTGCTCACAGCCGAAGAAATATGCAGCGAGCATACAATAGCAAAAAAATCACCCGTAATGTATCATTAAAATCCCTTACAGCTTGTAAGAAATTTTCTTACAAGCTTTTTACGATTTACATTTCTCACGTAGTTGTCTATTACCTACAACTGCCGCGTACGATCAAATACGCATTCATTCGTCAATCATATAAAGATAAGTATAAAAAAAGGAGGTGAGCTCGCACTCACCTCCCGGCGCATTACCTCAAAGCATCTCCCTAAAAACTCTGAAGCAATTAATAACAATTGTTACACAAACCTCTAACCAAAATCTATGTGTAACAGTTAACTGCTGTTAGTATATATGAGTTACCGACTTTAACCAAAGGCAATTTGTGGATGTTATATCACACTGAACTGTAGTGTCAACCACTATTTCGCTTTGCTAATTTGCTTTAGCATGGTGCTCGTCCATACTGGTTCGGCTTCCTTTAAAATCGGTTGTTCTAAATTCTTTTTAAGTACACCGCTTACCACCGGTTTATCTACCTTCATCCAGCGTTCCACCATCATTTTCGCTTTTGATGGAAGTGCTATTACGGCCAGGGCCCAGGCTTGCTCCAGTTCGTTCTGCAAAATATCATAATCACTATTCCAGGACTTCTCGTCGGTAATTGAGGCCGTGGCCCAGTCCAGTAAATCCACTAACATAAGCGCCACTTCGGGCTTTTTTAAAAAGGATGGTTCCCGCAATGTTGCAATAGCAGCCTTCTGCTCCAGCGGTGCCCCGTCAATCCAGTTATCGAGATAGTTGAGCAGTCGTTGGATATTTTGGCGACCAATATACGTTAAGGCCAGCACCACTGCTTGACGGACATGTTCTCTTGGGTCGCTTGCGCGTGCTCGTAATTCGGAAAGCAGACCGCTGTCAAAATAACGGGATAGATAAACACCATAGCCGAGCACACCACAAAAAGTCAAAAACTCTTCTTGCGAATTTGCAGGCGCATCATGATGATCCATACCCATATACCGTTTAAAATCCATCAGCGTAGCCGTTTCGGCAAATGCCTGCGCAAGCTCTTCATTGATTGTTCCATCGGGCAGGTAGGCATGTTCTTTTAAAAACGTTGGCCACTCTTTCGGCGAAATATTGACTAATGTCTTATCGTAGTGTTGAATTTGATTCAAATCTGCCTCTCTTTTTTAATTTACTGATCCAATATTAGCCAATAGCTCTATTAAATAGTATAAGGGAATCCCTTACATCATCGTGTTGATTAAAAACGATTGGTCAGACTATTGTTTTGGGGGAATAACAATCTATTCTTACCTTCAAATGGTATTTCAACTATGATATTTTCCCCCTTAACAAGAGAATAAATTACGATCTGTTTTGACTATTTCTGAAATCACAAAAACGGTATCCATTGACGAGGTCGGGATCAAAGAACGAGTAGGACGACTTAACTCACGCAGCATCAAAAAAGAGTCGAAACTACAGGCGCTTACTTTGGCTCTTTCTATGGTAGATCTGACCACTCTTGCAGGGATGGACACCCCTGGCAAAGTAATTCAACTGTGTCAAAAAGCTAAGGAACCCTTTGCCGCCCTTCCCGATTTACCCACTGTTGCCGCTGTATGTGTATATCCTAATATGGTGCCGGTAGCCAAAAAAGCGTTGCGAGGGACCGATATCAATGTTGCCAGCGTGGCAACGGCCTTCCCCAGCGGCATGAGTACCCTCGAAGCAAAACTTGAGGAAACCAAGCAAGTTGTCAGGGATGGTGCCGACGAGGTGGATATGGTTATCTCGCGTGGAGAGTTTTTAAAAGGAAACTACAGCTATGTATATGATGAAATTGCTGCAATAAAAGAAGCCTGTGGCAATGTCCACTTGAAGGTGATTTTGGAAACAGGCGAATTACAAACGTTTGAAAATGTCCGCAAGGCCAGTGATCTGGCTATGCATGCCGGCGCCGATTTCATTAAAACATCCACCGGTAAAATTACCCCAGCCGCTACCCAGCCGGTTACGCTTGTTATGTTAGAGGCCATACGGGATTATTTTTATGATACGGGACGTAGCGTGGGGATGAAACCCGCGGGCGGCATCCGAAAAGCCAAGCAGGCCATTCAGTATTTGGTGCTTGTTAAAGAGACTCTTGGCACCGATTGGCTGACGCCCGAATACTTCCGGTTTGGCGCAAGCTCGTTGACCAACGACTTGCTGATGCAAATCGTTAAACAGAAAACCGGCGTGTATCAGAGCGCTGACTATTTTTCAAATGATTAACCAACTTCGCTGTAACGCAACGCGCAGAAATCTATTTACGCCAACTAAGTATCAATCCATTTTACGATTATGTCTGACGATCAAAAAACAGCTGAAAAAATTGAAGAACAGCCATATAAACCAACTTCTCCCAACTCTAAGCTAAACTTTGACGGGTTCTGGGAGTATGATGAGGCCCCCCAAAGTGCTGCTCATGTGGAGTATAAAGATCAGTATGAGCTGTTTATCGATGGGGATTTTATCGCGCCTGAGAAAGGACGCTATTTCGACTCCTTGAATCCCGCCACCGAAGAGAAATTAACCTCTTTTGCCGAAGCAACACAGCAAGATGTAGATAAAGCAGTTAAGGCGGCTCGCAAAGCCTTTAACAAAAGCTGGTCAACGCTCGAAGCTAAAGAACGGGGGAAATACATCTTCCGAATAGCGCGACTTATTCAAGAGCGCGCCCGTGAATTTTCGGTACTTGAAAGTATGGACGGCGGCAAGCCCATCCGGGAATCTCGCGATGTAGATATTCCACTGGCCGCGGCACATTTCTTTTACTATGCGGGATGGGCGGACAAGCTTGATTATGCATTTCCCGGCAAAAAAGCGGAGCCGCTGGGTGTAGCAGGACAAATCATCCCCTGGAATTTTCCGCTGCTGATGCTGGCCTGGAAAATTGCCCCTGCCCTGGCAACGGGTAATACTGTTGTCTTAAAACCCGCTGAAACCACTTCGCTTACCGCCCTAAAGTTTGCCGAATTATGTCGTGATGCAGGTCTGCCCGATGGGGTAGTTAATATTGTTACCGGTGCCGGACAAACGGGCTCGGCTATTGTTAATGATGATGTTGATAAAATTGCCTTTACCGGATCTACCGAAGTGGGTAAAATTATCAAAAAATCACTGGCGGGCACGGATAAACGTTATACGCTTGAATTAGGTGGAAAGGGACCAAATATTATTTTTGAGGATGCTCCTCTGGACCAAGCTGTAGAAGGAATTATCAACGCTATCTTCTTTAACCAGGGGCATGTGTGTTGTGCCGGTTCGCGCTTGTTTGTGCAGGAAGGAGTGGCCGATCGGGTTATTCAAAAACTTCGCGATCGTATGGATACGCTCATAGTTGGCGATCCGCTGGATAAAAATACCGATATTGGGGCTATCAATTCTGAGCAACAGTACAATAAAATAAATGAATACCTCGAAATTGGCGTTAATGAAGGTGCCGATATGTATCAGGCTTCGTGCAACATCCCTGAAAAAGGATATTTCTGTCGCCCCACCCTGTTTACGAATGTTGGTCAATCAAACCGGATTGTTCAGGAAGAAATATTTGGTCCGGTATTAACGGTACAAACCTTCCGAACGGCTGAAGAAGGCATCCAAAAAGCCAATAACACGCCTTATGGATTGGCTGGTGGTGTGTGGACAGATAAAGGGTCTAAGATCTTTAAGACCGGCAGTAAAATCCGTAATGGGGTTGTCTGGTCAAATACTTATAACAAGTTTGATCCTACATCCCCTTTTGGCGGATATAAAGAAAGCGGCGAAGGTCGTGAGGGCGGGCTGCATGGATTATATCCCTATGTGAAATTGAAATAAAAATTAATATTGAACGCAAATAACACGGATTAAAACAGATGGTACAGGTTAATCTGTCAATATTCGTTACAAAAGCAGAATCCGTGTTCTATTCAAATTTATTGTTATGTCTGATAGAATTGAAGTTTTGAAAACATATAAAACATACATTGGCGGCAGCTTTCCGAGAACCGAATCGGGCCGTCATTACAAAGTCTTTGATGGCGATGGCGAAATTTTGGCTAACGCCTGCCAATGCTCCCGCAAGGATGTCCGGGATGCCGTAGTCGCTGCTCGCGAAGCACAATCGGGTTGGAGTGATCGTACGGCCTATAATCGTGGACAAATTTTATATCGCATTGCCGAAATGCTGGAAACCCGCAAGGCCCAGTTTATCGAAGAACTGGAAACAGTTGGCTACAAAACAAAAAAAGCGAAAGAAGAGGTAAATGCCTCCATCGATCGGCTGATTTATTACGCTGGATGGTCGGACAAATATCAGCAGGTATTTGGCACAATAAACCCAGTGGCAAGCTCACATTTTAACTTTTCGCTGCCCGAACCCATGGGAGTAGTCAATATCTGGGCGCCCGAAGATCGTCCCCTTTTGGGATTGGTTTCGGTGATGGCACCGGTAATCGTAGGTGGCAATAGCTGTATTATCCTGGCATCCGAAAAACATCCGCTGAGCGCCATCAGCTTTGCAGAAGTGCTCCATTCATCCGATGTGCCGGGAGGCGTCGTGAATATTCTTACCGGTTATCGCGATGAGCTGCTGGAGCATATGACTACCCACAAAGACGTCAACGCATTTTTATATACCGATCCAGAAATTGATTCGGTAAAAAGGAAACAAATCGATGAAAATGCGACTTTAAACCTCAAACGAGTTCGATACAAACCTATTGAGGATTGGCTTTCTGACGAAGCCCAATCCCCTTACTTCATTACCGATTTCCAGGAAACAAAAACTACTTGGCACCCCGTAGGATTTTAAATCATGACCAAGATAACTGACAAGCTACCATTTATTCTCATCACCATTTTACTTGTGGGGATTTACGGCTGTAAAACGTCCGAACAAACCACCTCCGAGAGTGATGATGCACCACAAGAAATTGCAGAAACCCCTTCGGAGCGTCAAGCCATGCTCGACAGAACCCGGAGCCAGCTCACTGATCTGTATGTATCGCAAAAGCAGGATATACCCGAAGCTTTTTTAAAGGACGATTCAGAAACTCAGCAAACAAACAGAAATCCTTATGATGGATACCGCGTACAGATTCTTTCTACGCGCGATGTATCTTTAGCCGACTCTGTGTCTAATGAATTTCGCTCTTGGGCCGATTCAACCATCTCGGGCTATCAGCCAAAAGTGTATCAGTCATTTCGTCAACCTCATTACCGGGTGCATATTGGCGACTTTCAACAGCGTGACAAGGCCAATGAATTTTCTCGGCTGATAAAATTTCAATATCCCGATGCCTGGGTTGTTCACGACCGCATTGAGCCAGAAAAAGTGCCGACCGATACGGCTTCTTTTTCTCTGCAAGAACCCGATTCTTTATCCGCAGATTCACTAAATATGGACTCTGATTAATAATTCCGGGCTGTTAGCTTCTTTTCGAAATCAGGGCCCAACGGAATAGCCAACGAATCGGATGCAGCTTCTATATTCATTGACCGGTCACTTTCACCCAGCTGTTCAAGTACGAAAACCAACTCCAACCTCGCCTCTAAATGAAAAGAGGTAATTGATAGCGCTTTTTGAAAAGCCTTTTTTGCCTTTTTATGGTTGTCCTTGGCCTGCGCTATTTTCCCCTTTGTATAGGCAAACTCAGCCTGTTCTGAAGGAAAAACAATATTGACTTGCTCGATAATTTCTTCAGCCGCTTCAAAATCATTCAAGGCTATCCAAAGCTGTGCTCCTCTAAGAGCTTCTTCTACACTTAAATCGTTAAATTCAATGGCCGATAATTTTTCCTGAGCGTTCTTATTTTGTTCACGCAGTAAATAGACCTCAGCGGCCCGAAGCTGGTAATCGTCGCGTTCATTTTCCGCAGAGTCCAAAATGCGCTGGCCTTCAATAAGTACTGAAGAGGCTTCGTTTTCACGGCCAGCCTCGATAAGCACATCCACATACATAAGTCTATACTGAAAATTTTGCGGGTTTTGCTCAATCAACGATTTAAAATAGGTTGCCGATTCTTCAGAATAGCCCAGAGAGCTACGCAGCTTGTAATAAAAAGCTTCGGCCTGTTCTTTCTGATCTTCCAGATAGGTAGATATTGCACGTGCTGAATCAACATAAGCATTGGTCGCTTCTACAGCTTTCACAAGCTTGCCATATTCGAGATATCGCTCGCGCTGAGTGGTATTCAACACCGCCCGTTCGGCCAAATCTGTTTCCAGCCGGTCAACTTTTTTATAAAGAGAATCGATTTCGGTGATGGCAACCTCGAACGATTTTTTACGTTTTAATACCTGTAGGTGTATAATCTCGGCCTCACTCATGTACACCGGACCATATTGGGGATCAAGACTCCTGGACTCATTAATTTTCTCAAAAGCACGCTCAAAATCTCCTTTCTTTGCTTCCCATTCTGCATATTCAAGTATGGCCGGAATATAATCGGGGCTGTAAGCAAGGGAGGTATCCAAATGAGCCTTTGCCACGGACGAATCTGAAGAACTTTGCGACAAGGCCAAATAGGTTTGGGCCCAGTTATTATTAAAAACCTCTTCGTTGCCATCCAGGTACTCTTGCTGTTTTGTTAAAAGCGAATCAAGAAAGTGATAGAAATCGGGATCTTGCTCCCTGATATACTCCCGTGTATTCATCGATTTATGATTTAGCGGATGCACTTTCTGCCCGGACAGCATTCCCGCATAGCCCTGGGCAAAAAATTCACTCTCGTTATTGGCCGCATAGTAATCCAAGGTGCGGTCATTTTCCATCGCTTTATGATATAAAGCACGGATGCGGCGATCTTCGCGATCCGTTAGAATACGCCCGTGGTACAGGTGGGCGTATTCATGTGCCAGCACATTCCGCTCGAGATGTGCTCCCCTTTCCAGGTATTCGATGCCCGTAGCCCCACTTCCTACGCCACGGATATCCATCCACTGGCGATTGTCAAAGGTAGTTCCATATCGGAAAAAATTATTGTCCATAGCCTCGGCCAGATCTACATGTAACGGTGGAATAGCAAAATCGGAACCAAATTTATTAATCATGGGCAGATATGCCTTGCTGGGACCAATTTGCTGGGCGATCATCTTTGTTACACGATCTCCGGGATAATAGCTTGCATCGGGAAACACATCATAAAATACCGAACCAGAATCGGGTACAGAAGTTTGGGTTATAGAATCCTGCAGAGCTTTAAACTCTTCTAACTGCTCGAATTGACGCTGTTTGATGACCGCTGCCAATCCATTATGGGCCGGTCCATAGTTCTTTTTGTGATCAAGTGCCTGCTCAAATGCTACCTCCGCAGAATCGAGGCGCGGTTTTCTATCCATATCATAGGCCATATAAAATATAGAACCGCGGGTCATCGCCGGATGCACTGATTTGGGATATTCCTGCTCTATTTTGTGCGTTCGCTTTATAGCTTCGGAAACTTTCCCCGCAGCAAGAAGAGAATCACTTTTCAAAAGCTCTTTGGAGACGGAACTGTCTGTAGAATGAGTATAATCAGCATAAGTTAAATGGGTGTGCCCATTACCAAAATGCCAGTGTGTTAGGTAATGCTGGGGATTAATTTCCAGCGCGAAATTCCATTGATTTGCCATATCCGGAAGCTGAGTAGCATCGCCCTCACGCCAAATAGCGTATCCATAATAGTAGCGGGCATCCGCATCAAAAGGATTCCGCTCCAAAGCCTTTCGTAAAGAAGCTTTAGCCTGATCAGGTTGCTGTAGCCAAAAGTGAACCTCCGACGCCAAAACGTATCCCGCAGCCCGCTCATCATCCCATTTTTGCACCCGTTTTGCCCATTCCATAGCCCGCTCATAATCTTGCTGTAACAAGGCAACAGTACCGCGAATTATCCCTGCATCGGGATTATCAGAATATCCCTCCAAGAGCTGTTTCGCTATCTGGTCGGCCTCATCGAGCCGCCACGCCTGAATATCCAGCTCTGCCTGTAACCGGTTTGCCTCTGGATTATCGGAATTGGCCTCAAGAAGCTCTTTAACAATTTTTTGGGCTTTCTGATACTGGTGCTGCTTAATCAAAAGCTGAGCTTCAACAACTTTATACTCAGCCGAATCAGAACGATCCTCATCTGTATCCAGAAACTTATTGGCATCATCCCACGATCCAAGCTCAATAAGCTTTTTAATTCCCTCAGCATTGGGATTATCACGAAGCCGATCTAACGTCAAATTGCGCTGTTCCTCAAGATACTTTTTGGCTTCTTTGGTATCATCAATATCTACAACGTTGTCACCGGCAACATTTAGCAATCCAATGCCAAGAAGAAGACCCAATACATAGATAAGCCGAGATTTCATCATCACCATTCATTTTTGATTTAGGTGATTATGAAACCAATTATGATGACGGAAAGCAAGAGGCTATAACATCACTTAACAACTTATAAATGACGACCTTTTCTATACGTTAAAACGGAACAGCATGACATCTCCATCCTGAACAACATAATCCTTGCCCTCCTGACGCATTTCTCCCGCATCTTTAACCGCTTTTTCAGATCCTAACTCTTTATAGGTTTCATAACTGACGGTCTCGGCACGGATAAATCCACGCTCAAAATCACTGTGGATAACCCCGGCCGCTTCTGGAGCCTTGGCCCCTTTTCTTACGGTCCATGCCCGAGTTTCTTTCGGACCGGTAGTAAAATAGGTGATGAGCCCAAGCTCTTTATAGGCAGCCTGAATCAAGCGTTCAAGGCCAGCGCTTTCTACGCCCAATTCTTCCAGGAACATAGCTCGCTCCTCTTCATCGAGCTCGGCAATCTCTTCCTCTATCTTAGCACAAAAAGTAACAACCTCATCATCAAATTCAGCAGCAATCTCTTTAACCTCATCCACCCATTGATTGCCAGAGTCCAGATCATCCTCAGAAACATTGCATGCATACAACACCGGCTTATCAGAAAGTAAAAACAGCTCTCGATAGGCCTCTCGCTCCTCCTTACCGGCCTCGAACGTGCGTGCGGCATTCCCCACTTCAAGATGCTCTTTCAACCGTTCTACAATATCAAGCTTTTGGAGCGTCTCCTTCTCCCCGCTTTTAGCCTCTTTTTTAAGTTTTTCATATCGCTTTTCAACCGTTTCGAGATCTTTAAGAATAAGCTCGTCCTCAATGATATGAATATCACGGGTGGGATTGACATCCCCTTCAACATGAATAACATTTTCATCGTCGAAACAGCGCACGACGTGGACAATCAGATCCACTTCGCGAATATGAGATAAAAAGGCGTTGCCTTTTCCCTTTCCTTCTGATGCTCCCTTCACCAGACCGGCGATATCTACAAATTCCACACTCGTCGGTATTTTTTCCTCCGAGCCTACAATATCGTAAAGCGTATTCAGGCGCTCATCCGGAACAGGCACAACGCCAATATTGGGATCTATGGTACAAAATGGGAAGTTGGCCGCATCAGCTCCGGCATCACTCAGTGCATTAAACAAAGTGGACTTTCCAACATTCGGAAGTCCCACGATTCCACAACGTAAACTCATGTATAAAAAAGATTATAAGTTTAAATAAATCAGTTAATCAAGTGCAGTTTGGTGAACAAATTTCTCTTCGGGCAGTAACACAGCCGTTAGTTTTCCATATCCAATGCGGTCGAAAACACAACCAGTATCAATGCCAATCATGTTATCTTTTTGGATGGGTTTGGGACGAGGGGTATGTCCAAAGATGACCGTTTTCTCCCAAGGGGTTTCAAAAGCATTAAGGTGAGAACGCTCCCACAAAAACTCTTGTACTTCGCTATCATTTTCAATGCTTTCGGCGATCGTTTTGGCTGGTGATAATCCCGCATGAACAAAAAAGTATTCGTCCGTTTGGTAGAATAAGCGAGTATTCTCGTAAAATTCCTGATGTGATTCTGGAAGAACAACGACATCGCTATTCCCGTTATAGGATTGCAAAGTCGCCCGACCTCCATTCATCATCCACATGCTCTTTTCGCCATTATTTAAAGCATCAAGGAGCATTTGTTCATGATTGCCCCGTAAAAATATACAATCCACTTTTTCTTTAAACTCCAGCAGGTAGTCAACCACTTTTTTAGAGGCCGGCCCCCGATCAATATAATCACCAACGAAGACGAATTGCCGATCGTAATACGGCTCCAGCTTTTGCAGAAGCGCAACCATGGTGTTGTAACATCCATGAATATCTCCAATAGCTATAAACTTTTGATTGCTCACAATACTTAAGTTTAGGAATTAAAGGAGGACTCAATCAATCCACGTCCTTTTTTATTTATACGACCGTCGCTTTGAAGTTGCTGAAGCGCAGAATCAAGAATCCCATTTATGAAATTGCCGGACTTTTTAGTGGAGAATTTTTTGGCAATTTCAATAGCCTCATTGATGGATACTTTCGTAGGAATTTGTTCGTAAAACAGGAACTCAGCAATAACGATACGCAAGAGCTGTCGATCTATGGTATTGAGTCGATCCAGTCGCCAGTTGTTTAGGTGTCGCTGAATGATCTCGTCAATCTCATCCTGATTATTTACGATTTTAAGAAACAGGCGTTCCGCAAATTTAAATGTCTCGGTATCATTAGATAAACGGGATTTAATAACCGATTGAATAATATCTGACCACTGTCCCTTACCGATATCATTCGCATACAGCGCTTGCAAAACTGTTTCTCGTGCTTCTCTACGTTGAGCCATTTTTAATAGGTATAACTAAACTTTTTTGAATCAATAAAAATACAAAACCTCTTATATAGCTAAAAGAAAATGAATTCGATTTATTCCGATTTCGTATCCAAAATAAAAAAGCCCGTTATACCCTTTTGGCGGGCAACAGGCTTTAAGTGGGTGCTGCTGGATTCGAACCAGCGACCTCTACCGTGTCGGGGTAGCGCTCTAAACCAACTGAGCTAAGCACCCAAAAGTAATGACTGTCCATAAAATCAAGAGCGCTAAATATACATATCTTTTGGTCAGGATAGCAACAATGATTACTTAAAAATATTCAACCCGGCATTTGAACAATTCCATCTATGATCACCCCAACTTGAAAAGTACCTCACGTTTATACTTATTGCCTTATTCGGAAAATTATTCTTAGCTACCACAAGCACTTTAAAATAGTTTACCATTGATATTCTCACTGACTAAGAATCCATTGTTGCTTTACTTATTGCTGATGACGTTGCCTCTCTCCTGCCAAATGAAGGACTCTTCTCAAATGAGTGAAAGTCAGCAACAGGAAATCGAAGAAGAGTACAATTCGCTGCAAAATAGTTTTTCTAAATTGATGGATGCCTACAAAAATCATCCTGATTCCCTGACATCAGTAATGCAGTATTTGTATTCACAGATGCAATCAATGCATCAGCAGCTTGATGAAAATCATCATCACATGATGAGAAATCATCAACATGGAAATATGAGTCGAGGTAGTGAGGACAATAACTATACCGGCCAGCAAATGCACCTACAAATGCAGAATAATATAACGGCTGAATGGTATAACCAGATGATTGGCTTTCACAAAGAAATGAGAGAAATGCACTCTGAAATGGGACATCAATCCATGGCAGAACTTCATCAGGTAATTAAACAAAGATATCAAAAACTGATGAGTATGGTACCTCGAATAAATCAATCGGATGACACTCCATCGAATACGTCCGGCGATCCCAAAATTTTAAACGGCAAGGGGTTATATTCTCAAAATTGTGCTTCCTGTCATGGAGAAAATGGCCAGGGACTGGGTAACAGTTTTCCTCCCGTTACTAATACCGAGTGGATCACCCGAGATAAATCGGTACCTGTGCGCGTTATTCGGGATGGGCTTGCCGGAAAAATTGATGTTCGTGGCTCAAGCTATGATGGAAATATGCCGGCTTTCAAGGCTCGCTTAAGCAATGCAGAAATTGCAGCAATACTTAATTATTTGCGGGATCAAAGTGAGGGGGATCATCCTCAAGTTACGCAAGATGAAATCATTGAAATTGGCAACAGAAATAGTAATCGAACGGCTCCCTGGAGCCCGGAAGAATTAATAGCAGAATAAATTTTCATTATAAAAATAAAAGCCGCACCTTTCACAGTACGGCTTTCGTTAGGGATACACAGTAGTTGGTTAAGCTACTGTGATTTGGTTAGGATATTCTGTTTTAAAATCATTTCAATTGCATCCTTTGGTTAATGCCAGTTTGTTGATATAATCAACTGTTGTCTGAAATAAGATAGTTATACATATTAGATAACGTCTTCTGGAAGTCTTTTATTTCAATATTTTCTGATTCTTGCATAAGCTCTTGGTCAATTTCTTGATCAATTTCACGGGCCTTTTCCAACTCGATCATTCCCGGTTTGGTAACCAGCAACAACTTTCTCCTTTTATCCTTCCTGTCCGTCACTCGGGTCACAAAATGTTTTTCCTCAAGACTATCAATATGTCGTAGTACGGCTGATTTATCTCGATCTACAATCTCTGCCAAGTCCTGTAAAATAAGCCCATCCTCATTGTCTAAAATGTTGAGGATAAAATACTGTTCGATCGTAAGGTTTACACCTTTGGCAGCAAACCTTTTGCTTAAATTCCGGATTATCTCCTTTACTACATACGCCATTCTGCAACCGGTTGTGTGACAATAAAGATCTTTTTTTAGACGCATATAAATAATCACTTGCTATTCGTGTGGCTAAAGATACCACTATTTAGTTGATATAGTCAACAACTTAAATAAAGTAACATTTTGTTTAACGTTATTTTGCAATTAATCGCAACATTTTTAAAAGACTGTACTAACCGCTTTTGAGGGGGCGTAATCCCAAAAAGAGATCTTAAATTATACTGACCTCATCATAAGGGTCATTGATTTTTATAATGAACAGTAGGAAGGTCTTTGATGAGCTTAGCACTTGCCTCGGGGGTAATATCGCGTTGAGGCGTCCCGAGCATTTCGTATCCCACCCTGAATTTCTTCACCGTGGCCGAGCGTAGCAATGGCGGATAAAAATGCATATGAAAGTGCCACTCGGGATGCTCTTTCCCATCGGTAGGTGCAGGATGAAATCCTGCGGAATACGGAAATGAGACCTCAAAAATGTTGTCGTATCTCACGGTAATCTGTTTTACGATATCAGCCAACGCATCTTTTTCTTCGTCGGTCATTTGATCAAATCCACCGAATGGGCGGCGACTTATCAATAATGTCTCAAACGGCCAAAACGCCCAATATGGTACTAAAACCACAAAATGCTCATTGGAAACAACAACCCGTTCATCAACCTCAAGCTCTAAATCCAAATAATCAGAAAGCAACGTATTGCCGTGCTTTTTGTAATAAGAAATCTGTTGCTTCAGCTCTTTGGAGGGTTCATCAGGTATCGTCTGTTGTGCCCAAATTTGTCCGTGCGGATGGGGATTGCTGCATCCCATTATTTCGCCCTTGTTCTCAAAAATTTGCACGTAATTAATATAATCCCGACTGCCCAGCTGCACATATTCAGTCACCCACAGATCAACCACATCCCGAATTTGGGACAGCTCCATTTCGGGCAGCGTCAAGTCGTGTCGCGGAGAAAAACAGATCACCCGACAAATACCCTTCTCCCCTTTGGCCACCAACAAATCATTCGTATTAACTTCTTCGGAAGGCACATCGGGTTTTAGCGCACTAAAATCGTTGGTAAACACAAAAGTGGAATCATACTCAGGATTGCTGGCATCACCAGCCCGATCATTGCCGGGACACAAGTAGCACCCCGGATCATATTCCGGCTTCTCATCGCCCGGCGTTTCTTCCTCCTGTCCCTGCCATGGACGCTTGGCGCGGTGCGGTGAAACCTGAACCCATTCTCCGGTTAACGGATTTCGTCTGCGATGTGAGTGATTATTGAGATCTAAAGACATTTTACAGTAGCTTAAATTAGGATCAACAAGTTATTCTGTCGTAATTTCGGACTGCTTTAGCAGGTGTGTACCGGCAGAGACCCTTGTTTTATATATTTTGATTTCTTTATCAAGCCGTTGGCGATATTGCTCTTTTACGTTATTGGAAAATGATTCAACCTGCTTTTCCTGGACTAAGTTTATCGTACATCCCCCAAAGCCGCCGCCCATCATCCGAGCGCCAAATACACCGTCAAGATCTCGTGCAATATCAACCAACACATCAAGCTCTTTACAGCTGACTTCATACTCATGACGCAGGCCTGCATGCGATTGATACATTCGCTTTCCAAACGATGTTAAATCTCCTTTACGCAAATCTTCACAAGCCTGAATAACACGTTTGTTTTCTTCAACTACATATTTGCACCGTTTAAATATAAGCGGATCCATATCGTTCTGGTGGCTCAATAAAAATGGCCAATCAACATCGCGTAACTTTCGTATTTTGGGATCCCACTGCTGCAATATTTTAACACCTCGCTCGCATTGCTCTCTGCGCACGTTATATTCCGATGAAGACAGCTCACGACGAACTTGCGTATCACACAGCACAATTTGGATATCATCTCTATCAAAGGGAAAATATTCATGGTCAAGCGATCGGCAATCTAATTTTATGGCATGCCCCCGCTTTCCGTTCAGGCTGGCAAACTGATCCATAATACCACACTGCACGCCCACGAAATCGTTCTCGGCTTTTTGGGCGATTTGTGCCATCTCTACCGGGGGAATTTTCCAACTATGCAACTCTGCCAGTCCAAAAAGTATGCCCCCCCCTCCAAGGCTGCCGACGACGACATTCCTGCCCCAATCGGCACATTTCCCCCAAACACGCAATCAAATCCCGAAATTTCGTATCCGTGTTTTTTAAGCTGATCTACCACGCCCAATAGATAATCTGGCCAGCCCAGTCCGGATTCTTCGATAGGCGTTGAAATATCGGTTTCATACGACTGTCCTTTATCCGAAGCAAAAAAACGACACGTATTGGTACCGTTAACATTCATGGCAAAATAAATACTTTTTTCAACAGCAGCGGGAAGCACAAACCCATCGTTATAATCGGTGTGTTCGCCAATTAAATTAACACGTCCCGGTGACTTAATTAACGTATAATCGTCCCCAAAACGGGCTTTAAATTCTTTTTCAATTTGTTTGTCAAGTTGCTCCATCAAAAAAAAGTTAAATCATTAGATACTGCGAATTACCAAAATACGGCATAAAGAACCGTTACGATTATAAGGATTACATATGCTCCAATATTGAACGAGGGACTCGTATGGAACATCTCTGCCGTAGTATGTATCGCCTTAGGATCTTCATCATTGGGATTGGTTGTCAAACTCACTCCCATAATAATCACAATGGTGATGATGAGGGTGTACAACATTTGATCCAGAAACGGCAGTTCTACCGCCGGCGTTTTCAAAAATATGGCTACCACAATGGAAGCCAGAACGCCATAGATAGCACCTTTAGAAGTCGTTTTTTTCCAGAATAATCCCATTAAAAAGACGGCCAAAATACCCGGACTCACCATCCCGGTATATTCCTGGATGTACTGAAATACCTGGGGCACGTTGTCAAGTTGTGGCGCTACAATAATGGCGGTAATCAGCGCAACAGAAGCCGAAATACGTCCCATATTTACCGTCTGTTTATCGGTGGCATCTTCGTTGAAGTACGGGATATAAATATCCATCGTAAAGATGGTAGCCACCGAATTAAGCATCGATGCCATCGATGAAACAATAGCTGCCGCAAGAGCAGCCACTACCAATCCCAAAAATCCGGGCGACAAGAACACTTTCATGAGCCACGGGTAAGCATTATCATAACGAATACTTCCATCGGATTTGGTAAACGCATCTACCACTCCTGAAATCTGAGTGGTACCTTCGGGCTGATTGAATAGCACATACACAATAATACCGGGGATAACCACAATTAAGGGAATGAGCAATTTCAAGAATCCGGCAAAAATAATTCCTTTTTGGGATTCTTCGAGTGATTTGGCGGCCAATGTTCGCTGGATGATATATTGATTGAATCCCCAATAGTACAAGTTGGCTACCCACATTCCGCCAATTAACACCGCAATACCGGGAAGGTTATCGAATTCGGGATTAGACTGATCCAGAATCATCTCAAACTTATCTCCGGCCACCTCATAGAGATGAGTAACACCGTTGATCAGTCCTCCATCGGGAGTAAGATTATACAATCCTGCAAAAGTGACGACAAATCCACCAATCACAAGCAGCCCAACTTGCAAAACATCGGTCCACGCCACAGCCGCAAGTCCACCGTACAATGAATAAGCAGCAGCAATTGCCGACAGTCCAATAAGCGCATACATCATCAGGCTGCCATCACCCGTCCCCATTATAGTATCCAGCGCCAACGCCCCCAAATATAGTACCGTGGTAAGGTTTACGAAGACAAACAAGGCAATCCAGAAAACCGCCAAGATAGTCTTAAGCGTTGTATTGAATCGTTGCTCAACAAACTGTGGAATGGTAAAAATTTCTTTTTCAATAAAAATGGGCAGTAGATACTTCCCAACGATAATGAGCGTAACCGCGGCCATCCATTCGTAAGAAGCAATCGCCAATCCCACGGCAAAACCGGAACCGGACATCCCGATAATCTGCTCGGCCGATATATTGGCGGCAATCAGCGAAGCCCCGATTGCCCACCACGGCAGTGATTTTCCGGCCAGAAAATAGTCTTCGGCTGTTTTCTGATGTCCTTTTTCATCTCTTGAAACCCAAAGACCAATGGCAACAATCATCAGCGCGTAAGCACAAAAAACGATGGTATCGACTAAAGAAAATTCCATAACAACGGTTTGGTTTTCGGATAAAGCTATTAACTGCTCGAAAGCTTATATACGGAAAGTGAATGATAAACGCTATCAGGTTCAAGGATGGTAGAAGGAAAATGCTCCTGGTTGGGTGAATCTGGAAAGTGTTG
>JBNJFP010000002.1:0-27727 GCA_051746985.1 Bacteroidota bacterium
AAGGCAAGAGCAGAAATATCATCGCTATCCGGCAAACCAGAACCTTCCAATCGAGCAAAGATCGCTTCCAATCTATCTACGGTTGGATTTCCCAATCTTGAATACGAATGCGTTGCCCCACCCTCTTCATGAGCAAAAAATTTGCGTCCGTCTTCTACGGAATTAAATCGAAATGTAGAAGTCTGATATATTGGCATCACATGCGAACCAAATGGATCATTCTTCGGATGATCGGCATGTACCGTTTCACTTTCAATACTGAATTTTGATTTATCCATGATCTTGACCCTCGTCTATTGGAAGATGATAATTTTCTTTTTTTGTGGATAGCACAATGTTGCTGTATATACGCTCTATGCCGGGCAGTCGGGTTAATTTATCATGCATAAACTTTTCGTATGCCGGCATATCCTGGACCACAATTTTTAATAAAAAGTCTGAGTCACCGGTTATATGATAACACGCCTGTATTTCAGACATTTTATTAATCTCATCACAAACTTCATCCAGTGTATGCATCTGATGTACAGCCAGCCGAAGAGAACAAAAGACAACCAGTCCCTTTCCTATAGCATCTTCATCAACCCGTGCACCGTATCCCATAATAACACCCTCCCGCTCCAATCGCTTTACACGCTCTAACGTGGGCGTTGTAGTAAGGCCAACCTTTTCAGCTAATTTGTTATTGGGGATACGACCATCTTGCTGAAGAATGGTTAAAATCTTTCTGTCAATATTATCTAAACTATAGGAAGACATACAATATTAATCTAAAAATTAAATTATTTATAGAATTTTATTCTACTATAATAACTTACTATAGATTAAATAACTTATATTATTTGATTAAGTCAACTTGAATTACTGCAATAAAAAAGCCCCGCCAACCCAAAAGATTGACGGGGCTCCCTACGCTCAAGGGAAATTATTACTACCGTTATCCGGCTATATTTTCAGCTTTTGCACTGCCTTTAAGTTTCGGAGTCGAAGGTGTCAGGTTTTCATATTCCTCAAGCGTAAATTCATCTACCTGTACCAGATCTATCCGTGCATCTTCAGCTTCGCGCAGTAATTCGGCTTCATCTTTATCAATGATACCTTTTTCGACAGCCTGATCAATAACAAAGCGTACCTGCGTTTTAGGTAACTCTTTTTTCTTCGTTGCTTTGTAGATTTTCTTGTACACTGGAGCAGCTTCCTCAGATAGTCTAAACGCATATTCATAACGTCCGAGAGCCTGCTCTTTATCTTCCGGAATATAAATCCCGTCCGTAATCCGATCGCGCTGCTCTCCGCGCTTCTGCATCGCCTGGGCTACTTTATGCCCCAGTTTATCAGACGGCATACTATTAATGCGATTCATTCGCGACCATAACGCAATAGGTCCACGGAAAAGCCAGCTAAGTCCGGGTACTTTTATCTCACGATAGATTGCATCGAAAGCTTCCTGGATCTGTGCAAAAGCGTAGTCCATCGACCATTCAAAGAATATACGATCCTCTTCTCGCTGCCCCTCTGCATCATATCGGCGAAGCGTTGCCGTAGCTAAATACATCCAGCTCAGAATATCAGCAAAACGTCCAGATATCTTCTCCTTAATTTTTAGTCCACCACCATACGATCCCAGCACTACATCAGCAAGGAATGCAAAGGAAGCGGAAGTCCAAGACAATTTTTTATAATACCTGGCTGCGGGTCCGCCAACCGGTGAGGAGGCAATTTTCCCCCGGGTAATGCTCATCAACATTGATCGCGACAAATTCTGCACAACGTGCCCAATATGTTTCCAGAAAGCATTATCAAATGCTTTTACATCGCCGCGTGTCAAGGCGTCAATTTCATCATAAGCATATGGATGACAGCGAATAGCGCCCTGACCAAATACCATTAAGCTTCGGGTTAGGATATTCGCCCCTTCGACCGTGATGGCAATCGGCAATGAAATATATCCGTGTGCAAAAATATTACGAGGTCCACGAGAAATACCGGCCCCGCCCTGAATATCCATTGCATCATTGATAATCTGACGCCCAAGTTCGGTAAAGTTGTATTTGGCAATCGCTGTAACTACCGAAGGTTTTTCGCCGATATCCAATCCTGCACATGTGTAACGTCGTGCCGCATCCATCAGATAAGTAAATCCACCAATACGGGCCATCGGCTCTTCAATACCTTCGAATTTACCGATGTTGATACCGAACTGCTTGCGTACAGCAGTATAGGCACCGAGTGCTCTCGTAGCTACTTTGGCTCCGCCCATGCTTTGAGCGGGCAGTGAGATACCACGACCCACGCCAAGCGACTCCATCAACATACGCCAGCCGTTACCGGCTTGTTCCGGTCCGCCAATAATTTGATTGACCGACACCACTGCATCGTCTCCATCAACAGGACAGTTATAAAACGGCACGCCCAGCGGATCGTGGCGACGTCCTAAAATAATTCCTTCCGTATCGCTTGGTATAAGCGCACAGGTAATACCAGGATATTCTCCTTTTCCAAGATGATTTTCCGGATCGCGGAGTTTAAAAGCGAGACCTATGAGCGTTGAAATAGCCGCGAGCGTAATATATCGCTTCGTAAAGTTCAGACGGATATAAAGTTCCCCGTCATCCCCTTTGAACACCTCTCCCTCGGCCGTCATTGCCCCGGCGTCGGATCCTGCGGTTGGCTCAGTAAGTGCAAAACACGGCATCTCTTCTCCCGTTGCCAGCTTGGGCAAGTATCGGTCTTTTTGCTCATTAGTCCCGTAATGCATCAGCAATTCAGCCGGACCCAGTGAGTTGGGAACCATCACCGTTGTTGCTAATGGGCCGCAGCGCGATGCCAATTTCGTCACAATCGCACTATGAGCAGAGGCTGAAAATTCGAGTCCGCCATATTCTTCGGGGATTATCAACCCAAAAAACTTATGTTCACGCATGAAATCCCAAACTTCATCGGTAAAGCCTTTACGGACAAAAACATCCCAATCGGAAACCATCGAGCATAGTTTTTCTACCGGTCCATCAAGATAGGCCTGCTCCTCTTCACTTAAATCAGGATAGGATTCATTCGCCAGTCGTTTTAAGTCAGGTTTGCCAGAAAAAAGCTCGGCATCCACCCATACATTACCGGCTTCAATAGCCGTGCGTTCGGTCTCAGATATCTGGGGTAGAAAATTCATCGCATCCAACAACTTCATCAATGGACCAGTGAGTAGCGTACGACGAATAGGTTTAATATTGAATACAACCACCAAGGCTGCAAAGACTACAAATAGCCAAGAGGGAGCTGAAAATCCCCAAAGCGCTACAAATCCGGCTATGGCCCAAACCCAAAGCGGGGTGCCCCAGAATGCAAAAAGTGCGGCAACGATCACCATGCTCACTATTACCGCCCACAACGGGTATTGAAATAAAAATCCAAAGCTTTCATTTAAAAGTTCCATAACGATCACCTATAAGTTAAATCACACTTTTCTGTTGTTTGTTGATAATGCAGTCCGCACTTGATACCCGTCAATAATATGGTCAATGGCTTCGTCAATAAATTCCTGCTGATCGATCCTCGTATCCAGACGTTTTGATAGCACCACTGACATCACTCCATGCAGTTGCGCCCAAAAGGTGTATGCCGCTAATCGTGGTTTGTCCTCGGCAATTAATCCAGCTTCCACACCCTCCTGAAGCACATCACTGACGATCTCATAGCCTTTTCGTGCCTTGCGAAATTTTTCTTTGGGATACCGTGTCATCTCATCCGAACTGGCCAAATGAATAATCTGGTATTCACGTTGATATCTCAGAGCAAATTGCACGTACTCATAAGCCAAAGCCTCAAGTTTTTCAAAGGGACTGTCAGCCTCCTCTACTACCTGTTGCAGCCTATTATTGAGACGCTCAATAGCTTCCTCCATCAGGGTGTGCACCAAATCATCTTTATTCTCAAAATGCAGATAGATACTTGTAGCACTCACACCAATTTCACGCGCAATCTTTCGCAGCGAAAAATTGCGATATCCTTCGGAAAGCAATACCTGACGTGCACCTTCTATAATTCGCTCTTTAAGACTTAAACTCTTGGCTTCTTTCATATCAACAGTGGTTAACAGTGTTAACTGTTAGTAATTAAACATTTATATAACGATAAAGCAATAGTGTTTAAAAAACTAATTTTCCAACTCTTTTAGTTCCTACTTGAGGTTATGACTAATAGAAATTTCTGGCAATGAAAACCTCAAATAGGATATGGTACGCCCTCTCTGTAAATGGCGTTTTTCGAAGTGTGTTTGAATCGTAAGCAACTCATCGTCGGGACGTTCTTGATAAATTTCATCTACTATCTCCTGCACTTCCCATTCTGATTGTCGGACCGTTTTTTTTGTAAACGAGAAAAGCTCATCACTATCCGTTTTGAAATGGATCGTTCCTTCCGGCTTTAGTACTCTCTGATAAATCTCTAAAAACTTCGGACTTGAAAGCCGCTTACTACGATCGGAATGACGGGGATAGGGATCGGGAAAGGTAATCCATATGTCATCAACTTCATCTTGAGCAAAATATTCATCCAGATGGTCGATATAAATCCGGAGAAATCGAACATTGTCCAATTCCTCTTCCAAGGCCTGTCTGGCACCCTTCCAGATACGATTGCCTTTTATATCAATCCCTACAAAATTTTTATCAGGATTACGTCGAGCCAGCTCCAGGGTATAAGTTCCTTTTCCACAGGCCAACTCCAGTACTATGGGATTATCATTCTCAAACATATCAAAATGCCAGCATCCCTTTGGTTTTTGGGATTCCTCATCCTGAAAATCAGTGTACTCAAGCGTATTCGAAAATTCAGTTACCTCTTTATACTTTTCGAGCTTTCCTTTAGCCATGGAACCTAAAGAATATGTCTAATGTGAGAAATAGTTTCTACGGTGCGAGCCTAAATATTTGCCATTCCCCGGTTTTCTTTTCATAGCAAATACGATCATGCATTCTACTCTTTCGCCCCTGCCAAAACTCGATTCGCTGTGGCATTAGTTGAAAGCCGCCCCAAAATTCTGGTAATGGAATTTCTTGGTTTCGGTACTTCTCCTGCATCTCTTTAAATCGGCTTTCCAACACTTCGCGAGACTTTACTTTAGTACTCTGCTTTGATGCCCACGCCCCCAACTGACTTTGTCGCGGGCGTTGATGAAAATAATCTTCAGACTCTTTTGGAGATAACTGTTCAACTTTTCCCTCAATACGCACCTGCCGCTCTAAAGGTGCCCAGTAAAAGCAAAGAGCAGCATGAGGGTTTTCATTTAACTCCCGGCCCTTTCGACTTTCGTAGTTGGTATAAAAGCGAAAACCATTCTCATCAATACCTTTAAGAAGTACAATACGTGAAGAAGGTTTTCCCTCTTTAGTAGCAGTAGAAAGCGTCATAGCATTGGCATCCAGCAGTTTCGCAGACAAGGCCTGCTGAAACCACTGACTAAATTGATCAATGGGATGCTCACAAACCTCTGATTCTACTAATTGTTGCTGAGAATACTCGCGCCGAAGTTCTGCTATTTTTTTGTCAGGCGGATTGTTATCAGACATTACTCACTCCTATCCCTGGTAGTACGCAGGCGCATTTCCTTTCTTCCACTTGATATTACACCCTACACTAGGCTTCTGATCTTCTTTAACCTTGCCATCAAAGAGTAACTCACATGCTTCGCGAAGATCTTTACCAGTAACAGGTTTATCATTGCCAGGACGACTATCATCAAACTGTCCGCGATAAACCAACTCGTCATTTTCATCAAATAAAAAGAAATCAGGAGTACAAGCCGCTTTATAAGCCTTGGCAATTTCCTGTGTACCATCATATAAATAGGGAAAAGAAAACTGATGAGACCGAGCTTCGGCAGCCATCTTAACTGGGCTGTCGGCAGGATAATTTTCAACATCATTTGAACTTATAGCAACCACACCAATACCCTTTTGCTGAAGATCTCTTGCCGCAATAACAAATTCATCAAGAATATGCTGCACATATGGACAGTGGTTACACATAAAAACAACCAAAAGTCCTTTAGCATTATTGAAGTCATCCAGTGATACCAACTGGTTATTTACTGTATCAAATAGTTTGAAATCCGGTGCCTTGGTTCCAAGTTCCATCATTGTCGAAGGAGTACTAGACATAAGCAGAAATATTGTTTGAATTTATTCTTTTCGTCAGGCTGAAGATACAAAAATTAGCCTTTTTTCTGTTCACTGAATATATGCGAAATGAAAGGGAAAATGAATAAAAAAAGCCCGATACCTGCTAAACAAACCAAGGCTTTAATGATTAATGCATTTCCTGTTCCAGATATCGAACTAAAGCTACTATTTCTGAAAATTTATTTTGGAAATCGAACGCAATTGTTACCTCAAAATAAGTTGAGTTGCCCTTTTTTGGGTCGTCGAAAATCTTTGGTCGAAAGCGATAGGGACGTTTGATTGAGCCCTAATTTATCGGCATTTATGCTAAACATATTGCGGATTTGAGTTGCATATTCCCCCTTACCGCTAAAGCGTTGGCCGAACTCACTCTCATATAATTTCCCACCCCTTATATCACGAACTCTATTTAACACTTTTTCTTTGCGTTCCGGAAAATGCTGTTCGAGCCATTCCATAAAAAGATCCTTGACCCCATGTGGCAAGCGAACAATAGTATAGCTGGCGTGAGTAGCTCCAGCATCTCGAGCTTTCTCCAGAATCTGTGGACATTCATGATCCGTTAGTCCCGGGATTATCGGTGCAACGTTAACTCCCACTGAAATACCGCGCTCTGCTAACTTTTCGATCGCCTGTAATCGACGGTTGGGCTGTGATGTTCGCGGTTCCATCACGCGTGCCAAATCGCGATCCAACGTTGTAACAGAAAGTGTAACATGAACAGCATTATATTTAGCGAGTTCTTCCAATAGATCAATATCTCGGGTAACCAAATAGTTTTTTGTGATAATGCCCACCGGATTAAGAGCCTCGGCAAAAACGTTCAGACAATCTCGGGTAATTTGCAGATCACGTTCTATGGGTTGATATGGATCGGTTACGCCACTCATCACAACCGGCTCGGGATACCATTTCCTGGATGCAAATTTGGATCGTAATTTCTTTGCAGCATCATATTTTACCATGATGCGCGACTCAAAATCCAATCCAGCAGAGAAACCTAAAAACTCGTGGGTGGGACGAGCATAGCAATAAATACAGCCATGCTCACAACCGCGATAAGGATTTAAGCCATAGGTGAACGGAATATCAGGACTGTCATTTTTAGAGAGAATTTCTTTGGTGTCGTCGCGAATAAGCTTGGTATCCTGAGAAGGTTTTTCCCCCGATTTCTCATCCAGATCGTAATCAGTATAACGACCTTCAAAGCGATTTGCCGGGTTATCGGAGGCCCCACGACCACGTATAGGATTTTTATGATCTTGCTCCATCAGAAACTAAAGGTTCAGTTATATAATGGTTTCTCCATTATAACATCTTTACTGACGGCATAGTGTCATAGAATTTTGGTATCCATAAAAAAAAGCCCGAGCTATCAAGCCCAGGCCTTCACTACCTTCAAAAAAGAAAATGATTAGTTGCATTCCGTATCCTGGAAATTTTCATCCCAGCATAATCGTTCATTATCGATTTCATAATATCCTACCTGGGTGTCGGTATCCCAAAAAAGAACCTGATCGGCTTCATCAGAATTGATAACAGTTACCAGATATTCAGGTTGGTCTTCTTCGTAGGTGGCCGTAAACATAACCTCTTCTGATTCATCGTACCACTTAACCTCCATTTTTTTCTCCGTATCACTGGAGACATTCCAGGAAGAAGTATAAGCTATTTGCTCTTCACTGGTTTCATCAACGAAGGTGTTAAAGACCCACTCCCCGCTACTGCCATCGGTCGATGCGAATCCTTCGAACATCTTATAATTCTCAACACTCACATCCCCATCAGAATAATCCCAATACATAGCCCACTCGTGACCATTGGAAACCTCTTGGGCCGTAACTTTTATAGATATGCTTTCATTTTCGTAGCTATAGGAATATTCCCACACCCACTCACCATCTTCGAAATCTGGCTCTTCATCTGATCCCGCCAGTAGAAAGCCAGAATAGAAATTAGCAAAAGAAAAGGTGACTTGATTTGAAATCGCAATGCTCCTCGCTTCATAGAAGTTATTGGTTTCTGCCAGCGCCTCACCTTGCACCTTTTCGGGCTGATTATTTTCAAAAAATGAAAAATCGGGTTGTGCCTCTTCATTTTGTACCTGGGGAAACTCTGGTGCATCCTCAGGATCTACATCTGGTCCGGTACTATTATCTCCACAAGCTATTAAGCCCGCTATAAGTACTAATAAAAAAACGTTTTTTGTGTATCGATACATCTTATTTCCTCTTATAATTTAGTTATTGTTCATCATTATATACGAAGTTTGAAAATTAATCAGCTCAAAAAAATTTAACTTCGTACTTTCTCTCTCAAGTATGACCTCGCAGGAATGCAAACCTTACATTCTTTTTTTATGCTCGATACACTGTTTTAATATTTACAAATTCTTTGATTCCAAAATGTGATAGTTCTCGACCATAGCCCGATTCCTTGATGCCCCCAAATGGCAGACGAGGATCAGATTTCACGAAATCATTAATAAAACAGCACCCGGCCTCCAATTCATACGCGGCAATCTCTTCGGCTCGCTGAAAATCCTCGGAAAAGATGGCTGCTCCCAATCCAAAGCTGCTATCATTTGCTATCTCAATAGCCTCACGAGCATCCTTTACTTTGATTACTGATGCCACAGGACCAAACAACTCTTCGTCATAGGCCGGCATACCTTTCGAAACTTCAGTTAAAACCGTTGCGGGATAGTAAAATCCATCGCGATCCGGTACTTCGCCGCCCAAAATACATTCGGCGCCCGCTGCTATGCTCTTTGTTACCTGATCATGAAGCCCATCACGCAAATCTTTACGCGCCATCGGACCAATATCAGTGGCACTATTAAAAGGATCCCCAATTTTCTTCTCATTCATTTTATGAAATACCAGTTCCAAAAATTCATCATAAATTTCCTCAACAGCGATAAACCGTTTAGCAGCAATACAACTTTGTCCGCTGTTAATAAGTCGAGAGGTCACACAGGTTTCGGCCGCATTCTCGATATCGGCATCCTCTAAAATCAGATAGGGATCGCTGCCACCAAGCTCCAACACAGATTTCTTAAGCACACTACCCGCCGTTTTAGCCACTGCTTTTCCCGCACGCGTGCTGCCCGTTAATGTGACGGCTGCCACACCAGGATGTTTAATGAGGGTTTGCACCTGTTCATTATCGGCAATAATAGTGCGAAAAAGGTCATCCGTAAATCCTGCTTCGTGCATTAAATCCTCAATAGCCAAAGCACATCCAGTAACGTTGGAAGCATGTTTCAAAATCACGGCGTTACCTGCCATTAACGCCGGTGCAGCAAAACGAAACAGCTGCCAGAAAGGAAAATTCCACGGCATAATTGCAAGCACCGTTCCAAGCGGATTAAAAGTTACAAAACTTTTGCTGGCATCCGATTTAATCAGTTCTTCCTCCAGAAATTCCTCGGTATTCTCTACATAATAATTACAAACCCAGGCACATTTTTCGATTTCTGATATTCCCTGAGCCAACGGCTTGCCCATCTCACGAGCCATTAGCTCAGCATATTTTTCCTTATTCTCTTCTAACAATTCAGCCGCACGCTGCAACAGTAAACTACGTTCATAAAATGTATTGCGGCGCCATTTTTCCTGGGCCTTCGCTGCATCTTCGGCAATAGTCTTCAGCGCAGCATCATCCATTTGGTCATATTCTTCGATAAGCTCTCCAGTAGCGGGATTAATAGATTTCATAGCAGCTCTTTCTTAATTATTAATTATTCATTCCAACAAACAGTTTACGAATAGCAAACTTTCCAACCAACTGTCAGCTATACTTTTTCACGGTCTTATTTATATTCTGCAATGTAGATCGCAGCAATGATTCCTCGATAATCAATGGCGGAGCCAATCGCACCAGCGTGTTCGAGTGAAGCGTCCATCCCAAAATAATTCCCTGCTCAAAGCAATCTTCTACCACTTTTTGCGTAAGATCTCTATTGGACAATTCCATACCGAGCATCGCTCCAACGCCACGGATTTCGGCAATTCCTTCGGCTGTTAGCTCTTCCCGAACAATGGATTCAATTTTTCGGGCTTTGACTCCGTAATCATCCGACAATAATTCGGAGAGTGTGGCACGCGCCGCAGCACATGAAACAGGATGACCACCGAAAGTAGTGACATGATTTAAAGGCGGATCGTGCTTAAATACTTCAAAAATCTCAGAAGAGGATACAAAGGCTCCCATCGGCATACCTCCGCCCATCGCTTTGGCCAGGCTCATAATATCGGGCACAACATTATAGCCCTGGAACGCAAACAACGAACCCGTGCGGAAGAAGCCGGTCTGGATTTCATCAAAAATGAGCAGCGCCCCTACCTCATCGCAGCGCTGGCGTACCGCTTTCAACCATTCTTTTTTTGCGGGAATGATGCCGCCTTCCCCCTGAATGGGCTCCATAATCACGGCCGCTGTTTCTTCGTCAATGGTTTCCAATCCATCAAAACTGTTAAAATCCAAAAAATGGACCTCGGGCAACAACGGCAAGTAAGGGTCCCGATAGACATCCCGTCCGGTGACGCTTAGTGAACCGTGCGTGTCACCGTGGTAGCCGTGATGAAATCCTACAAACTTATGCCGGCCGGTGTACTTCTTGGCTAATTTTAACGCTCCTTCATTGGCTTCGGTGCCACTGTTGACAAAATATACGCGGTCCAGCGAGTCTGGTAACTGCGACGTCAGCAATTCTGCGTAAGTTGATTGCGGCTCCTGGATGAATTCACCATACACCATAACATGCAGATGGCGATCAACCTGACGCTTGACGGCCTCTACCACTTTGGGATGCCGATGCCCCAAACTGCTAACGGCAATACCTGAGATAAAATCAACATACTTCTTACCATCGGTCGTATAAATATATGGGCCCTTGGCACGTTCTATTTCCAGTCCCATTGGGGCACCGCTGGTCTGGGCCACATGCTCGTAAAAAGAATCTTTGTTGTTCAAAAGCGGTCAAGTTGAGGTTTAGATTTCTGTTAATTCTGCCAGCTTTTCACAAGTTCTTCAAACTCTTGCTGCAGCTCACTGTTTCGATCCTTTGCATACCATTTATGCAACGTCTTAGCCCACTCTTCAGTAGTAACGGAATCATCATTCTTTAACATTGTCGATTTTTCTTGTGCCGTATCAGGTCGCGGGCCCCACGTGCCGATTTCTTCCAGGGAATCAGCATCCAAGCAAATTAATTTGGGAATAGAACGTCCGCCATTGGTTAAGTATTCATCCATAATATCCAAATGCTCATCCCGTAGGATAAACCGAATATCAATATGATCATTTTTCTCAGCCATCTTTACAATAGCGGGAATATTCTGAGCCGCATCGCCGCACCACGCTTCGGTGAGTACTAACCAAATCCAATCGGTATCAACATTTTCCAGCGTATGAATCAATGAGTCGTTCAGCTCAACGCGCTTGTCCCAGCGACTCATGCGCTGCACATTCATCTTGGTATAGTGAACCATCACATCGGAGTGATTATCACCGGTGGTTTTACCCTCTTCCAAGAGTTCATCAATCATGTTTCGATATTCTTCGTATGTATATGCTTCATCAATAACTTCTTCGGTAATAACCTGCTCTGCAGTAATACTCATAGTTTCTGTAGATGTAATTTATATTCAACTTCGTACAATGGATGAATGCCACCCGAAAAATCTTACTCTAATAACAATTTGGCAACCGCAGATATTCCATCCATTTGGGTATGTTTTATCGCAATACCGAAAAGCAGAAAAAACACAAATCCCAGAGAGGTCCCATATTTAATCCACATCACCGTGTCATACGCATCAGATTCATCTCTCAACCTTCGCAGAATATGCCAAATCCCGGTACAAATCAGTATCCCAAGCCCCCCAAAAATGATAGCTATCCTCAAATGCTCCTGGGCGATTGCTACACTCACCATTAAAAGTCCACATACAAATGAAAGCCCAAAAAAACGGATTACGCCCTTTCTCCCATACCTCACTGCAAACGTCTGATCTCCACGCCTGCGATCTTCCCGGATCTGATAGATTTGCGAAATAGGGTACAAGGCAAGCAGCATAAACATGGCGCCAACCGCTGCAACGAAAATCCAAAGTGGCAGAAAACTATTCCCGGCGGCAAGGTAACCCAGCAACACGGAATTCAGTCCCGTACTTACGCCAATGGCCACCAGACTTTTTATGGGATGACTTTTCCATCGTGCCAGAGGCGTGGAATACAACCAAAAAAAGATCATGCTTATACCATAAATTACGGTGAAGCTACCCCCCTGTCCCATCGCCAAAAGTAATCCTATAGATTGTAGCAACAGCGAAGCAACCCACATCCAGTCCGACATTTTAGGGGGATTCTTTAACCCACCGATGGGTCCCTCGTCTTTATCCCAATACGAATTAAAGGCGGTTGCTCCCCCATAAAGCAGTAAATGTACGTTTAGGAACTGCACAAGAAACGACCCCGCCCCTAAGTTGGGACTCATAAATCCACCCAACAAAAATCCGCCGGACAAAATAAATAGCTGGTAATGCCACCGCAGGTGCAGCACAAAATGCCCAAACTCTTTCAATAAATTCCGCTTGACTACACCCATGTCTTTCATTGATTACGATAAAACTCAGATAATCAGCATAGTAATTTAGGCTTATCAATCCAATTAACAATTGGTATCTTTGGGGCTATGATTTCAGCAAAAACAAAAACGCCCCCATACATTCGCGAGCAGCTGCCATCCGAACAATGGCAACAGCAAAAACGCGAGCACCGCAAAATAATCGGAGGGCTCATTAATGATTACCTGGAACGACGATCGCATCAGCAGAAAGATCCCGTGCTGGATTTTCTGTTTGAGTACTACGCCTTTCGTCCCTCTCACTTAAAGCGGTGGTCGCCGGGATTGGGAACTCTACTGAAGGACAGCCCGGCAAGCGACTGGATGTTTGATGAGATGGAAACCATCGATGGCAACAGTTTTTTGGATATTGCACATTTTGATAAAGATCGCATTTCTGCAATCAAATGGATTTTAAACGTGCTGGAACAATCGCTCGTTCGCAAACCTTCATTTGGCTGTTTTGGGATGCACGAGTGGGCCATGGTCTATCGCGCCGATCGCGTTCGTCATGACTATCTTTCCCTGCGGATGGACAAAGAAGAACTGGCCAAATTTGTGGAATCACGTCCGTTGGTCTGCACGCATTTTGATGCCTTTCGCTTTTTTACGGATGAAGCCAAGCCCCAAAATAAATTTGAGCTCCATCGCGATAATTTTGCCGAGATGGAGCAGCCAGGTTGCCTGCACACCAACATGGATCTATACAAATGGGCTTTCAAGATGTATCCCTGGATATCGAGCAATACCACCCGCAAGGCTTTTGAGCTGGCCGTTGAAACCCGATTTATGGACATGAAAGCGAGTCCGTATGACTTGCGCGATCGCGGGCTGGAGCCCATCAAAATTGAGACGGATGAAGGGCGGAGAGAATACATGCAGAAGCAAAAGGCAATTTTTAAAAAGTCGCAACCCATCCGGCGTCAGCTGATCAAAGAATACAAGCACCTGTTGGAAGCACTTTCTGATTAACGTTTCCCAGATCCTGAAATCCCTCAGGTGAAATCTTTGATTGCCTATCATCTATTGCGTATTGTTCCCCAACAAATTCAACTGAACATTCGAATAAATTACATGGCAATGAGCGAACTTGATAACGCTGATTATGAAGCCTACGAACAGGATATAAAAGTACTCGTCGATACCCTCCGCAAATCTTTTAATGCCGAAAAAGCACGATACAGTGTCGTCGGACATCAGAACACCTTATACATCGAAATCGAGGGACTGGATGAACTGAGTCCAGAGGAAATTTCAGAAGTTGCCGAACCTATTCTGGACGAACTCGATATGGATTTCGACGAGATCTCACTGCTTCCTCTGAAAAACTAAACTGGTTTTAAATCTTAAAAATTGGTTCCATTCCTACATGGAATCGTGTATTTTCTACTATTATTGAACCTTTACTTGGGCATAAAATTTTTAAACAGGGACTTTGACTATGGCAAGAGCAACAACGGACTACGAATTAAAATGCGTAGCTAACGGACACCTCAATTCCGAAAAAGAAACCACGACTTACTGTACACAGTGCGAGAGTGTATTGCGGGTATTTTATGATTCTCTTTCTGATGACATTCAGTATCCGTTAAAGGAACTCGTGCCTGATCCGATGAAAACGCACCCTTCAGCTCTCAAGAAATTAGATCGTCTCTCCAACGAATATGGCGCTGACCTTTGGGCCAAGCTTGAGTTTGAACATCCCACCGGATGTTTTAAAGATCGCGGAAGCTATATCGAAGTACAGAAAGCCCAAGAACTCGGCGCTGACGCTATTTGCCTGGCCTCTACCGGAAATATGGCCGCTTCCGTCGCTGCCTATGCCTGCTATTTTAAAATTCCCTGCTTTGTGTTTGTCCCTGAAAAAACGACGGATGCCAAAATTGCCCAAGCGACTATTTATAATGCCAACATCATCCGTATAAAAGGAGATTTTAGCACCTGCGAAGCACTCTGTAGAAAGTTTGCTAAATCTGGGAACTACTATTTGGCCGGAGATTATGTATTTCGTGAAGAAGGACAGAAATCATTTGCCTATGAATTGCTTGAGCAAAACGCTGACGATTTTGATTACATTTTTGTCCCTGTAGGTTGTGGGACTAATTTTGGAGCCATTTGGAAAGGATTTACCGAACTTAAGGAATCCGGAAAAATTTCAAGCCGCCCAAAGATGATTGCCATTCAACCGGAACAGAGTTCTCCGGTGGTTGAAGGAATCTTCAAAAAGAAAAAAATCATTAAAAAACAGGTCAATACGATGGCGCAGTCTGTCGCCGCTTCCGATCCGGTAGATTTTCACAAAGTACTGTTAGGCATTGAAGAATCCGATGGCTCAGCCTTTACGGTAAGCGAAGATGAAATTCTGCAGTCACTAAAAGAGATGGCAGTCGAAGAGGGACATTTTACCGAGCCCGCCTGTGCCCTTCCGCTGGCGGCCTTCAAAAACAATCTCGAAACGTTTAAGGATAAAAAGTGCCTGTTTGTGCTAACCGGATCTGGCCTCAAGGATACAAAAGTTGTTGCCAAACACTCTCTATCTTCTCCCGTACTTTCTCCGGATATCGACAAGGTCACCAACTACATCAAATCCGGCTTTATTGAGATGCAAAAAGATTCCTGGGGTAAGTCGCGCGATACCTTTATGGCCAATCTTAATATGGATGAAGACCATGAGAAGCTGTACAACGAATATGTTTCCAAAATCAATAAAAAAGGGAAAACGCTGAGTAACAATGAGATCGAAGTGCTTCAATCTCTCATCTTTAATGAAGATTTGGACTTGGAATACCCTGCTGAAATACTTGATTATAAACTTACAATGCGTAAACATGGGCTTGTGCAAGCAGCGGTAAAACTTGACTTGCAGGGAGAAGAAATTATCTCGGAAGCAAAAGGCGTCGGTCCTATTGATGCGATTTTGTCGGCTATTCGCGCCGAAACCAATTCGGTTTTTCATCTGGAAGTCAAAAATCACGAAGTGGATATACTCAGTCCCGATACCGATTCGCTGGTGGTTGTAACACTTACACTGGCCAATAATGATCAGGAATGGGTCTCAAAAGGAGCTTCCCCGGACACCTTGGAAGCGGTAATTCAAGCATTTACCAAGGGATTGGCTATTGCGATGAAAGGAGCAACCGTTTAACTATTTAGTGCTTTCTTCTAAATAGTTGGGCTTGGATGACTTTATGATCCAAACTCAGCTAATAGCCATCCCTTTAATCGCCCATAATCATTAGCAAGAGATACGG
This sequence comes from Bacteroidota bacterium, assembly GCA_051746985.1. Classification (GTDB taxonomy): domain Bacteria; phylum Bacteroidota; class Rhodothermia; order Balneolales; family Balneolaceae; genus Fodinibius. The sequence goes on from JBNJFP010000002.1 coordinate 16,059, forward strand.
TTTCTTTCTCTTTATCAAGGCAGGATTTTAGGCGATCAGGTATTGTAATTTTTTCGTTAATTACGGGTTCTATGACATCTTTGAATTTAGCAGGATACGCCGTTGATAAAATAATTTTTGGCGTTGCAGCATCCTCCCCGAAATAACCGGTCGCCGCCTGCTGATATTTTTGTATTGCCTGATAGCCGACAGCTGTATGAGGATCCATAAGGTAGGAATTTCTTTCATAGACCTGTTTGATCGCCTGTCGCGTTTGATCATCTGAAAATGAACTGCCCCAGATATTCTGCCTCATTTTTTTATGATTACCCTTAAATAAATACGAAATGCGGGCAAAATTACTGGGATTTCCAACGTCCATGGCGTTTGAGATCGTCTTTTTAGAGGTACGAGGATTAAACTCCCCTTTTTCTAAAAATTCGGGAACCACATCGTTGGCATTTGTTGCCGCAATAAAACCGGCAGCAGGCATTCCTATTTTTTGCGCCATTAATCCCGCCGTCAGATTACCAAAATTGCCACTTGGTACGCAAAAAATAGGTGAACTCTTCTTGCCGAGTTGTGCAATCGTATGGATATAATAAAACATCTGCGGAATGAGTCGCGCGATATTAATCGAATTAGCCGAACTCAGCATCAGCTGTTTATTGAGTTCTGAATCCGAAAACGCCTCTTTTACCATTCGCTGACAATCATCGAAGGTACCTGCTACTTCGAGCGCCGTCACATTGTGCCCAGCGGTGGTAAGTTGCTGTTCTTGAATGTGACTTACCTTTCCGCTGGGATAAAGCAGGCAAACCTTGACGCCATCCACACCTAAAAATCCTTGTGCCACGGCACTGCCGGTATCGCCCGATGTGGCAGCCAAAATTACCAGATCTTGATCAGTATCTTCTCGTAGAACCGAAAAGATGCGGGACATAAACCGCGCCCCAAAATCCTTAAAGGCAAGCGTTGGCCCATGGAACAATTCCTGAATATAGATCCCTTCGTGCAGCTCAACCAATGGCGCATCAAAATTAACGGCCTCAAACAAAACGCTATTCAAAACTGAGTCATCCAGCCCATCCACAAAAAGGCGGCTTATTTCATAACCAATCTCCGGCAAGGTTTTCTCATCGATTTCTTTCCAAAATTTGTCCGAAAGCTTCGGCCACTCTACCGGCATAAATAATCCACCGTCAGGCGCCAGCCCCTGTAGCGCTGCCTCTGCAAAGGAAACCGGTTCAACCTTACCATTTGTGCTGATAAACTTCATTGCTACCGTTCCTCCAGAATTTCAGGACCCTTTTTGTTGATCTCGGAAACATAAATCTCATTTTTCAGTCCCACCTCAATAAAAGTTTCCTGCATCGCTTCGCCCACAGAATTAGCCGTTTCTTTATCTGCAGAAAGCGCAAAAATTGAAGGACCCGAGCCCGAAATTCCGCTTCCGAGCGCCCCGGCATCGATGGCGGCTTTTTTCACCTTCTCATACCCAGGAATCAACACCGAACGCACCGGCTCAATGATAACATCCTGCAAGGAACGCGAAATAAGTCCATAATCTCCCTTCAACAGTCCGGCAACCAACCCGCCGACGTTGCCCCATTGCGTTATAGCCTTCTGCAACGGGATATCCCGCCGCAAAATTTTTCGCGTATCTTCGGTCTTTATTTCTATTTGGGGATGCACCACGGTTGCAAATAAAGGGTTCGGGCAATTCAGTTCAACAACATCCGCGGGCTGTTGACTTCGGATGAGTACCAATCCCCCAAACAAAGCTGGTGCCACATTATCAAGATGGGGAGTACCACACGCCACGCGTTCACCTTCTGCCGCAAAACCAAGAAGCTCATCCTGCGAACAGGGTAATCCCAATAGATAATTTACTGCTACAACCGCCCCCACCGAACTGGCTGCGCTTGAACCGAGCCCACTGCCCAGCGGCATTTTTTTGTGGATTTCCAGCTCGATGCCCACATCACTATTGATATGGTTAAGTAATTTCTGTGCTGCCACGCCCCCCGTATTTTCATCTACTGACGTCGGCAAAACACCTCCCTCTCCCGTAATTTTTGTTATTCGTATTCCCGGTTGTTCAGACCGACGTGCCACAATTTCATCGCCTGGTCGGGCAAGCGCAAATCCCATCACATCAAATCCGCAGCTGACATTGGCAACCGAAGCCGGAGCAAATACTTTAACTTCGTCGAGTTGATCCTTCATCTTATCACTCCTCCCTGAATGAAGGGGTATTGCTAATCCGCAGAATATCAGCAATAATACCACTGGCTGTAACATCGGCCCCGGCTCCCGGTCCTTTTACCACAATAGGACTTTGCTGATAGTGATGCGTCTTAAAAGCTACAATATTATCGCTGCCGTCTAGTCCGTAAAATGGATGATCTGGTCCAATCTGTTCCAGCTTTACCGTAGCTTTTTCTTCCTCATAACGCGCGATGTAGCAGAGCTTTTTGTTACTGTTATTCGCATCTTCATAGAGCTCGGTAAACTCTTCATCGTAATTCTCCAGGATTTCAAAAAATTCATCTACCGAATCAACAGTACGAGCTTCCTCAGGCACCAGATTTTGGATATCTATATTATCAAACTCAAGCTTGAGTCCCGCCTCACGGGTTAATATCAAGAGTTTTCGACCCACATCTTGCCCGTTAAGGTCTTCACGCGGATCGGGTTCGGTAAAACCTTTTTCGCGGGCTGTGCGAACCACCTCGCTAAAAGGTGTACTTCCATCAAAAGTGTTAAAAATATAGCTCAGCGTACCCGAAAGTACCCCCTCGATACGCATCACCTCATCACCGGTAAGCACCTGTTCCTTGAGCGTGGCCACCACGGGCAATCCCGCCCCCACATTCGTTTCGTAGAGATAGGCCACATTATGGCGGAAGGCCAGTCGCTGCAGCTCTTCATACGTCGCCAGCGAGCTTGAATTCGCTTTTTTGTTTGCCGTTACAATCGAAATATTTGACTCCAACACCCCAGCGTATGCCTCCGCAACTTCGTCGCTGGCCGTGCAGTCAATAAAAATACTGTTCGACAGATTCAGACCTGCCATTTGATCAATAAAGTTACCGATATCCGCATCATCCCCTTCCGATTGCATACGATCTTTCCACTGGTTCAGTGCAATTCCCTCCTCATCAATCAAAAACTTCTTGCTGTTAGAAATACCAGCCAGTTTCAGTTCCAGGTGATAATCATCGAGCAATTTTTCAGTCTGTTTATTAATAAGCTCCAGTAGCTTGCCACCGATCAATCCCACGCCTACCAAAAACAAATTGACCGTTTTTAGATTGGCCAAAAAGAAGGCGTCATGCAGGGTATTCAGGGTTTTTATTTCATTTTTCCGGTCTACCACAATCGAAATATTTCGCTCAGAAGATCCCTGTGCAATAGCCACCACATTGATCCCATTGGCCCCCAATGCTTGAAACACTCGTCCTGATATCCCCGGTTTGTGGCGCATATTATCGCTGACTACTGCCACTATCGAGAGCTCATCTTCCACCCTCACATTATCAATATTATTATCCTGCAACTCGTATTTAAATTCCGTTTCGATCGCCTTGCGAGCCACTTCTGCTTGTCCCGGTAAAACGGCTACACTGATGGTATGTTCTGATGAGGCTTGGGTGATCATAATGATATTCACTCCGGCATCTGCCAGCGCGCCAAACAGGCGCGAGGAAATACCCGTCACCCCGATCATGCCGCTTCCGCGCACCGTTAATAACGTTATGTTATCGATGGAAGAAATACCTTTTATTACCGATTCGCCAGGGACCGACTGGTCACTAATTCGTGTGCCCTCAGCATCAGGTTTGAACGTATTTTTTATAAGGATGGGAATATTTGCTTTCATCGCTGGTTGGAGCGTCGGGGGATAAACGACCTCGGCTCCAAAATGAGAAAGCTCCATGGCCTCTTCGTATGACAGCTCCGGGATCACAAAATAGCGCTTCACTTTTCGAGGATCGGCAGTCATCATCCCCTCGATATCGGTCCATAACTCAACAGCATCGGCATCAAGCGCGGCACTTATCAACGAAGCAGTATAATCAGAACCGCCGCGCCCCAGCGTTGTGGTTTCACCTGATTTGGTTGAGGAGACAAAACCGGTCACTACCTGAACCCGTTCGGGATCGGCCTGCTTAAAATGAGTTCGAATACTATCGGCGGTTTCCTCATACAGTACTCGGGCCGAACCAAAATCGTGATTCGTTGTAATAATCTGACGCGCATCCACATAATCAGCCGGAGTACCATTATTATTCAAATATTCACTGATGATGAACGCCGAAAATCGCTCCCCGAATCCCATAACAAAATCACGGGTCCGATCGGTAAGCTCACGCGTTAGCGATACGCCATGCAGCACATCATCAAGCTCATTAAACATCATCTTAAATTGGGCCAGCGTATGACTTTGATTTTGAATGGTCACCAACTTTTTGATGGTCGAATTGTGCCGCTGCTCCAGCTCTGTAAGAATATCTCGGTATTCTTCATCCCCTTTGGAAGCATGGATAATCGCTTCTTCAAGCGAATCCGTAACCCCTTTAAAGGCAGAAACCACAACTGCAATTTGATAGGTGCTCTTTTTCGTTGAAATAATATCGGCAACCTGCCGAATGGCTTCGATGGATCCCACCGAGGATCCACCGAATTTTAAAACGCGCATAAAAAATAGATTATCAGATTACAAAAATTGAGGGTCGCTTAAACAAGCTGATAGTTAGCGAAGCGCATCCTCAAGTTCAAGGGAGGCATCACTTTTTTCATCGCGATATTTAACGATCAGTGGACACGATACACCAAGCCCTTGTTCCTGGGCCCAATCGCCGCTCATAGGACGTGTGCCGGGGATTACCACCGCACGTTCTGGGATGGGGGCTCCTTTTTCGCGGACTTCTTCATTGACGCAGTCATAAACCGGTATCGATTTTGAGAGCGTTACACCCGGCGCAATTACCGCTTCTTTTTTAACGAGAATGCCTTCAACAATAACCGATCCCGCGCCGATAAAACAATCATCCTCAATCACTACCGGCGACAAGCCAACAGGTTCCAAAACCCCGCCAAGTTGCACGCCTGCCGATAGGTGAACATTCTTGCCAACCTGTGCACAAGAACCGACCAAAGCATGGCTATCGATCATGGAACCTTCATCCACATAACCACCTACGTTGACATAAGCCGGGGGCATAATGATTACGTTCTCTGCCACATAAGCTCCGCGTCTAACAGATGACCCACCTGGCACCAGTCGCACATGGTCTTCTGCGGAAAAGCGACGGGGCGGCAAGTTATGCTTGTCCACAAAACCATCATAAATACCGGAGTACTCGGTGTTTTTACCATCTGAGAAGGAAGCCAGGATAGCCTCTTTCACTTCTTTATTAGCTTCCCAGGTACCACCTTTGGGTTCGGCGGCACGCACTTCACCGGATTCCAGTTTGTCTAAAATTTCTTCGTAATTATTGTTGCTCATCGTAGGTAATTATTTGAATTAATTTTCAAAAATTGTTCGACTCTGAATAGTTTTCAACTATTTTCTTCGTACCAACGTTGAATCCTATTATCTGCATTTTTCAAAATGCTTATATCCTCTACATCCTCTTCGGTAAGCGGAGGGTGCAAGGTAGAATTTTCGATCCATCCCTTTTCGTGCAGCAGAACTTTTGCCGGAGCGGGATTAGGTCCGCTAAATAGCGCGTCGGTGCATTCTTGCCACAACGGCAATAGCTCGGGGCCGCGCCCGCCCAAACACCAGTCCACATATTTGTGCGTCGCCTTGGGCCACACGTTCGAGGCTACCGAAACCAATCCATCACAACCTGCCATTGCAAAAAACGGAAGTAAACCGTCATCGCCGCTGTAAAATGCTATATTTTTAGCCGTTTTCCGATAGTTCTGATAATCCTCAATACTTCCACTGGCCTCTTTTACGGCTTTGAAGTTGGGATGATCGGCAAGCTCGGAAAGCACCAGCGGACTCAACTTGCTGCCAGTTCGTGATGGAACATTGTAAATCATACACTCCTTATCTGCAGCATCCAGTAAGGCCCGAAACCATTCAACTTGTCCATGGGCCCCTGGCTTAGCATATAGAGGCGTAACCAGCAGAAACGAATCTACATCAAACTGGTGGCAGTATTCAATCCATTCGATTTGATTGCGAAGGTTGAACCCTCCAACACCAACCATAATTGGGACATCCACGTTGAGGCTTGTGGCCGTTTTCACGATCAGTTTTTTATCCTCCAGCGGCAGTGCCAACCCTTCGCCCGTGCTTCCCAGAACAAGCACTCCGTTGTCCGCCTCATCTTGCCGATGGATTAACGAGGCCAGATCATCCAGATGCAGGTCCCCGTTTTCTTTCATAGGGGTAGCCAGTGCCGTATAAAGTTGCCTATCTGTAATACTCATAATTATTGATTCATTATCTTATCAAAGATTGTCGCCAAATCGTAAAACCCCGGTTTAAGATCTTGTTGAATCAACTGCTCTGCCGCCCAAATCGCGCCCTGTGCAAAAATTTTACGATCATGGGCTTGGTGTTTCAGATGGATGGATTCGGTCTCTGTTTTTACTTCCAGCTGGTGGATTCCTTTAATATCCCCTTTTCGCTCGGAGGTAATTTCTGCATCCCGGCCCAACCACTCAGCCCACGAAATGGCCGTCCCGCTGGGGGCATCCTGCTTGTGGGTGTGATGGATCTCATGAATATGAAATTCCGGATGATCGAGCACCGCAGAACTTTTTCCAATAATGTTTAAACAGCGACGCACAATATTCATCCCCAAACTAAAATTCGAGGCCTGCAGCCATTTCAGATTCTTCTGTTTTAACTGCTGATCCAGATCTGTTGGCCACTCATAACCTGTTGTCCCCCAAGCTGCGGGAATACCCGCCTCCAACAGCGGGTCAATCAGCTCATCCGCTGCAGCTCCGGGAACAAATAAAATGGCCGCATCAGCTTGTTTTAACTTTTCGACCGTAGGTTTATTCGTAGAATCAAACGGACCGACGATTTGATCCTCACCCAACACTTCAACAACCTTTCCACCTGTTTTTCCAGTGCCTATAACAGCAAATTTCATGTGTAAATCGTTTAAATTCAGCTCAAAAGTGTGAGATAAGTATAACCTTTTGCAGATCTATTTTCATCCATTTGCGCAATTACCCAATTATAATGTAGATTCAGGCCTATTAATTCAAAAAATTCAATCTATGTTTACCTTATTTGCAACTCCCGTTTTTACCAATGATGCCGTTGTTTTAGGAATACTGTTATTAATCCTGGCATTTATTTTTGTCACTTCAAGCAGTGATAATCCCAAGTGGCAAAAGTTTTACACCTTTGTCCCCTCACTGTTACTCTGCTATTTTATCCCATCCATCTTTAATTCTTTGGGATTGATATCGGGCGAAGAATCGAATCTTTATTTTGTCGCATCTCGCTATCTACTGCCTGCAAGTTTGGTTCTGCTGACGCTCAGCATCGATTTCAAAGGGATCATCAACTTGGGTCCCAAAGCGGTTATCATGTTTTTAGCGGGTACCGTCGGCATCATGATTGGGGGGCCGCTGGCTTTAATTACGGTGAGTTATTTTGCACCCGAAATGGTAGGTGGAGCAGGTCCCGAGGCCCTATGGCGGGGTCTTTCTACTATTGCCGGTAGCTGGATTGGCGGCGGGGCCAACCAAACGGCCATGTTCGAGGTTTTTAATCCCAGTGCCGATTTGTTTTCGGCCATGGTAACCGTCGATATTATTGTCGCCAATATCTGGCTGGCCTTTTTACTTTACGGGGCGGGAATCTCCCAAAAAATTGATGCATGGTTTAAAGCAGACGCTTCTCCCATTACTGAACTCCGCAAGAAGATTGAAGAATATAAAGCCAGCGTCGCTAAGATCCCTACCCTTGCAGATATCACCACCATTGTGGCCGTCGGATTTGTTGTAACCGCTATCGGACATCTGGGTGCCGATGGCATTGCCCCTTGGATTGGCGAAAACTTTCCACAACTCAGTAACTTAAGCTTGGATTCCGAATTTTTCTGGATTATTGTGATTGCCACCACGGGTGGATTGGCACTTTCGTTCACTCGGGCGCGTAAATTAGAAGGGGCTGGCGCCTCCAAAATTGGGAGCCTGTTTCTTTATATCCTGGTGGCGACTATTGGTATGAAGATGAACATACTGGCTATTTTTGAAAACCCGGGCTTTTTTCTGATTGGTTTGCTTTGGATCATTATCCACGTTGTAGTCCTGTTCATTACGGCCAAAATCATTAACGCCCCCTTCTTCTTCATTGCAGTGGGCAGTCAGGCTAATGTTGGTGGTGCGGCTTCGGCTCCCATTGTGGCTTCGGCTTTTCACCCGGCTTTGGCCCCTGTTGGCGTATTGCTGGCTGTTCTGGGATACGCCGTGGGGACCTACGCGGCCTATATTTGTGCCATCATGATGCAGTTTGTAAGCTAACCAAAAGGCAAGGATGAGACGTCCGACGTTTACCTCTTCACGTCTCACCTTTTCAAATAGTTTACTGATTAAAAGACACAGAATTCCTATATTTGCAGGTCAGTTCTTCATAGCTTTTTTAACATATCTGCATGCGCATTCTCAAATTTATTGGCGTCTTTCTTGGAACATTATTAGTCGTCTTTTTTGCTGTTTTCGGATTTAATTTTGACGCCTTAGAAACGCTCTATAATAACAGCGAAGATCTTCAAGAAGGACAAGAATGGGTTTCCAAAGCAACTTCCCTTAAGGGACTTTCCCAGTATATCGGATCCAATCCGGAGCATGTGACTGTAATATCGCGCTCGCTTTCCAATCCCGATACAACCATTGCGTACAACCCGGAGGCGCGCAGAACCATGGGAACGCTTTCTAATTTTTTTCTGATTACAACCTATGCCCGACTCGCTGAAAAGGGGGATATCGATCCTGACGAATGGATAACTCTCGATGAAACAGATCGCTATCAGCTCCCCTATATTGATGCTTCACATCATGATGATGCAAAAAGTGCGCTGCGATCTCACACCCAGGATGGCAAAGTGCCCCTGCAAAAGCTGATAGAGGCCACCATTATCTATAACGATTTGGCGCTGGCTGATTTCCTGTATTATAAATTGGGTCACAATGCAATTGAAGATACCTATGATCAGCTTGAGGTAACCCAAACCGATCTTCCAATTCCCTTTTCGGGGTTGTATATCACGCTGCACCCTGGGCTTTCGGACGACGATTTTGCTGCTCATTTTGATGGGTTAACGAAATTATCCCAAGAAACACTGCGTGAGCAAATATTGGATAACGCCCAGCGATTTTTAGAGGATGATGAGTTTCATAATCGCGTTGTCAATTTGTTTGATGAACAACAGGGACTCGGCATTGGTTTTACCGAGCGAAGAAATATCTTACAGCTTTTCCCCAAAACCACGGGCAATGAGTTGGTAACACTGATGGAGAAACTACAGGCGGACAAACTGATTTCCGAGTCGGTTTCGCAGCGAATCAAAGACATTATGGATTGGCCGTATGAGGAACAGGGCCTGAATAACGATTTTGAATATTATGGCGCCATATATGACAGTCGGCTGGGCTTGTTGAACGGGATCGATTATGGAGCCTCGGTTTATTCTAAGGAACCCTTTGCCCAAGCTGTATTTTTTGATTCCCTGCAGGTGGCTTTTTGGTTCCACATGAGCAGCAACCTGATGTATCAGGATTATCAACAACGACTGATATGGGATCCCGCACTGCGCGAAGCAACGCTTCAGGAAATTGCTGAATAGTATTACCTTATTCGATGACAACTAACACAAAACACCAATACTATGGCCACATCTGGAAAAGTAAATGAAACTGTTCGTGGAGGCATTACGCTGGGAACCGCCCTTGCTGTAACGATATCATGGTCAGTCAATAAATCTATTTTATGGGCAATTATCCATGGACTGTTCAGCTGGTTTTATGTGATTTATTACGCAATTGTTTACTAATTTTATTTCTCCTTGTCGATGAACAAATATAAATACCTGTATCTCACCTGGTTAATCCCAGCCGCTTTTCTGTTTTTAACCCTTCACCAAGTCTGGGTGTATTATGGTATTGTGGATACCTACGAAAATGGGGAAAGCTATACGGCCGAGGTGTTGGAGTTCGAATTCAAACAAATTGCTGCCCAGACCAACGGCTATATTATCATAGAGTTTACTACCAATCAGGATGAACAAATCCAACGTAAACTTTCACTGCCGGTAGAAATGGCCGGCGACTTACAGAATATCCGCGTAGTGCCCGTTCGCTACCAGCCCGATACTCGGCAAGAAATTGTGCTGATGCCTACCATTGATACTCATAAAAACCTTATTTGGACAAATGCTCTAATGGCCGGGGTTGCACTGCTGCTGACCTTCTTTTTGGGATTAGCAGCTCATCGTCTTGCAAATAAAAAACTTAGTGAACCAGACGAAGAATTTGTCATCGAAAGAATAGATTAATCCACCATGGCTACGCCCGAAGCCGACAAAGGCACCCTTTATTTAATCCCCAATACCCTCGGTAAAACACCCGAGAATAATACCATTCCTGGATATGTACTTAATATAATTCGCCGGATGGAGGTGCTTGTGGTCGAAAATGTGCAAACGGCCTCGCGGTATCTGCAATGGGTTGGAGATACCATTCCAGAGTATGAAATTGAGTTTCTGCTGCTGAATAAAAGAACTCCTGTTCGTGAAATAGCTTCGTTTTTGGATCCCCTTAAAAAAGGAAAAGATGCTGGCTTACTATCTGAGGCGGGGTGTCCGGTGGTGGCTGATCCGGGGTCGGAATTGATAAAAATGGCACACAGCCAACAGATAAAAGTGCACCCGTTAGTGGGGCCATCATCTATCTTATTGGCATTGATGGGATCGGGATTTAACGGGCAGCAGTTTACCTTTCACGGATACCTGCCCATCAATCAAAATAAGCGTCAATCAGCTATCCAAAAACTGGAGCAGCAGTCGAAGCAGAGTGGCGGTACGCAACTTTTTATGGAGGCGCCTCATCGCAATGATGAGGTAGTTGAGGATGTGATTCGATATTGCCAACCGACTACCCGCTTCTGTACGGCTACCAATTTGACGCTTCCCGATGAGCGGATCGTATCCAAAAAAATATCGGCATGGCGAAAAGAGGCCGGTAATTCGATCAACAAAAAACCCACCATATTTCTGTTATACGCCTCTTAAAATATTTTGCAATATATATCGCAGCAGAGCTACGGATTGAGATAATATTCAGATCATTTTGCAACACAGCCATAAATGAGATGTAAGCAGCTCGGGGAGTGAAACCCAAGACAAAAGTTTGTGCAAAATAAAAAAGCCTGTTCATTTTAAGAACAGGCTTTTTTTGAAATTAAATATTATAACCTAAGCCCCGGCATCTTCGAGCATGTGTACGATATTATCATAGTGGTGAGAGCTTGCCTGATCTTTTGCTGACCAGCCACGATCATCTACAACCACCACTTCGCTGTGATGCTGTATCAACAATTGTACAATTGCATCGTAACCGTTGCTTGATGCCCAGTACAACGCGCTGGTTCCCCGATTATCTCGGATATTGACATCAGCTCCATGGTCGAGCAGATATTGAACAAC
>JBNJFP010000002.1:27827-148388 GCA_051746985.1 Bacteroidota bacterium
TGCATCGTAACCGTTGCTTGATGCCCAGTACAACGCGCTGGTTCCCCGATTATCTCGGATATTGACATCAGCTCCATGGTCGAGCAGATATTGAACAACTTCGAGGTGTCCGTGTTTAGCGGCTTTCATCAATGCCGTTCGATCATGCTCATCGCTGGTATTAACGTTAGCCCCATCTGATAAATGCTTTTTTACTACTTCCAAATCTCCAGATTCCGCTGCTTCAAGAAAGGCGTTTTCTTCCATATGTAAACCTCCTTATTTAGGATTAAAGGTGGGTCTGTAAATCATTTTAATTGATTGAATGATTATAGTCAACCCTACTGATTAAAATTGATTTAAAATCTTTAACTAAATAATAGAGCCCTTGATTGTGCCTTATTGCAACGGCTACAAAAGTAAAGATTATTCGATTTATCAGAGCGTTTTCAGAAAGGGTATTACTATTCACTTTTGGAAGCCAAAATATCTCGTTCTTTGAGTTCATGGAGAATTAGTTCTGTGAGGTCACTCTTAAAGGGAAATTCATATCTAATATCCAGCACATACGCTTTTACTCGGAATTTGACGATAAAACTACGTCCACTCATCTCATTTAAGGCAATAACAGAAACCGGCTTTTTTAAATAAACATATCTCGATGTTACAGCCGCGCGGTATGCAATACGTTTTACGAGATCCACATCCACACCCATCGGCAAAAATATTTCGGCCACTACCTGACAATCGAGCGCACTGGAGTTAGCGTTGGATACTGCTTTGTTCATCAGTTCACTGTTGGGTATGGTAACTACTGAATCATCAGGTGTTACCATACGGCTCGAACGTAACCCAATAGAAAGTACTTCGCCATAGTGTTCGGCCACTTCGATTTTGTCGCCCACCTGAAACGGCCGATCCATAATAATGATAAATCCGCCAAAAATATTTTTAAGGATATCCTGCGCTGCAAATCCCACGGCGATACCAACCGAGGCCAATACCGTGATAATAGTACTTAACGGTGGGTTTATAATCCCTGCAATAATAATATATATCGCAAAAGACCATATCACCAAGCGAATTATCGGGATGGTTCGTTTAATGCCAAGGCGGTAGCGGGTAAATTTTTCTGACAGATTATCAAGCACGTACACCGTCAACCAATTGAGAAAATACGTAGCAATCAGCATGAAAATGATGGCCAGTATAATCCCTGCCGAAATAAAATCTTCAATCTTTGACAGGGCATCTTGGGTATCTTCTCCCAACTCATCTATACCCGAAGCGGTATCGACCTCGGCAGAATCTGCCTTTGCAACCGTATCAACCCGAATGGTATCGTCCTCAATGATTTCGATAATTAGGGTAGTGTCTTGCTGCGTTAGGGTATCGGCCTGACCAAAAGCAGTTGGTTGCATCATCAAAAAACAACCAAATACTAATATTAAAAGCGTTAATTTGTTCCTCATAACATTACACCAAGTGAATTATATTACGCTCTTTGAGCGTACGTACTATTTGTCGATATACCAGATGGTTGATGGTATAAAGATCCCCCTTTTTCTCAAGTAGTCCGCGGGATCGCAATCGATTGATCATTAAGCGACTTTCTTCGCGGCTTGTATTCAAAACCATTGCAAGATAATCATCCAGCAACGTATCGTGCAGCACAAATGCAGCAAGGGTAAACAGTACGTCGGTACTTAAGTTATCAAGCATCTCAACCTTTTTAACCTCTAATGGTTCTATATAAAAGCAGGTGTCATCATAATCTCGAATTGATCGAATCCAAAATATGATTGCCACCGACGCATTTCCTTCGGCTAATTCAGACAGCTTTTCAAAATATTTTTCCTGCAAATGTTCTTGCGCCTTACCTTCCTGATCTTTCAATTTTCGGAAGGTCCTGGATTTCAACATACTGTCATCCGGTTCAAAATATAGGGAATACCCGCTGGCGCGGTGCCTGTTAAGGATTACCTTTTCAATCTGCTCGGCATTTAACCCATCACTTTTAGCCACGTGTGAAAAGTGTTCACTTATCTGAAGTACTTTTTCTAAAAACGTCCAGGCGTAACGCGAGCAGCTAATCATCCAGAAAACATTTAATCGCGTTTCTGTTATCAGGTAACAAAGTTTTTCGATAGCTTCGAAACCGTTAATGTTACGCACAAAACAATTTTGAAGCGACTCTAACACTACGGCTCTGGGACTCTCAAATTGATTTATTTCAGTAATCAGATCATCGACCGTGTTAGCTTGTTTTAAATCCAGTTCAGACGTTATTTTGTTAATTAGCTGTGCTTCGGTCCATATTGTATCTTCAAATTCTATGTGCGCTATTTCCTGATTTTGAAGCTGTTGATCCAGCATCAAATCCAGAAACGACGACTTTCCACTTCCTTTTTCTCCCACCACGGCAAACAGCGAGGGAATTTGTTTTTGCCACTGTTCATAAGCTTTTTTAAACGTTTGAATCGATTCATCACTCCTCACATTAAACCGTTCATCGGCAGAGGTATCAAAATTAAAAAGTTGCCTATAGATATAAGGCAATTCTTTCATTTTTTGATCGGTCTCTGACAAGTAGCTGGCAATATCGGCCCGCTTTGCTTTTTCGACCTTTTGGTGTTCAATCCCAAGCAAATGCTTGCCTTTGAACAGGTATTTACTACTTTTTTTACCGGCAAATCGCGCCCATATCATCAGGCGTTCTTCCATAGCTGCCCAACGAGAATCCAATAGAGTACGCCAACCATTGGTCGTCTCTTTAACCCTGTACTTCGCCTTAAGCAATTGCAGTTCTTTTATATTACCCTCGTGCAGTAGCGACAACAATGATGACGAAAACCGCTCCTCTCCCTCTTCGAGATGCTGTTCAATAGTGTCCCATTTTTCTGAGGTCCGCTCTTGAAGTGTCCCAACCTTAGCTAAAATACGTTCAAGCGCTTCACGTGCTACCTCCCTGGGATCTTCAGACTGCTCGAGGTCTTCTTCTTTAACTTCGAGAACAGATTCCAAATTTACCTGGATAATATTTTGAATCTCTTCGACATCCTCCAAGCTTTGCGATAAAAATGCTTCGTTCTCTTGCTCAGATGGTTGCAACACATTGATAAATTGCTCGCGCAACGCACGAACAACCAGCTGGCGCCACTCAATCTCTTTTTGGTTTGCCGTTGGGGGATTTTTTTCCAGATCGACATCAAAAATAAGTAATGCACGTTCAGAAGATTGTCCTGCACTTAGCAGCAGATCTTCAAAAAAATGTTCGGTCTTTTCCGATAAAATTCGCTTCTCTAAAAGCTGATTCATCGGCTCAATTATTTCGGTTCTTAGAAAGGAATCCAGCCTATCCCTTAAACCATCAATATTGATAACCTCCTCCTCATGCACTTGCCCAACAGCCTGCTCAAGCATGCGCTGCAGCTCAGAAAGAGGCTTATCCAAATGCTCAACAAACAAACCCTTATAGGTCTCCCTGAATTTTTTTATTCGTGAGCTGAGGTGCACCCACAGTTTCAAAAATTGAATCACATCTTGCGTGCGTTTAAGAAATAGCTGTTGTATTTTTCTCCACTGCTCAACATTAGACTGTTGGCCCTCCAGCAGATGTCGCCTCGTTTCTTGCAGCTGGGGATCCGAAAATGTCGAACCACGCTGTTCGATCGTACCAGCCGTTTCAACCTTTTTTTCTATTGCTGATTTCTTATTCTCAACAAAATTGGAAACCTGCTGCTGCAACTTGAATTTTTGCTGCTCCAGCTTATCGCTTTTGGAACTAATAAAGTCTTCAACCTCCAGCGCCCCATCCTTATCATGACTGGCAACAACCAGGTCTTCCAAGTCAGTAATAATTTCGAGCTGCATGCGCTGCAGTTCATGCGATATCCCTGATACAAACTCCTCATCCATCAGAAAATGAACTGTCACATTGCGTAACGGAATCTCCTGTTTCCATTTGGGATAAGGTCGCACATCCCCACCAAAAAGTGATTTTATCCGCTGCCCCAAGGAAAAAAACGACCGTGATACTACCCTGACAATCTGTTTGCCAATTTTCGCTGCTTTGGTAAAAAAGGGGTCGCTCTTTTGCAGAGTGAACCGAGATTCATTCTGCCTCCATACTTCCAACGCCGGAAATGCTTCAGCTATCTCATCTACTGCGGCAACATAGGTCTCACTAAAGCTTTGGGCGCCCTCATCGGCAATGGTATTTTCAATATTCTTAAAAATGCTCAAAAAGCCTTGCTCGGTTGATTCCCCAGCTTCGTGCTTTCGTTCCAATGCCGACACATATCTCAGCAGCTGATCGAAAAAAGAAAAACGGCTTTCAATATGCTGTTTTATTCCTTCCAGCAGCTGTCTTTGTATCGCCGCCTGTAGCTTTTCTCTAAATTCCTGACGATTCAATGATAAAAACGTTGATTAAATTTAAATCGTAATTTGATTAAAATATGATGAAATACAAATTAATACCCAGCGTTTATTGAAAGACACTATTTTGATATCTGCCTTTTTATTCTTGAGTAAATATTAGTTAATTTCAAGAAAATTATTACTCAGCATTTAATGGTCATACAGGTGATCGATCCCATTTCGAAATACATACGCTCTTCATCGATATTTAGAAATTTCTGGTCGGTCTT
Source organism: Bacteroidota bacterium (assembly GCA_051746985.1). Classification (GTDB taxonomy): domain Bacteria; phylum Bacteroidota; class Rhodothermia; order Balneolales; family Balneolaceae; genus Fodinibius. Next base: position 32,459 of record JBNJFP010000002.1, read on the forward strand.
TTTGGCTTTCATTTTTATTAGCTGCAGCCTTACCTCACTTGGTTATGGGCAAGATAATCCCCTGAAAAAGTTAACCACCTCCGAACGCAGCGACGGTAAAGGCGAGGTTATTCGATTTCATCTTGAAGAATCGGTGGATTCGTTCGAGGTTTATCAACCCGATCTCGATCTAATACAGATGACTTTGTATCAGGAAAATATTGATACGGCCAATATCGAGCTACCCGAAATCTCTTCAGCTTTTGATGAAATCAGCTTTTATGATATTCCCAATGGCATCGGTGTTGATATCTATATCGCCGAAGAAAAATATTACGATGGGAAAGCTTACTACGACGGGGGAAGTGATGATTTGCTGCTGGGATTGACAAAAACGGATCAATCCGAACTGGAATACATCACCGAAGAAACAGATCCTATTATTTGGTCCAGTTTTACCATTAGCGAAAGAAACTTGCTCGAAGGTAACGGCGATGAAGAGGAACCGTCTATTAGTGCCGACTACAATAAAACCCGCAATAAGATGAAGTTTGATGTCGTCGTCATCGATCCCGGTCATGGTGGACATGACCCTGGATCCATCGGCTATAAAAATATCAAAGAAAAGGATATCGTTCTGAATATTGCCAAAAAGTTGGGCGGATATATCGAAGAATATCTGCCCGAGGTAGAAGTCGTTTATACCCGTGATGACGACACTTTTGTAGAGCTCGAAGAACGCGGAAGTATTGCCAACGACGCCGAAGGAGATCTGTTTATTTCTATCCACTGCAATTCTCATTCTTCGCGGCAGGCCTTTGGTACAGAACTCTATTTTCTGGGACTCGAACGAAGCGAATCTGCCTTAGAAGTGATGCGCAGAGAGAATAAAGTAGTACGATCGAATAATGACACCGAACAACAGGAATTGAGCCAAGAAGAGTTGCTCGTTTATGAGCTGGCCAACAGCAGCTATATTGCAAACAGCGAGCAGATTGCCGGCATGATGGATTACCAATTTGATGAGCGGGCCCAACGCCATTCACGCGGGGTAAAACAAGGACGTTTTGTAGTCTTGTATCACGCATCGATGCCAGCAGTATTGATTGAAACAGGCTTTATCAGCAATCCCGGCGAAGCGCGATACCTCACGTCAGAAAGAGGACAGACTTACATGGCCTCGGCTATATTCAGAGCGATACGAAACTTCAAAGAGAAATCCGAAAACGGTAATACATCAACCTCTAAATAGCGTTTATATTGGAACCTTTAATTATTGGTGTCGCAGGCGGCAGCGGCTCAGGAAAAACAACAGTAGTAGAACACATTATTGACGCCGTTGGGGAAGATGATATTCTGCTCATCCAGCACGATTCCTATTACCGAGACCTGAAACATCTCTCCTTCGAAGAGCGCAGCAAACAAAATTTTGACCATCCCTCATCGCTGGAAACCGAGCTCATGATTCGTCATATCGAAGCACTCAGAGAAGGATACCAGGTTGAGATCCCCATTTACAACTTTAGCAAACATATCCGCAAAGAAGAAACGAGGCTGGCCCGCCCCAAAGAAATTATTTTGGTGGATGGCATCCTGGTCTTTACCGAAAAAGAGCTGCGCGAACTGATGGATATCAAATTGTATGTGGATACCGATGATGATATCCGTCTTCTACGCCGTATTCAGCGCGACATTGTTGAGCGTGACCGCGAACTCGAGCACGTACTCTCACAGTACCAGCAATTTGTTCGTCCCATGCACCTCGAATTTGTAGAACCCACCAAGCGATACGCCGATATTATTATCCCGCACGGCGGTGAAAATAAGGTTGCCCTCGATATGGTAAACGCTCTTATTCAGGAGCGACTCAACAGCGAATCAATCAACCTGAATGAAGAATAACGATTCGGAATGATTTTATAGCATTCAATGCTGTTAAGATAGCTACTGCTAACATTAAACACTGTAAAAGATATGGACATCAACAATAAAAAAGCTATTGTAACGGGTGCCAGCAGCGGCATAGGCATCGACTTTAGTCAGGCTTTAATCAATAAAGGAGCCACCGTTTACGGGCTGGCCCGAAGCACCAACAAGCTGAAAAAAGTGCAGTCAGAGCTGGGCGAACAGTTCATCCCCGTCACCATGGATATCACCGAGCACGATGCTATCCAGCAATGGATTTCGGATACTTTTTCTGAGGATAATACTCCCGAAATTTTGATCAACAATGCCGGGCTCGGCCGCTTTGCGGATGTGGATGAGCTGTCGCTTGAGGAATGGGAAGCGATGATCCAGACCAACCTCTCGGGCACTTTTTATATGACACGTCAGCTCGTGCCCCTGATGAAGCAACACCCCGCAACATGCCATATCATCAATATCGCATCCATCGCCGGTAAAATCGGAAATCCCAAAATGACAGGGTACAACGCCTCAAAGTTTGGGGTTCGTGGATTCAGCGAAGCACTTTTCAAGGAAGTTCGCTACGACGGCATTAAGGTAACCTGCTTTTATCCCGGCTCTATTGCCACCAGCTTTTTTGGGGATAAAGACATCGACACCCATCCCAATATGATGCAGCCCGAAGATGTGGCCAATGTGCTGATTAACATTTTAGAGACCCCCGACAACTTCCTGATTAACGATATTACCATGCGGCCGCTCAACCCCAAACCACCTTCTGAGGAATAATATGCGTTGCTCGCTGCTGCTTGTTTTACTGCCATGTTTTTTTGTTTTGGGATGCTCCGACAAGCCTCCAAAACCTGCCGACCTCATCCCGGAAGAACAATACGTTGAGTTGATGGTCGATCTGCAACTCGTTCGCTCGTATGGCGAAACCATGCAGGCCGACAGTGCAACCGTCGATTCGCTGACCTCAGAAGTGTTTGATAAATACGACACCACCGATTCGGTATTCCAGCAAAGTCACAACTACTATCAACAATTTCCCGCCCAGCACCAACTGCGCATTGAAAACGCCATCGAAAAGCTCAAAATGGATCAGGTTGCCAATGAAAATCAACAAGAACAAAACCGCAGGGATACCGTATTAAGCGAATAAAAACTATTTCCAACAATAGGTCTCATTTTTGGATACCACTTTCTGCTCGCGCATTAAATATCCCACTATTTTTTGAGCTTTCTCTTTAGCCCAGCCCAATTTTTTTATTATCTGAGATAGCGTTTTCGGCTCCTCTTCCAATATCTCTTTGATCTGTAGAAGATCCTCCTGAGAAAACATCTCAACATCAGCCTCAGTACGGAGACAGTTATCACAATGTCCACAGGCTTCCACATCCTCCTCTCCAAAATAATGGCGTATATACTTCTCACGACACCCATCCGTAGAAACATATCCCTTCATATATTTCAGCTTTTTCAGCAGATTATCGCGATGCTTCTCCAGCTCATCTGTACTCAACGCCAGGGTAGCCTGACGCTCTTCGGTAAGCATCACCAGTGGCAGCTCTCCCAACAATTCGAACCGAAGCATATGATCACGATCCTGAAGCACCTGTAGCCCTTTTTTAACCGCATTGGGAGACATCCCCAGCTTTCGGCGGATGTAATCGAATTCCAGATATTTCATCTTACCAAATGCCTCCCCTCCAAATTGGCGAAAAAGCACATCCAAAAATTCGGCCTTCTGCTGGTTTTCTGATTCATTAATCTTGTCAAGAATATAATCCTGACTGACAGCAAAATGTATCCCGACTTGCGGGATTATATGTTCATTAAGCTCTATAAGCCCGAGCTGATTCAATACATCCAGTGCCGTACGCACTTTCTTATTCGACAACCCCGACCGCTTTTTCAGTGCTTGTATCGAAACCTCTTCCCGCTCTTCCATACCTGATCCCACCGCCAGATTTAATTCATCGCACAACACATCATACACCTTTTTCAACTGCTCCCGGCCCGGGTAGGAATTCCTGATGCGTTTTTCGGCAATCACTGCATCTTCCAGCTTATACAACAGCAGCGGAAAGCTCTCTTCACCGTCACGTCCTGCCCTGCCAGCCTCCTGATAATAAGACTCCAGCGAATAGGGCATCTCATAATGGATCACGTAACGACAATCCGATTTATCGATGCCCATCCCAAAAGCATTAGTCGCCACTACCAGCGGCGTAGTCCCATCGATCCATTCCTGCTGGATCTGCTGCCGCTGAGCCCCATCCATCCCAGCATGATAGGCTCGTGTTTTAACCCCAAGCTTTTGCTCAATCTTGTATGAAAGTTCCTCGCAGTTGCGCCGCGTTCCGCCATATACCAATCCCGAACCACCGGAGGCAGCCCTTTGCACAGCCTGTAAGAGCTTTTGCTCTTTCTGCTGGGTTTCAACCACCCACCACTTCAAATTCGGTCGTTCAAATCCCTTAGATACAATGACCGCATCGTTCAGCTCTAAATTTTTTTGGATGTCGTCCCTCACCTCGGGCGTTGCTGTGGCCGTCAGCGCAATCCACGTTACTTCATCAGCAATATCATCAAGAGCAGGACGGATTTCGCGGTAACTTGGTCGAAAATCGTGTCCCCATTCCGAAATACAATGCGCCTCGTCAATGGCCACGAGATTGATATCCAGTTTGGGCATCTCCGCTTTCCAAAGGTCCGTTTTAAGCCGTTCCGGAGAACAGTACAGCAGATCGTACATCCCATTTCGGGCATTGGCAAAACGCTGTTCAATCTCCCACGAGGAAAGCGTACTATTGACAAAAGTTGCCGAAACCCCTCGTTCATTAAGTTGCTCCACCTGATCCTGCATTAAAGCTACCAGCGGAGATATCACAATCGTCACCCCATCTAAAACCGTAGCCGGCACTTGATAACACAGTGATTTCCCTCCGCCGGTTGGAAAAAGCACCATCGTATTTTTTCTGTCCAGCACCGCCTCGATCACTTTATCCTGTCCCGGACGAAAAGATGGGAATCCCCAATATTTTTCCAGGGATTGTTGTGCCTTTTGCAAAAGATGGTCACCCATAAATACTGTTCTAAAACATTATTAACATTTTAAACTCGCACACATAAGAACACTGAAGCCTTATTATAGCGATTTTTCAGACGGAAATTTACCGGGAAAAATGACAAGCTTAAATCAACCTATTCAGTCCCAATATAATCTTCATTACCTGTTGGAATATATTAACTTAGCGACACCAAAATTCCGGTAAAAACCTCAAAGTAAATACCGAAATAATCATAACCCAAATATCCATTTGTCTTTTTCTCGTAAAACCATAGTTTAGTGGAGCAATGAAAGAAAACGGAACAAATATCATACGACTTAGCGACAGTCCATCTGTTGCAGCCCCATCTACGTTCCGCTTTCGCGTACGGCCACGGGCCCTCCGGGCTCAACAATAACCTTCCTTTCGGAGGGTACACGATTTTGTACCACTCCGTCTAATCACCTACTTCATAAATCCAATATTTTACTCCAGCGGATATCTTTGTCGCTGAATTTTTATTAATCATTGCCGTACGATGGACATTTCAATAACTGTTGCAAATACGACACACCTTTCACTTGCCGAACAGATTTGCGAACTAATGAAAAAAGCCGCTCAAAAGCGCGGTACCGGAATTGCTAAACGTGCCCCATCCTATGTCAAGGCAAAAATGAAAGAAGGCAAAGCAGTGGTAGCTGTAGATCAGGATGGCGGTCAACTGGCCGGTTTCTGCTACATTGAAAGCTGGGGACATGACAAGTATATCGCCAATTCTGGATTGATTGTGCACCCGCACTATCGCAAACTCGGACTCGGCCGAAAAATCAAGGAGCGTATTTTTCAGCTTTCCCGCGAAAAATATCCCGATGCCAAAATCTTTGGCATTACCACCAGTATGGCCGTTATGAAAATCAATTCCGACATGGGATACCGCCCAGTCACTTTTTCGGAGCTGACCCAAGACGAAGAGTTCTGGAAAGGCTGCCAAAGCTGTCCCAACTACGATATTCTCACCAGCGAAGACCGCAAAGACTGCCTGTGTACCGGCATGTTATACGATCCCGAAAAGAAACAAGATAACGCTGAAAAGCAGGATGAATCCAACCAAAAAGCCCGGCGCTGGGAAAAGTTCAAGCGATCTGTGCGACTCCAGAAAATCAATATCGAACGCAAAACGAAATCCATTTTCAATTTTAAAAATTAAATCCAAATGAGCTCGAAGAAGAAAATTGTACTGGCATTCAGCGGGGGACTCGATACCTCGTACTGTGTGCCTTATCTCAAGCAAACGTACAACGCCAAAATTCATACCGTACTGGTTAATACCGGGGGATTTTCTGATAATGAATTATCCGACACCAAAGCCCATGCATTTAATTTGGGTGCCGACACCCATCAAACGCTGGAGCAAACCTCGGACTTTTACCAGAAGGTCATCAAATTCCTGATTTTCGGAAACGTCCTAAAAAACGACACCTACCCCCTTTCAGTAAGTTCTGAACGCGTTTTTCAGGCAGTGGCTATCGCCAAATACGCCCAGAAAATTGGCGCCGATGCCATCGCTCACGGCAGCACCGGAGCGGGCAACGATCAGGTGCGTTTCGACTTGGTGTTCAACATCATTGCCCCTGATTTAGATATTATTACCCCTATTCGTGACCAACAGCTATCGCGAGAGCAAGAAGTAGATTTTTTACAGCAAAACGGATTCGATTTCGACTGGGCAGAATCCAAATATTCCATCAACAAAGGACTCTGGGGTACAAGCGTGGGTGGCGCCGAAACGCTGACTTCTGACCAGCCACTTCCTGAGGAAGCCTGGCCCAGTCAACTCGAAAAAAAGGACTCAGAATCAATCGAAATAGAATTTAAAAACGGGGAACCCACTGCACTCAACGGTGAGAAACTTGCGCCAGTAAATCTGATCCAAAAACTGGATGAAATTGCATCAGAGTATGCGATCGGACGTGATATTCATGTCGGTGATACCATTATCGGCATCAAAGGTCGCGTGGGATTCGAAGCCGCAGCTCCGCTTATTTTGATCAACGCCCACAAGCACCTTGAAAAACACGTACTTGCCAAGTGGCAGATCCACTGGAAAGATCAACTTGCGGACTGGTACGGCATGATGCTGCACGAGGGGCAATATCTTGATCCGGTGATGCGAAACATCGAACATTTTTTGATGGATACGCAGTCGAATGTAAGTGGAAAAGTGTCACTGCAACTTCATCCCTATCGCTTCGAAATTGATGGCATAAGTTCACCCAACGACCTAATGAACGCTAAGTTCGGTGATTATGGCGAAATGAACAAAGCCTGGAGCGGTCAGGACGTCAAAGGTTTTTCCAAGATTCTATCCAACCAAATTAATATTCATCAATCGGTAAACAATCATGATTAGCGCAGGAATTGTAGGTGGATCAGGATACACAGCCGGTGAACTGATTCGCCTGCTGCTCGGGCATCCCAAAACGGCAATTGATTTTGTATTCAGTACCAGCCGCGCCGGTGAGCCTGTTTCATCAGTGCATCGCGACTTACTGGGAGATACAAATCTCACATTCAGCTCGGAAATAAATCCCGATATCGATGTGCTGTTTCTCTGCACGGGACATGGAAATTCTACGGAAGTATTACAAAAACATTCGGTATCTGAAACGACAAAAATCATCGATTTAAGTCGTGATTTCAGACTCTCTGGTAGCAACACATTCAACGACCGAAAATTTATTTACGGCCTGCCCGAGCTCCAGAAAGATAAAATTTCAGAGGCCGAAAATACTGCCAATCCCGGCTGTTTTGCGACGGCCATCCAGCTGGCGCTGCTGCCGCTGGCAAAGGCATCAGCACTGAAAAACGACGTGCATATTCACGGAATCACCGGGGCTACGGGAGCGGGCAGTTCGCTGCGCGACACCACACATTTCAGCTGGCGCGACAATAACATTTCGATTTATAAGGCGCTCGATCACCAGCATGTAGGGGAAGTCACCCAGAGTCTAATTCAGCTATCAGATTTTGATTCCCAGCTTAATTTTATTCCCGTGCGCGGCAATTTCAGCAGGGGCATTTTTATATCTGCATACACCAAAAGCGATCTCTCCTTGGAGCAAGCTAATTCTCTATATATGGATTTTTATGCGAACGACCCCTTCACGCATCTCAGCGATAAGCCGCTGCACCTGAAACAGGTTGTAAATACTAATAACTGCTTGGTTCATCTTCAGAAAAAAGACGGCAAGCTGTTGGTCACCAGCATCATTGACAATTTACTGAAAGGCGCCTCAGGGCAGGCACTGCAAAACATGAATCTCGCTTTTGGTATAAACGAAAAATCCGGACTTCAACTCAAAGCCACCTATTTTTAATATGAAAATTTTAGATGTTTATCCCCTTTTGGACCTGGAACCTGTAAAAGCACAAGGCAGTTATGTGTTTTGTGATGACGGAAAAAAATATCTCGATTTTTACGGTGGACACGCGGTAATATCGATCGGGCATTCGCATCCACATTACGTTAATAAAATTTCTGCTCAGCTAAATGATTTAGGATTTTATTCCAACTCGGTTCAGAATCCCCTGCAAAAAAAATTAGCCACAAAGCTCGGTGAACTTTCCGGTTATGAGGATTATCAGCTTTTTCTCTGTAATTCTGGAGCAGAGGCCGTGGAAAACGCGCTTAAAATGGCCTCCTTTCATACCGGGAAATCCAAAGTAGTTTCCTTCAAAAAAGCCTTTCACGGACGTACGACCTCTGCCCTAAGCATCACCGATAAAGATGCGTACACCGCCCCGATTAACGAGGGTGGAGAAGTCGTTTTCCTGGAGATGAACGACTTTGAAAGTCTGCAATCCGAAATTGCCGGCGGGGATGTTTGTGCTGTTGTGCTGGAACCCATACAGGGCATTGGTGGGATCCGTATTTTCGAGGATACTTTTCTAAAGAACGTCAGCGAGCTATGCACAGCACATGATGTCGCCTTAATCTGCGACGAAATTCAGTCGGGATTCGGACGCACCGGCAAATTTTTTGCACACCAGCATGCTGGTATTACACCCGATATTGTCACCACGGCTAAAGGAATGGGCAACGGATTTCCTGTCGCTGGCACTATTCTTAGTCCCGATTTCGAAGCCAAACACGGCCGACTCGGCTCCACCTTCGGGGGCAACCATCTTGCCTGTGCCGCCGCGACCGCGGTGCTCGAAGTGCTCGAAAACGAAGAGCTGGTTCGCAATTCCGCAAACATCGGCCACCAGCTAATGGAAAGGTTGTCCATTCTTCATGCCATTAAAGAAGTACGTGGACGCGGGCTAATGATCGGGCTTGAATTCCCATTTCCCATCAAAGAACTGCGACAAATACTGATCCAGGAACAGCAGGTAATTACCGGTGTTTCCTCCAATCCCAACGTACTCCGGCTGCTACCACCACTGTCGATTACTACCAACGAAGTGGATCAATTTATAAACGCAATAAAGAACGTTTTAAAACAGCACCAACTATGAATAATTTTACATCTGTCAGCGATGTCGCCAATCCCCAAAAGCTTATCCAGCAAGTGTTGGATATCAAAAATAACAGTTCCAAATCAGTGCTTGGAAAAGGAATGAGCCTGGCACTCATTTTCTTCAATCCCAGCTTGCGGACACGGATGAGCACCCAAAAAGCGGCCCAAAATCTGGGGATGGATGTCACCGTGATGAATATCAACGGGGAAGCCTGGAATATCGAATTTGAAGACGGTACAGTGATGAACGGATCGACCCAGGAACACATTAAAGATGCCGTAGAAGTGATCAGCGGCTACTGTGATGTGATGGGAGTGCGAACGTTTGCGGGACTCGAAAACCGCCAGGAAGACTACGAGGAAAAAGTACTTAGCAGTTTTCTGAACTATTCTTCGGTCCCGGTTATTAGCCTCGAATCGGCTACGCGTCACCCGCTGCAGTCGCTCACGGACATGGCGACCATTTCCGAAAGTAAAATCAAGCATCCAAAAGTAGTATTAAGCTGGGCTCCCCATCCCAAAAAGTTGCCCCAGGCCGTTGCCAATTCATTCTTAGAATGGATTGCCCAAACCGATGCTGAGATCACACTGACGCATCCCGAAGGATATGAACTCAGCAAACAGTTCACCGATGGCATCCCGACGACCCATAATCAAGAAGAAGCCTTTGAAGATGCCGATTTTATTTACACAAAAAATTGGTCGAGCTGCTCAAGATATGGACAAACACCTCAGGTCGAGAAGAACTGGATGATTACTGCAGAAAAAATGAATCTGACAAATAATGGAAAATTTATGCACTGCCTTCCGATCCGCAGAAATGTAGTGGCCACTGATGATGTGATTGATGAATCTTTGGTTTATGAACAGGCTAAAAACAGAGAATATGCAGCACAGGCTGTACTTCAAAATATTTTGGGGGTGTTATAATGGATATCCTTCAAATTGTTAAAATCGGCGGAAGTATCGCCAACAGCACCCATAAGCTGGATGAATTTCTGGAGTATTTTACTACGCTCGACGCTCCCAAGATATTGGTCCACGGGGGCGGAAGTGCAGCTTCGAATCTGTGTAACGAACTGGATATTCCCATCCAAATGACCAACGGCAGACGCATCACCGACGAGCCGGCGCTCGAGGTTGCCGTGATGGTTTACGCGGGCCTGATCAACAAAAAAATTGTGGCGAAACTTCAGGGGCAATCGACTAACGCCCTGGGGCTTTCGGGTTCGGATCTGAATATCATTCCCGCAAAAAAACGAACCGGCACTGAGATTGATTATGGTTTTGTTGGCGATATAAATGCCGAATCCGTCAACACCTATTTTATCAGGCGACTGCTGGACGAGCAGATCGTGCCCATTTTTACGGCGATCACGCATGATACTGAAGGTCAGTTGCTGAATACCAATGCCGATACTATTGCCTCTACCCTGGCCGTGGCACTTTCTGAAAAATATGAAGTAGAGCTCACCTACTGCTTTGAAAAACAGGGCGTTCTCCGGAATGTTGAAGATGATAGTTCTTGGATTCCCGAACTGAGTCAGCAAGAGTTTTTTGAGCTAAAACGCAACGAGGTTATTCACGAGGGAATGATTCCCAAACTCGATACTGCCTTCGAGGCCCTGAATAAGAACGTGCAGCACGTGCATATCAAGCACGCCGAAAATCTACTAAACGACACCGGAACAGCACTCTCGTTATGAATCAGAATCAACTTTACAAAAACAGCCTCGAACTTTTAAAGAAGCTTATCGCTACGCCCTCTTTTTCGAAGAAAGAGAACCATACAGCAGACATTCTACAACAGTTTTTTAAGGACAAGAACATCCCCATAAAACGACATAAAAATAATATCTGGGTGACCAATAAATCTTTTGATGAAGATAAACCTACTATTTTGCTGAATTCTCATCACGATACCGTTAAGCCAAATTCGGGCTATACAAGAGATCCATTTACCCCAGTCGTCAAAGATGGAAAACTTTTTGGCTTGGGATCGAATGATGCCGGAGGGGCTTTGACTTCGCTCATTGCTGCTTTCATCTATTTTTATCCGAAGAGAAATCTGAATTACAATCTCGTTTTTGCGGCATCCGCTGAAGAGGAAATTTCAGGAGATAACGGTATTGTTTCCATACTGGATAAAATCTCCGAGATCGACTGTGCCATTGTCGGTGAACCCACAGAAATGCGGATGGCGGTTGCAGAAAAGGGATTGATGGTGCTCGACTGTACTACCCAGGGCATCAGCGGACATGCGGCACGCAACGAAGGTAAAAATGCGATTTATAAGGCAGTGCAGGAAATTGAATGGTTCCGCAATTTTGAATTCCAAGAAGAGTCCGAAATGCTGGGACCAATAAAAATGACCGTAACAAAAGTTCAAGCAGGCAGCAAGCACAATATCGTACCTGATGCCTGTAACTTTACGGTAGATGTACGCAGTACCGATGCTTACTCTAATAAGGAAATTCTTAACATCATTAATAAGAATACTGCAGCAGTAGTCCAGCCCCGATCGACTCGACTAAATCCTTCGTTTATACCCCCAGATCATCCTGTTGTAAAAGCGGGAAAACGCTTGGGTTTCGAACATTACGGATCACCAACCCTCTCTGATCAGGCTTTAATGTCGGTACCATCTCTTAAAATCGGTCCGGGCAAATCGTCCCGTTCGCATACCGCAGATGAATTTATTCGGTTGGATGAACTTGAGGAGGGAATTGAAATTTACATACAATTATTACGTAAAATTCTATAATAAACAGATCCTGAAACGAGTTCAGGATGACACAGTTTTCTTTAATTAGATATTAAAAAGTTACACCATGAAACTTTGGGATAAAGGACAACAATCTTCAAGCGAAATCATTGATAAATTTACGGTGGGCAACGACCGTATTCTTGATCTGGAAATTGCCAGTTATGATCTACGGGCCTCTAAAGCGCACGCCAAAATGCTCAATCACGTGGAATTGCTGACCAATGAGGAATGGAAACAGATCGAGCAGGAACTGACTCGCATGTTGGAACAGGTTGAAGAAGGTACCTTCACTATTGAGGAAGAGTTCGAAGATGTGCACTCCAAAATTGAATATGAACTCACGAATGCACTCGGCGATACCGGCAAGAAAATTCACGCCGGACGTTCGCGCAACGACCAAGTGCTGGTCTGTCTGCACCTGTACGTGAAGGATCAGATTGACGAGATAAAAAAGCTGATTAAGGCATTATTTAATCGGCTCATTGATCTCAGCGAAGAATACAAAGAAGCAATCATCCCCGGTTACACCCATATGCAGGTGGCCATGCCCTCTTCGTTTGGGTTATGGTTTGGCAGCTACGCCGAATCGCTGATTGACGATCTGCGGATGCTTAATGCTGCGTATCAAATTGCAGATCAGAATCCATTAGGTTCGGCGGCGGGATATGGAAGTTCGCTGCCCCTGAATCGCCAGATGACTACTGAATTATTAGGGTTTTCAACGCTAAAATATAACTCCGTGGCGGCACAGATGAGCCGCGGACGGCTGGAAAAGATGACAAGCTTCGGACTTAGCGCTGTCGCTGCAACACTCTCTAAAATGGCGATGGACATCTGCCAGTTTATGAGTCAAAATTTTGGCTTTGTCTCCTTTCCCGATGAGCTAACAACAGGGTCAAGCATCATGCCCCACAAGAAAAATCCGGATGTCTTTGAGCTGGTCCGTGCCAAGAGCAACAGCATCCAAAACCTACCCAACCAGCTTACACTTATCACCAACAATCTACCGAGCGGTTACCACCGCGATTATCAGCTGCTGAAAGAAAAATTATTTCCGGCGGTACAAACGCTAAAATCATGCCTAAGTATCAGCGAATTTATGCTACAACATATTGAGATCAATGATGAAATTATTACGGATAAAAAATACCGGTATATCTACAGCGTGGAGGAAGTAAATAAAAAAGTACTTGAAGGGATTCCTTTTCGTAAAGCTTATCAGCAAGTCGGACAAGCCATTGAACAAGGGGATTTCGATCCCGATCGAACTATCAATCACACGCACGAGGGTAGCATCGGCAACCTTTGTAATGCACAAATAAAAGAAAAGTTTGCAGAGGCTCTTTAACAATTAAAAATAAAAGTAATACGTATTATGAAGAATAATGTAACAATATTAGGTGGCGGAAATCTTGGTACTGCACTGGCAAATGGGCTGGCGAACACCAAAAAATATAACACAACAGTCACCCGCAGGAATGTCAAGCTGATCAAAGACTTAGAACCAAAAGGCATTACCGTAACATCGAATAACAAAAAAGCGGTTCAAGATTCGCAGCTTCTTATTCTGGCCGTTCAGCCCACACAAATTGAAGCATTGATTAATGAGATCAAGCCTGTCCTCGATCCCAACAAACATATTCTAATTTCTGCCATTACCGGCATTACAGGTAAAGAAATTGCAGAGTTGATCGGATCCATGTTTCCCATCATTCGTGTCATGCCCAATACCGCAGCCTCCATCAACCAGGCAATGACCTGCATTGAAAAAACGGAGCATGAAGTTGCAGAAGAAACAACGGTTGAGTTATTCAATACACTGGGAAAAACGCTGTTGATTGAAACCGAATTGATGGAAGCCTCTACCGTGCTGGGCGCTTGCGGCATTGCTTTTTTTCTGCGCTATATTCGTGCGGCTTCGCAAGGGGGCATTGAGGTGGGGTTTCATGCCGAAGAAGCACAACAGATTGCCGCCCAAACAGCGCTCGGGGCAGCGGGATTACTGCTGGAATCCGGGGAACATCCCGAAGAAGAAATTGACAAAGTAACTACGCCCAAAGGTTGTACCATTGCGGGATTGAATGAGATGGAGCATAATGGGCTTAGCTCAGCGCTTATTAAGGGAATAAAAACCTCATACCAAATGATCGAAAAAATTCGCTAACTGAGAAGATCACAAATGGATCAATAAAAAAAGCTCCGCAGCTTAACTGCGGAGCTCTTAAATCTCGTAGAAGGTTTAGCCAACGTGCCCATCAGATGGGCTTTTCTCAGTCAGTTACGATTCTGTTCCAACGAGTGTGGCTTTTACATAATTTCGACGCATTTCTGCAATAGCCGAAATGGAAATACCTTTGGGACAAACGGCTTCACACTCAGCATAGTTGGAGCAATCGCCAAATCCTTCTTTCTCCATCTGCTCAACCATGGCAACGGTTCGTTTCTTTCGCTCGGGCTCACCCTGTGGCAATCGATTCAAGTGAGCAAGCTTAGCCCCTGTAAAAAGCGATGCCGAAGAATTGGGACATGCCGCTACACAGGCACCACATCCAATACACGTAGCATAATCAAAAGCCGTGTCGGCTACTTCTTTGTCGATGGGAATAGAATTCGCATCTTGGGCAGATCCCGTTTTTACGGATATATATCCTCCCGCTTCGATAATACGGTCAAAAGCCGACCGATCAACTACGAGGTCTTTAATTACGGGAAAAGCCTGGGCACGAAACGGTTCAATAACAATAGTGTCGCCATCACTAAAATTACGCATGTGTAGCTGACACGTACAGGTCATCGCCTTGGGACCGTGCGCCTGACCGTTGATCACCAAGTTACACGATCCGCAAATACCCTCACGACAGTCATAATCAAACTCAATAGGTTCTTCTTTTCCTTCGGCGACAATCTCTTCGTTAAGCACATCGAGCATCTCTAAAAATGACATATGCTCGTTAGCACTGTCGAGGGTATAGTCAACCAATTTGCCCGGTTGATTGGGGCCCGCTTGTCGCCAAATCTTTAAGTGGATCGTAAATGTATCAGACATAATTCTAAGCTATAATCAAAATAATATGTTAATTGCCATACCAAGGAGATCCTTCGTTTCACTCAGGATGACTTCGTCATTTGTAACTACGTTGCTTGAGTTCTACAAATTCAAATTCGAGATCTTCTTTGTGCAGCTTTTCATTCAATTCTCCATTCACATTTTCAAATTCCCAAGCCGCTACATAAGAATATTCTTCATCATTTCTCAGCGCTTCTCCTTCTTCGGATTGATGTTCTGCCCGCAAGTGGCATCCACAGGATTCATCACGGTGCAGGGCGTCTTTGGCCATCAATTCTCCAAGTTCAAGGAAGTCGGCTACACGACCTGCAAATTCCAGGTACTTATTGTAGTTGGATGATTCACCGGGAACGCGAACA
Organism: Bacteroidota bacterium; assembly: GCA_051746985.1. Classification (GTDB taxonomy): domain Bacteria; phylum Bacteroidota; class Rhodothermia; order Balneolales; family Balneolaceae; genus Fodinibius. The sequence goes on from JBNJFP010000002.1 coordinate 48,109, forward strand.
TTATTCCAAAACTCCTCTCGCAATTCCTGAATCTCTTTTATTGCTTCTTTGAGGCCTTCTTCGCTTCGGGATATTCCGACCTTATCCCACATAATTTGGCCAAGCTCGCGGTGGAATTCAATAACACTCTTATCACCATCTACTTCAAAGAGTTTATCAATCTGCTTTTGAGCATTGTTGGCGGCCTCGTCAAAAGCTTCGTGATCTTTATTGACATCTGAAAGGTCGGCATCTGCAATATAGTTACCTACCGTATAAGGAATGATGAAATAACCATCGGAAAGTCCCTGCATGAGTGCACTGGCACCAAGCCTGTTGGCACCGTGATCAGAGAAGTTCGCTTCTCCAGCCACAAAAAGCCCTGGAATATTACTCTGTAAATTATAATCAACCCAGAGACCGCCCATCGTGTAGTGCACAGCGGGGAAAATCCGCATCGGCTCCTCATAAGGATTGTCATCTGTAATATTTTGGTACATCTCAAAAAGATTACCGTACTTTTCGGAGATTGCTTTCTTGCCTTCGCGTTCGATGGCATCACGAAAATCCAGGTAAACTGCCCGTCCCGTGGCCCCAACGCCCATCCCTTCGTCGCAAACAATTTTTGCGTTTCGAGAGGCTACATCGCGCGGTACGAGGTTTCCAAAAGCCGGATACTTTTCCTCCAAATAATAATAACGTTCGTCTTCTGGAATATCATTGGGATGCCGGTCGTCATCTTTATCCTTTGGTACCCAAACACGTCCGTCGTTACGAAGACTTTCACTCATCAGCGTAAGCTTCGACTGATAATCTCCCGACACCGGAATACAAGTCGGATGAATCTGCACATAACATGGATTGGCAAACGCCGCTCCACGTTTGTGGCATCGCCAAGCGGCCGTGACGTTCGAATTCTTAGCATTGGTTGACAGATAAAAAGCATTACCGTATCCGCCGCTGGCCAAAACCACCGCATCGGCCATCCAGCGCTGAATTTCTCCGGAAACAAGATCACGTGTAACAATGCCGCGAGCCTTACCATCAATAATCACCAGGTCGAGCATTTCATGACGGGTATGCATCTCAATTTTGCCCTCATGCACCTGACGCATCATGGCCTGATAAGCCCCCAGCAACAACTGCTGACCGGTCTGTCCACGCGCGTAAAATGTTCGGGAAACCTGTGCACCACCAAAAGATCGATTGGCCAATAGTCCACCATACTCACGGGCAAAAGGTACGCCTTGTGCTACGGCTTGATCAATAATTTCGTTGGAATTTTGCGCTAACCGATACGTATTGGCTTCACGAGAACGGTAATCCCCACCTTTAATGGTATCGTAAAACAGGCGCCAAACGGTATCCCCATCGTTGGGATAATTTTTGGCTGCATTAATTCCACCCTGCGCTGCAATACTGTGCGCACGACGAGCCGAATCCTGAATGCAGAAGCTCTTCACGTTATATCCTAATTCTGCGAGGCTTGCCGCAGCAGATCCCCCTGCCAAGCCCGTACCTACAACAATGATATCGTGCTTTCGCTTATTGTTGGGGGCAACCAGTTTTATATCATTCAAATGCTTGGACCATTTATCTTCGAGCGGTCCGGAAGGTACTTTTGCGTCTAAATTCATAAGTCTATAATGGATTTACAAAATGATTATTGGCACTGAATGAGGGCTGCTTCACAGCCTCCGCCGAAGTAGATATAAAGGGGAATAAACAAAAACCCGACAGCCATCAAGATTGCAAAAATAATTCCTACGGTATAAATCAGCGCAGAATACTTGTTGTGCTTCATTGTCAGCGATGTAAAAGCACTCCAAAAACCGTGACTTAAGTGGGTTCCCAGTAAAATCATAACAGCGGTATAACCGAAGGCATACATCGGGTTAAGGAAAGTCTGTATCACAACGCCTTTCAACCCCAGCCCATCAATACCTTCAGAGGTGATCAAACCCGAATCATGAAACTTAAACATATCAACATGCAACACTAAAAAGACCAGCAAGACAATACCGGTAAAGATCATGGATTTTGAGGCAAAGGACTGATGACTGGGCCCTCCCTTACTTTGATATTTCTCATATCCTTCGGGACGCGCCTTGCGACGCTGCCTCCAAATAGAGATCCCAACATAGGCATGCAGCAAAAATGCTATCGCTAAACCTACCTCAAGAATGTAGAGAATCCACCCCAAATCGTGGAGCGTCTGCGTATAATCATTAAAGGCCGTGGCATCCCCAAATAGTGTGAGGTTGCCCAAAAGATGGAAGATAATGAAAATAATTAGTCCAACTCCGGTTACGCCCGTCAAAATTTTGCGGCCAACCTGAGATTTAAGCGCTTCTAAAAATGATGGCATTGTAAGTGATAATATTTGATCTGATAGTTTTATCCGCAGCAAAAACGCCAACGTTCGGACTCTTGTTCCGAGGGTTGAAGATGTATGTAAATGGGAAAAAAGGCAAGATAATCCGAATTAGTTTTCGCAGGAAAATCTTATTCAGAAATATTCTAAATTGTGTTTTGGAATTTGTTATTTCTTATCTGTTATTTCGGATGTACTTTAAGATAAGAAGAGCATTGTGTTTACTGTTCGACAACCAACAAAGAGCTCATTCAGAGCCAAGGGATCAAAATTTATAGGCTACCTGTTTCCCGTCACCTCGAAGCAGCAGTTTGAAGAAGAGCTCGATACGATCAAGTCGAAATTTCCTGATGCTACCCACCATTGTTACGGTTGGCGGATTCATCCTAATAACATCAATGAATTTTCGCAAGATGATGGAGAGCCAAGTGGTACGGCGGGGCAACCTATTTTAAACAAACTGAAGTCTTTTGAGGTTGTTAATTGCGCATGCGTGGTTGTTCGATATTACGGAGGCACTAAGTTGGGAACCTCGGGACTTATTGAGGCCTACGGTCGGTCGGCCGAGTTATGTCTTCAAAAAGCTGTCTTCCAAAAAATAATCCCCACTAAAAATTTTAAAATTGTTTATCCTTATAGCCAGCAAAAAGCGATTAGTCAGCTTAAAAATCAGTTTGACTTGAAAGAGCTTGATGCCAAATATTTGGAAAAAGTAACAGTTAAAATGGCTTGTCGGTCTGAACAGGCTCACCAGTTTTTAGCAGCACTAAAAAACCTGGAACATACCGGCATTACAACGGAACGCTTGGGGGATGGATTTGTGACAATGGATAAGAGTTAACTGCCATATTTAACCTGATAAAATGCCATACACTCCGTACTTTACGGCTTTAAAATTTCTGACTATATCAACCTATCATGAAGATTTATACCAAAAAGGGCGATTCAGGAGAAACTTCGCTATTTGGAGGCACCCGCGTCCCCAAATCGAACGAACGTATTGAGGCTTATGGAACCGTTGACGAGCTCAATTCTTTTGTGGGATTAGCTGCCAGCTATGATCTTTCTGAAATCGGTACCAACTACCTTCGCAGAGTTCAAGAACTCCTTTTTATACTGGGTGCTGATCTGGCCACACCTCCCTCATCCCAAACGCGTATCGATCGAATATCTGAAGCACACGTTACTTTTCTCGAGGATGCGATTGATGAGCTCGAAGAGGGATTAAAGCCACTTAAAAACTTTATATTGCCTGGCGGATCGCAGGCCGGAGCTACCCTGCACGCAGCCAGAACCATCTGCCGCCGAGCCGAACGTGCTACGGTGGCTTGTGCCGAAACAGATAACCTTTCGGAAAACTGCATCACGTTTTTAAACCGACTCTCTGATTTTCTTTTTGTTATTGCCCGACATGAAAATAAACATGCCGGGGTCCGTGAAGAAACCTGGCAACCCGAACGCACATAAGCGGTAAACTGCTTAAAAAACATAACTCAATTTGAACTCGTGTCATGTTGAATTTATTTCAGCATCTATAACAGATCCTGAAACGAGTTCAGGATGACACTTAAGACTTTATAAGAAATATGTCTTTAATGATTTCTGTCTCGGGCATCCGGGGCGTTTTTGGTACTGATTTAACACCCGAAAACCTCACACAATTTACAGCCGCTTTTGGAGAGTGGTCCGGCGGTGGAAAAATTATTGTGGGACGTGACACGCGTGTAACCGGACAAATCTGCGAGGACATCGTCTGTGCCACCCTGCAGTCGGTGGGATGCGATGTGGTTAAAGTTGGCGTGGTTCCAACCCCAACCGTAGCTATGGGCGTATTAAAACACGAAGCTGACGGTGCCATCATTATTTCGGCCAGTCACAACCCTGAAGAGTGGAATGCCTTGAAACTGCTTAACAGCAAAAGCGAATTTTTGGATGCCGATCAGGGTAGCAAAGTTATTGAAATCAGTAAAGAGCAATCGTACTCATATAAGAAATTTGATCAAGTAGGTTCCGTTACGGAAGATTCCGACCTGCTTGATTATCACATCAAAAAAATACTGGAGCTGCCCTATATCGATCGCGAGCTCATTGCCTCGAAAGAATTCTCTGTCGCCATCGATCCCGTCAACGGAACGGGGTCCGTGAGCTTGCCCAAGCTATTAGAAGCTTTAGGCGTTAAAACTATTGAAGCCATTAATGCCGAGCCAAACGGACTTTTTGCCCACGTCGCTGAACCATTGCCCGAGCACTTGGGGGATATCTGTGCGTTGGTGAAAGAAAAGGGATGTGACTTAGGCATTGTCACCGATCCCGATGCCGATCGCCTGGCGTTGGTAACCAATAAGGGTAATTTATTTGGAGAGGAATACACCCAAGCTGCCGCTTTCGATTTTCTGTTAGATAAAAATCCCGGCCCCTGCGCTACTAATTTGTCTTCTTCCCGCGTGGCTGAAGATGTTGCCAAAAAATACGATCAGGAATGCTATCGCTCAAAAGTGGGCGAAATCAACGTTGTAAAGAAAATGCAGCAGGTCGATGCGGTAATCGGCGGCGAAGGTAATGGGGGCGTCATTAATCCCAATTTGCATTACGGTCGTGATGCCCTTGTAGGAACAGCTATGATTTTACAGCTGCTGGCCGAACGTGATATAAGTTCTGATGATTACCGCAACAGTTTGCCCGATTATTATATGCGAAAGGATAAAATGCAGCTTGCGGATGTTGATGGCGATGAGCTGTTACAGAAAGCCGAATCCCACTATGCCGATTACAATCCCGATACCACTGATGGCGTCAAAATTGATTTTGAGGATGGTTGGGTGCATCTTCGTAAATCCAATACCGAGCCCATTATCCGTATATATTCAGAAGGCATTTCACCCGACAAAGCCAAAGCGTTAGCGGATCAGGTAGTAAGCTCTATACAGTAATTTTCTGAAGCGGTTTACTTTCGTATCTTTGCGCTTTCTATGCTTGCTAATCTTCATTCAGATTATTTTTTATGATTACATCCATGACGGGCTTTGGTCGCGGTGAAGCCTCAAAAAACGGCATTACCGTAACGGTTGAACTCAAATCGGTTAACAGTCGGTACCTCGACATTTCGTTGCGGTTGCCGCAATCCATCGAAGATAAAGAGCTGGATATAAAAGAAATACTTCAACGTCATGTTGAACGAGGCAAAGTCAATGTTTCTGTCCGTGTTGACAAATCCGATACCGGCGAACCGGAAGTCACATTTAACAGAAATCTGGTGCAGGGTTACAAAAAGATGCTCAATGAACTTCGGGAGGCTGCTGGCATTGAAGAACCGGTAACGCTGAAAACATTTCTGCAGTTCAACGATATTTTTGAGACGCGTGAAGATGATGAAAAGACCATAAAACAGATTTGGGATCTTACAAGAATTGCGATTGACAAAGGGGCTGAAGAGCTCAAAAGCATGCGCCTGCAAGAAGGTACACAGCTTGAAAATGATCTCAATCAGCGTATTGACCATATTGAGGAGATGCTGAATATCGTGATGGATAAAGTGGATGGCCGCTCCAAAGAGATTAAAGAAGACCTGATCGAGCGCGTAAATGAACTAATTGACAGCGATAAGATAGACGCCGACCGGTTGGAAATGGAAGTGGCGGTTTTGGTTGACAAGATGGATATAACCGAAGAAATAGTCCGAACACAATCTCACATTAAGTTTTTCCGAGAGGCCGTCAATAACGATAATTCTGTAGGACGTCGTCTCAACTTTTTGAGCCAGGAGATCAACCGAGAGATTAATACCATTGGCTCTAAAGCCAACGACTCGGAAATTTCGCAGTATATTGTCAAAGCCAAGGAAAGTTTAGAAAAAATCAGAGAACAGGTACAAAACGTTGAGTAATAAGCGAACTCCCGGTAAAGTTATTGTCATCGTAGCGCCCAGCGGGGCGGGTAAAACAACCATAGCCCAACGGCTGTTGAAAGAATATCCCAAAATCCGATTTTCCGTTTCTGCCACAACCAGAAGTCCCCGCAAAGACGAAAAAGATGGACAGGATTACTACTTTTTATCCGACGAAGAGTTCGACAAAAGAATCGATAATGAGGAGTTTCTCGAATGGGAGCATTACAGCGGAAATCGCTACGGGACCCTGCGATCTGAAGTTGATAAACTGGTGGAATCTGGCTATTTTCCACTGCTTGATATCGAAGTGAAAGGAGCCCTGAATGTTCAAAAGCTCTACAACTCGGATGCCATTTCCATCTTTGTTGAACCACCCTCGATGAAGGAGCTCAAAAAGAGACTCTCAAATCGTGGCAGTGAAACAGAACATTCGCTTCAAAAGCGACTTGAACGCGCAGAAGTGGAAATGAAATATGCCGATCGCTTCGATTATTCTGTTGTTAATGACGATCTTGAAGAAGCCTATGCAGAAGTCAAGAATATTATAGAACCCTTTATCACCGATTAAAAGCTGTATTATAACATGGGTATTAAAACATTAGATATTGAAAAGCTGAATCAGGACACTGGAAATCAGTATGAACTGATTTCAATTATGTCGAAGCGGGCCCGCCAGATTGCAGCCCAGGAAAAGCTTCAGCTTGATGAAAAACTAAAATATTTTGAAGGTTTTGAGGATGACGATGAATTTTCCTTTAACGAGGAGCAGGAAAATATCTCAAAGGAATTTGAGAAGCTTCCCCATGCTACCCAGCGTTCTGTAGAAGAAATGAGTCGCGGGGAAATTTATTTCCGTTATCCACAAGACGAAGAGTAATTTATGTTATCCGGCAAGCGGATAATATTAGGTGTTACAGGAGGAATAGCAGCCTATAAGGCTGCTTTTCTTTTACGTGCCTATCAAAAAATGGGGGCCGACGTACGTGTTACTATGACCCCCGCTGCCACCAAATTTATAGGTGTTGAAACCTTTTCCTCTCTCTCAAAACATCCCATTGCGGTAGATGTTTTCCAAGAAAACGAGGCGGCTACTCAAACATGGACTCAACATATCTCGTGGGGCGAATGGGCTGACCTTTTTGTCATTGCTCCCTGTACAGCCAATACCTTAGCTAAAATTGCGCATGGGTTGTCTGATAATATGTTAACCTCAACCGTCTTGGCGGCTCGCTGTCCTCTTCTTATTTGTCCTACGATGGACGGAGAAATGTATGAAGCTCCGGCTGTTCAGAGAAATTTAGACGCTGTTGAACAGTTTGGATATCACCTATTGGAACCCGAAGAAGGATATCTGGCCAGTGGTCTTGAAGGGAAAGGACGTCTGCCTGAAGCTGAAACGATCCTGAATAAAAGTTTGCAAATTATTCAGAAAAATCGGGCTAACGGACCATTAGCTGGCAAAAAAGTAGTCGTTACCGCCGGACCTACCCGAGAACATATCGATCCGGTTCGATTTATCTCGAATCCCAGCTCGGGTAAAATGGGTTTCGCCATGGCCGAAGCCGCCCAAAAATTAGGGGCCGATGTAACCCTAATCCACGGCCCTGTTTCATTGGATAAACCGGCCGGAATTACCACCATAGAGATTGAATCAACGCAGGAGCTTTTTGAGCAGGTAAAAAATCATACCGATGCCGATATTATTATTATGGCCGCTGCAGTTTCCGATTTTACACCATCACAAAGTCATGCTCACAAAGTAAAAAAGGATAGCGCATCATCTTCGATTGACCTTGAAAAGACTCCTGATATTTTAGCCTGGCTTGGGGATCGTAAAGAAGAGGGGCAAGTGCTTATCGGTTTTGCGATGGAGACCGAAAACCTCATCAAGAATGCTACAGCAAAACTTGAGCAGAAAAAAGCTGACTGGATTGTGGCAAATACCCTTACTGATGATGAAGCTGGGTTCCAATCCGACACAAACAAAGTGCATCTGCTTAGCCAAAACAGCAGCCATCAGTTTGAAGGGCTTAAAAAAGATCTTGCTCAAGAAATTTTACTACATATATTTTCTTAAAGATCTATTGATTAAGACCTTCTTCTACCAAATATAAATTTCCACTGCCTCGTTTTTTGCTTTTCTGAAATCGGATACAAAATTCGGTCCCATTCTCGGAGTTGTAGGTTAAATCGCCTTCCAGCTGGTCGGTTAGGGTTTGAATCAAGTTCATGCCAATAGATGCCTGTTCTTCAATCGTAAAACCTGCAGGAAGTCCACAGCCATTATCGCGGACAATGATGTCGATTTTTTGCCTCTCTTCTTTCAATAAAATTTCTATGGTGCCGGATTCCCGGTCATTAAAAGCGTGTTTATAGGCATTTGTAACCAGCTCATTAATCAAAATGGCACTGGGGATCGCTTGGTTGATATCCAATAATACGTTGCCTGTATTAACCTCAATATTAATATGTTGATGATCGAAGGGTAAGGTGTTTCGGATGGTTTTGATCAATTTGGTGATATATTCCTCAAAAGAGATATCTATAAAATCTTCTGACTGATAAAGTAGTTCGTGGACAATGCCAATGGATTGAATGCGAAGCTGCCCATCGTTCAACGCATTTTTAATCGCTTGGTTCTTAGCCTCAAAGGCCTGTAGCTGTAGCATCCCCGAAATAATCGCCAAATTGTTTTTGACCCGATGATGTATCTCTTCCAGCAAGACCTGCTTCTCTTTGATAGATTGATGCAGCTGCTCCTCATATCTTTTCTGCTCGGTAACATCTACATAGATCCCGAAACCCGCTATGGGCTCCCCATCCAAATACACCGGGATGGCCCCGAGTAACAGATTTAACTTTTTGCCTTCTTTCGTATATCGAATGATATCGGTATAGAATTTATCTTCTCTAAACCCTTTGTCCGGCATGCGTGGTACAACCTGATCATCCCCCTTGCCTACGATAATCTGATCAATATCTTTGTCCAACAGCTCTTGCTCGGAATATCCGAACAGTTCCTCGAAACTTTTATTGACCTTTTTAACTTTATTTTGCGGATCAATCATCACCATGGCGCCCGGTGCTTTTAGAAATAACTTACGAAACAAAACTTCGTTTTTGCGGAGCTGCTCCTGTGCTTTTTTCTGCTCGGTTAAATCACGGATAATAGCCTGCACGAAAACCTCTTCGCCCATTACCAGCCGATTCAAACTTACTTCTACATCAACGGGGGTGCCATCTAATCGCTCATGCCGCCATTCAAAAACCTGTGGCGTGCCCTCCAGGGCATGCTGTATTCTTTTTCGTGCCTTCTTTTCTGATAATTGTCCATCGGGCTGATATTCCGGGGAAAAATCGGCTGGCGACTTTCCTAAAATACTGTCCTTGGAATCCAATCCATATATATTTAACACTTTTTCATTACACTCAATAAACTCGGCATTGTTCATAATAAAAATGCCATCATTCGCATTCTCAAAGAGGCGCTGATAACGAATTTCGGTTTGTTTCTTTTCGGTCACATCTTCAATAAATGTCAATACCGAGACCATGTTTCTGTCTTCATCCCTCAAAACCGATGAATGAATATTTAAATCAATCAACTGCCCCTTCTTGTGGTATAATCGTACTTCGAAGTTAGAACGATCTGCCTGACCCGAGACAAGTTGAAACATGTCATTTGTAACACTCTCAATACCATCTTCATAGAAACGAAAATAATCGGGCTTACGTCCTAATACCTCCTCTTCGGTGTAGCCCGTAATTTCTTCTGCACGATCCGACCACTCAATAATCTCATAATTCTCATCCCATTTAATCATTGCCAATGGACTGTGATGCACATGGTGATACAACTCCTGATACGCTCGCTTTGCTTCCTGCTCGGCGCAAACCCGATCGGTCACATCATGGATAAAAGCCATCCGGGCGTTTTCGTACCCATTTTCATAGGGATGAGAATCCACCGTCACATAAAATACCGTGCCGTCCCTCGTGCAATGCCGAACCACCTTCGTTTGATAAGCTTCACCACTGGGACGTCTGTTTAGTTCTTTTTCAAATTCATCATAAGCCTCTTTCGGACGAATATCATAAAGTGTTAGCTCCCGCAGCTGCTCCTTGCTATAGCCGTATTTTTCCAAAAAAGCCTCATTTCCATCCAGCACCTCAAGCGAATCCTTATCATAAATGAGCACAGGATTGGGATTCAAATTAAATAATGACTGATCCATAAATGATTTTAGCTTCTCTTTTCTTAGAGCTAAGAGTAACTGAAGAAAACTTATTATTCAAGCTTTGTGAACTAATTCAAAACTCCCATTTATATGTTCGGTGGGTTTTGTGGTGATAACAGCCCAACGCTTCAAGGCTACGCTGCATCAACCAATTTCCCTCGCTAACCCATGCACCCTCTAAATATTGTAATGAGGGTACAGCTTCTTTTGTGTATTGAATGCCTCGCGTAAAGGTCAAAGCTTCCAATCCCATTTTTCGAAACTTTGGGCGGGTCCCAAAAACAAGAGTACGCAAGTGTTTGGCACGTCGTTTAAACCACAGCAATTTGGGATAATGCCACCAGCGTAACCGTCCCCCCGTTTCTTTGGATATCTCATTGAGGTCGGGCACGCAAACGACAAATGATGCTGGTTCTCCATCCACAAAAGCGATAAGCACGCTTTCGGGAACAAGTACCGGCTTCAACTTTTCGATCATCCCCTGAACCGTATCTTGGGTGAGCTCAGTAAATTCTTCTTCTCGCTCCACGATATCCTGATTACTCCAGGCATCGTTGTAGATCTGACGGATGTACTCAGCATCCCGGTAGATATTTTTTTTATCAATTGGACGCAGTGTTACTCCATCGCGACTTTCAATGCGATCGGTAATACGCTGCATCCGCTCGGGGATGGGCTCTGCAAAGTCTCGCTTGTAACTCCAGTGATCGTCAAGTTTTTCGGCTCCGGTCTGCTCCAAAAGATCTTTATAGTATGGCGCATGGTAAAACATGCCATAGATGGGTGGTTCATCATAGTTTTCGACCAGCAATCCCCAGTAGGTGTCATTTTCACCAAAATTGATGGGCCCTCGCATAGCGCTATATCCACGCTTGCGATGCCACTGCTGGGCAAAGTCGATGATCGTTTGGGCCAATGCTGTATCGTTTTCCATCTCAATAAATCCGATCCCCCCCATCGGCGGATCAAGCACCTTATCGCGTTCAGGCGTATTCATCACAGCAAAACGCCCCACCACCCTCTTGTGCTCTTTCACCAAATAACGCTCGCACTCTCCTTTTTCAAAAAAGGCATTTTCCTGGGGATTAAAGATACCCTCAATTTCAAAACGAAACGGAGGCGACCACTGTGGATAATCTCCATAAATGCGGAAGGGCAACTGGTGAAAGGCATCAACCTGCTGCGAAGACTGAACCAACTCGACGGTATATGACATTATTTAATGCTGATCAAAATTAAAAATCCACATGTTAATTCGGCGAATGGAACAAATTATTGATAGATTTACAATGGAATAACACCTATTATTAGACGGCTAAAATGCCAACCCAATATCGACAACTGGCTTGAAGGAACAAAAGAAAAAAAAGCTTATAGTAGTACTGTTACTGGTCTCCTGTTTTATAAGTGGATATATGCTGCTTGATACTTCATCCACTTCCCCAAAAAATATCGAATCACTGGCACAGGCCGACTCTCTTATCCAAAATCACCTTGCTGATTTCAACGTCGGCAACGACCAAGTTTCTGTTTCAAGCACCCCGGTCGATTCAAACTTCATCCGCAAAACATACCATGTTGGCGTACCCTACGGATTCTCCAAAACCCAATTCCATGCCGAGCTAAACCAGCTTTTACATTCCTATAATATTAATACCCCTGCCCGGGTTACTTTCCCAGAGCAAGATGTAAATATTCAGCTAAGCTACCGTGATGCAGTTATCCGTACAATCTCGTTACAAACCGATCCGGAGTTAACATTACAGAAAAGTAATATCAGCATTTTAATGGCTTTTGAGGAAGTTCCCAGCGATCAAACACTTTCTGACCTTGCTTCGCTGGGAGAGCCTATACCGCTGGTCATAAAAATAGATCAGCCGATGGAAATACAGGATGTAAAAGAGGAGCTCAACGGACGATATACGCCTGTCCTCTTTTGGATGCAAAACAAGAATGGCAAAGACCTCATTAAAACAAATCCCGATGCGGCCACCGAACGCCTTAACAGGCTGCAAGACTTATCCCCAAATACCGCCTTGCTGGCCCTGCAAACCAAGGAAGAGATTTCTTCACTGGGTTCATTTTCAGACATCACTTTCATCACTGCAAACAATGCACTATTGTTACATGAAGAAATTGGGAAAAAATCATTTTTTGATGAGCTGAAAATATTACAGAAAAACAATAACTCCCATACCGCGTTAATAACGGGTAATGCCAATACCGTACAATGGCTAAAAGAAAAACTGCCGGATTTAAAAAAGGCGGGGATTAATATTGTTTCTCCACCAAAACTGAACACCAAAGATGATTGAACGACTCGATACAGACAAATGGCTAAAACGATTTGAACTGAATGAATTTCCAGAACCGGAAATCATCAGGCTCAACCATCCTATTTTGCTTTGCCACGGTTACGGTGCCATTGCCTCTCTTGTAAAACCCTCTCCCCTTTACGATGTAGCTTTGCTTTTGCGCTCGCATAATGTGCTCACTTTTGCCCCCAACATTGTACCTTATGCAAAAATTGAAACCCGTGCCGAGGGATGGGTAAAACTTATTGAGGAGCTCACCGAAAATATCCCCGGACAAAAAGTTAATATTATTGCGCACAGCATGGGGGGGCTTGACATTCGTTTTGCTCTTTCTAATTTAGGAATTGCAAACAGGGTGGCCTCCTTTACTACTATAAGCACTCCACACCGGGGTACAAGCTTGGCCGAGCTTACCCTCAAAACGCCAGACGCTATCCGTGACAAATTGGGTGATTTTTTGGATTGGATGGGAGATCGGATTTACCCATATACCAAAAGCGATTCAGTAGGATCTGCAGCGCAACTAACCCGCGAATATGTCACTGAGGTTTTTAATCCCCAGACCCCAAATGTCAATGGTATTCCCTATTATTCCTATACCTCGGCCGTTGGCAAAGGCACCAGTCAACCCATACGTGTAATTGCACGCTACCAGAACAAGCACATTTTTGATCTTGAAGGTCCCAATGATGGAATGGTATCGGTTGAAAGCGCCAAATGGGGCGAGCATATTGAGACGTCGAATCTTTCACACCTTGAGCAGATGAACTTGCGTGTAAAAAATGGCCGCGAAAACTTATATAACGCCTTTTGGATTAGTGTGGCTAAAATGTTAGAAGCAAAAGGCCATTAACTATATCTCCATAACTGACCAGAAAAAATCTTCGCCCTCATCGACTTACAGTTCAATTCCTTCTTTTTGCTTCAGTAAATTATAGGCCGTCATGTCATATTGGATGGGGGTCAACGAAGCGTACCCTTTTTCGAGGACGTTCACATCAAGATCCTCCCCCTCATCCAGCAACTCCAGCTTACCGGTCATCCAGTAATACGATCGGTTATTAGGATCCACCCGTCCCTCAAATTCTTCTACATACCGGCTATTGGCCTGTCGGGCCCACTTGATTCCTTTCAGCGGTCCGGCCGGAACATTTAGATTCATCGTCACCCCTTTGGGCAACCCTTCACTTAATACATAGCCAATTACCTTGCGTGCAGCGTCTTTCGCTCCCGAGAGATCTGCATCTTCATCATAATCAGTGCAACTTACAGCTATTGACGGATAACCAAGAATGGTTCCCTCCGTCGCAGCACTCACCGTACCCGAATACAAAATATTAATTCCGGCATTGCTCCCGTGATTGATGCCGCTAACTACCAAGTCGGGTTTACGTTTCATAAGCTGGTCATGAGCCAGCTTTACGGAATCGGCGGGAGTTCCCGTAACGGCCTGACCGTTAAAGCGCCCATCAATCTGAAATGCCCGTGATCGCAGGGGGGTGTTGACCGTAACGGCGTGCCCCACTGCACTTTGCTGCCGGTCGGGGGCGATAATTTCCACATCCCCAAATTCATCGGCTACTTGCGCAAGGGCGCGAATGCCCGGAGAAAAGATTCCATCGTCGTTGCAAACTAAAATTACCGGATTGTTATCAGATGTGCTCATAAATAAACGTGCTTAATCGTATTGCTCATTTTCATTCGGAAAATCCCCGGATCGTATATCGGAAATATATTGCTGCACGGCCGCTGTCATATCCGAGTGCATATCAGCATAGCGACGCAAAAATCGCGGTTTAAACTCCTTGTTCAACCCCAGCATATCATGAGCCACCAGCACCTGACCGTCGCATTGAGCGCCAGCCCCAATTCCAATGGTGGGGATTGAGATCGCCGACGTCACTTTTGTCGCCAGCTCTGCCGGAATTTTCTCCAACACAATAGAAAAACAGCCAGCCTCTTCTAATCGTTTAGCGTCTTCTACCAGCTGATTAGCTTCCGACTGTTCGGTAGCCCGCACTTTATAGGTACCAAATTTATAAATACTTTGTGGGGTAAGCCCAAGGTGACCCATCACCGGAATGCCTGCTTCAACAATTTTAGCAATCGTTTTAACAACGGGCTTGCCCCCTTCAAGTTTTACCCCATGTACACCAGCTTCCTTCATCATGCGTCCCGCATTTTCAAGAGCTTCTTCGGCTGTAACCTGGTAACTCATAAACGGCAAATCAGCAATAACAAGTGCTGTTTCTACCCCACGAACGACGCACGAAGCGTGATAAATCATGTGGTCCATCGTCATAGGCACGGTCGTTTCATATCCCGCCATCACATTACTGGCAGAATCGCCCACCAAAATCACATCAATACCAGCCTGGTCCACAATCCGTGCCATCGTATAGTCATAGGCGGTAAGCATGCTAATCTTCTCAGATTGCTGCTTCATCTCAACCACCGTTTGGGTAGTTACCTTTTTGGGACGATTAGAAGTTTGCTGAGTACTCATTTAATTTTCACTTGGAACTATGGCAGCCGTTGCATCCAGCTCACAAACAACCTTATCACCCACACGCGCTTCGGCTGTCATATTATAAAAATTTCGTTTCTCTTTAACGAGCTTTACCTCCATTTTGAGTTGGTCTCCCGGTACTACAGACTTTCGAAATTTAGCCTTATTAATCCCCGTAAATACCGGAATATAATCCTCGGGATTATCAATGTGGGAATGCATCAGCATCAGGCACCCACTTTGGGCCAAAGCCTCAACCTGCAGCACGCCCGGCATGATGGGCCGCTTGGGGAAGTGTCCATTAAAAAATTCCTCGTTTGCTGTTACATTTTTTAATGATAGGATTCGCCCCTCTTCTACTTCCAATACGCGATCGACAAGTAAAAAAGGATACCGATGTGGAATTAGCTGCTTGATTTCATCAATAGTTAATTGATCCATGGTCTCGTAATATTTTTAAAAATGTGTGTTAATATAGGAGATTTATTGCACGGTGCCTACATATATATAAGCAATTCCGCCCGTTAGCTTTGTATGTTTTTGGGATGAAAAAGATTCAGCCTCTTCCATCAAGCCAATAAAAGCATTCCCAGCCGGAAATTCGGCACTTGTTCGAGGCAAATAGGTGTAGGCCTCTTTATTACCACTTATCCACCCTCCCAATGTAGGCATAATATATTGGCTATATAATTCATAGGGATATTTAAGCAAGCCCTTGGGCTGACCAAATTCCAGCACTACTACTTTTCCGCCCGGCTTTACGACACGCGCCATCTCTTGAAGAGCTTTCACCGGGTCATCCACATTGCGGATGCCGAAAGCAATACTTGAAATATCGAACTCATTATCATCGTATGGCAAATTCATGGCATCCGCTACCTCAAAATCTACAACCAGGCCATGCTCATCAGCCTTGGCGGGGGCATGCTCAATCATTTCTGCGCAAAAATCGGTTCCCAACACATAGCCCTCATCACCAACAGCTTCTTTAAATTCCAGCGCCAGATCCCCCGTTCCCGTGGCACAATCCAGCACACGATCGCCCAGTTTGGCTTCGCTAAGTTCTACCGTTTGCGACCGCCAGATATGATGGATGCCAAATGACAAAATATTATTAACCCGATCGTAATCATCGGCAATATCGGCAAACATGTTTCGTACCTTTTCACTCATAGGCGTTCAAATAAATTAATCTGTTTTAAATATTTAGGATACAGTCACTTGCTGAAAGTATTCTGTCGTCAGGTGATCCGTTTTATTCAGATATACATCCTCAAAACCAGTTCCATTCCACTGCAGATGATATAACGCACCGTTGCTGTGTGGAATTTGGTGCATATTTGCTAATCCGTAGTTCAGCCAATCCGACAACAGGATACGCAACAAGCGTCCATGAAGCACAAAAAGCAGGTTGGTTGATTTATTCTTTCGGATAATTTGGTCAGCACGGTTTTGGGCACGTTCCAGCACAAGTTTGGGACTTTCCCCTTGTTCTATAGCGTAATCAATCTCACCCGACTTCCATCGCGTGTGCAGATCCTGCAGCTGTGTTTTGATCTCTGAGATTGGCCGACCCTCCAAAACTCCGAAATTCATCTCATCAAGTTCGGGGTGCGATTCCACCACCAACCCAAAAGAGTTGGCAATAACGCGAGCCGTTTGTTGCGACCTTTTCAAATTACTACTAACAATCCGGTGAAAGGAAATATCATTTAAATAGTGCGCAATAGCCCGAGCCTGTCTGGTGCCGGTATCATTTAAGGGAGCATCAATTCCGCGCCCCTGAATGTGATTTTTTCGATTGTACTCAGTTTCCCCGTGACGAGCCAAATATATGTTGGTCAATCCCACCTCAATTACCACCCTTTTTTCGACTTGTAGCCAACTCAACAAACGTATCTTCCATCTGTTGAACTTCTGAAGGCTGTAAATTATAGTGCATCCCGTACTTTACTAAAATCATCTTAAACACACGATCATTCAACGTTAATTTCTTATCCGTGCCTTGGTCAAGGTAATCCCATAAACGTTTTAACAGTCCCAATTTCATCAAAAAGAAAAATACCAGTCCTACCCCGGCGGCTAAATAATTTCCAACCATCCCAACGGCACTAATTATTACCAGCGAGGTAATTAGCAGGTATCCGTCAGAGTTTAGCAATTTTAGCACCTTGCCGAGGTATATGGTTACAAATGCACTTTTAAGACGATACCAGAAAAAATGAAATGCGATGGCAATGACTGCTGCAAATAGCGGGTGCACCACCAAAAGCAGTACCAACAATATTGTTAATGCCAGGCTGTCGGCGCTGCGAACCCATGCAATAGCCTCATCAACAAGCTTATCAAGCGGACGTTTGTCTAACAACCCGGGTACAAAATCTTTGATTTGTTCCGATGTTATATGAAACCAGTCGCCGGTGCGTGTTACAATACCCAGCTGTGTTTCGAGAAAAATATTCTGTGTTCTGGAATCTCTGTTATTCATAGACTGAAAAATATCCTTCTTTTGGCAAAAAACGAATTTTCTGTGCGATTATTTAGGCCTGTGCTATCGTTAAAATAATAACGGGGCCTGAGCCACCATTTCGTAACGTTTCTGCCAACTCAAACGTTGTGGCTCCGGTGGTAAAGACATCATCAATGATAAGGCACAGCTTATTCTCAAGTACTTTCTTATTTTTAACCATAAAAGCTTTTTGCATGTTTTTAAGGCGTTTCTCAAGTGTGAATCCCGTTTGCGATCGGGTATTTTTCGTCCGAACGATATCGCCTACCTCACAAATAGGTATTTCTTTCCATACCTCCTTAAACCCCTGTGCCAATTTAAAAGCCTGATTAAACCCCCTGTACCGAAACTTTAGGTAATGTAGTGGAACAGGCACAATCACCGCCTTATGATTAGTTATCAAATTCGTTATTGCCGGGTGCGCCTTAATACGTTGCCCCAACTTACGTCCCAAATCAACCCCTACCATGGTAAGCCGCTCATACTTCAGCTGATGCATTAAGTTTTGTAAATCCCCACCTTTATCAAACTTCCAAAGAGCATGCTGGATAATAATTTCCTCGGGCAAAAGTGAATCGGAAGACGCCCTTTTATTTTCGGGATTGGCATCCTCAAAACGATCCTCCAGACAAAAAGAACATAATTGATGCTTGCGCTGGGTATTTTCCCGTCCGCAACACACGCATACATTGGGAAAGACAATCTGCTTAAAGCTACGTAAAACCGTTTTTATTTCTCTCATTAAGATATAATTTTTGTAGGTAAGATCGGTTATAAGGTGTGATCCTTACAATCCATTTGGTCATTCTGTAAAAAATTTTCAGCAACCGCTATATTTGTTTAGATTATACGCCGTAATAACGGTCTGCCACTACTAATCCACAATATTATCTATGGCATCACTCGGAAAAGACCTGGCTCGAATTCGTAAAGAGCAAGGGCTTACGCTCGAAGAAGTTCATGAAGATACGAAAATACCCAATCGTATTATTGAGTCAATTGAGAATGGCTCTATCTTTACTGAGATCAATGAGAATACTACTTACATACGCAGTTTCGTTCGTAGTTATGCTAAAGCCTTATCTATAGATGAAAAGCAGATTGTGTATGCCCTCGACAAGGTTGAAAAAGGTGAGTACGGCGGCTCACTGCAAAGTCTTTTAAAAGAGAAACCAAAAAAATCCTTTGAGTTTGATGAGGGGGCCGAGGACAAAGAGCAGGAGGCTGAACAAGAGCCATCGGATGAAGAAAAAGATGAGATGGTGCATGACCATTCCCCGGAATTTAATCAGTCGCAACAAGCGTCTTCCCCGGCTGTAGGAGCTCGTGAGGATCACCCCGATGTGCAATCAGTTGACTGGGCCGATATGGGACGAAGGTTTCAGCCGCTTAAATCAGTAGGATCACGAACATGGGCAAGCCTAATTACATTGGTAATTCTTGCAGCAATAGTGGGTGGATTTTTCTTCTTTTATGATGCCGATACTTCCGATACGGAAGTTGCCACCAATCCTGATGCCACCTCAACAGAAGAGCAGCGCCAGCAAGAATCTTCTACCGAAAATTTAAGTACTGACTCTCTGGAGCTGAATATTGCATCCCCTGAAGAAGGTGATACCCTCAATCAAGGGAATACGGTTGTAACTGATGAAGTGGAGAACGAGAACCTCACCGAATTACCCGATACGCTATCGATTGTTATTTACGCAGCATATGGACAGTTGGAGCCGGTGCGGGTTTATACCGACATCTCAGATGACATTAATCCCTATTGGGTTGAAGAGGGCGAAGCACTGCGCTTCAATTTTGTTAATGAAATTCGTATTCGGGGTCAATACAGTCGAATGGTGTTACTTCTTAACGGACACCCTATTGAAGATCCCCGCGAAGCGTTTTACAATGCTGATACCCGCCTGTTAGAAATTACACGATCTTATTTTGAAGACGATGATCGCTGGCTCCAAGCTGCTCCCGACTCGCTTCCCATCGATGCCCCACCTCCTTCTTTAATCAGAGAGCGTCCAACCTTTAATTGATTTAAGCACCTAAGATGGACAAACAACAGGCTATGGATCGCGTTCAAGAATTGCGCGAACTTCTTGAAAAAGCCAACAAAGCCTACTACCAAGAAGCTCAACCTTTTATTTCGGATAAAGAGTTCGACCTTTATCTGGCCGAGCTGAAACAGTTGGAAGAGCAGTATGAATTAAGTGATCCCGCCTCTCCAACTCAGCGCGTCGGAGGCGAACCGAGCAGCGAGTTTAAAACCGTCGAGCATCCCACCCCGCTGTTAAGCCTCGACAACACCTACAACGAAGACGAACTTAATGATTTTGATCGCAGGGTGCGTGATCTGCTTGGCCATAACGATTTTACCTACTTGGTTGAGCTAAAGTTTGATGGTGCCGCTATACGACTTCGTTATGAACATGGAGAGCTCGTATTGGGAGCTACTCGGGGCGATGGGGAACGCGGCGACGACATTACCCGTAATATCAAAACTATTAAAGATATCCCCTTGCATCTTAAAGGGGATTATCCTGCAGTGGTAGAAGTTCGCGGTGAGGCCTACATGGAACGGGAAGCCTTTGTTCGTATGAACGAACATCGCGAACAGCAGGGACTAAACGCTTTTGCCAATCCTCGTAATTCCACTGCCGGCTCACTAAAGATGCAAGATCCTCGGGAAGTAGCCCGACGCCCCATTCGTTTTTTCGGCTTTGATTTGCTCACCGAAGATGGTCAGGAGCCTATCACACAGTTTAGAAAAATGGAACTTCTTGACCAATATGGGCTTCCCGTTTGCAAACATTACAAACAGTGCTCCACCATCGATGAAGTCCACCAAAAAATTGCGGATTGGGAAGAGCTCCGACAAAACCTTGCCTACGAGACTGATGGAGTTGTAATCAAAGTTAATGAAGAACAATACCGTGAGACGCTCGGCACCACTTCGAAAGCTCCCCGCTGGGCCATCGCCTACAAATTTGAAGCACAACAGGCTACCACCGTTCTTGAGGATATTACCCTGCAGGTCGGGCGGCTTGGCAAAATTACACCAGTGGCCGAACTTAAAGCGGTAGAGCTTGCGGGGACCACGGTAAAACGGGCCTCACTGCATAACGAAGATGAAATCCACCGCAAAGATATTCGTATTGGTGATCGCGTGGTGGTTGAAAAAGCAGGAGAAATTATCCCCCAGGTAGTAAGTGTTGTAAATCCTGATCGTGAGGATCGTTCCCCATCTTTCCACATGCCGGAGCAGTGTCCCGCCTGTGGACAAAAACTCATAAAGCTGGGCGAAGATGTGGACTGGCGCTGTATCAACCCCGAATGTCCGCCACAGATTCGACAGCGTATCGAACATTTTGCTTCGCGTGATGCCATGGATATTGATGGACTGGGCGAAGCGGTTGTTGATCAGCTGGTTACAGAAAATTTAATCAGCAATTATGCCGATTTATATGAGCTATCGACAGAGCAGCTACTGCCCCTGGAACGCATGGCCGAAAAAAGTGCGCAAAATCTGCTGGATGCTATTGAAAAAAGCAAGTCGCAGCCTCTTGATCGCGTCATTTATGCGATGGGCATTCGCTTTGTTGGCAAGACTGTTGCTCGTGATCTGGCACATGCTTTTTCTACGATGGATGCGTTGATGAAGGCAGACAAAGAAACGATTGAAGATATTGATTCCATCGGACCTAAAATTGCGGCATCGGTTGTTGAATTCTTCAGCCAGGATCACAATAAAGAACTTATAGCGAAATTACGCGCTCATGGACTCAATTTTGAGATGAAGACTGACCAACAGGCTTCACAAAAACTTGACGGGAAAAAGTTTGTACTAACCGGAAGTTTGCCATCGTTAACACGCAAAGAAGCCACCCAACTTATTGAAAAACATGGCGGAACGACTACGTCATCGGTAAGTGGTAATACCGACTACTTGCTGGTTGGGGATTCGCCGGGCAGTAAATTTGATAAAGCCAAGGAGTTGGATATCCCCATATTAAATCAACAGGCGTTTCTTGAATTAATTGACGAAAAATTATAGGCCGCTGGCTAATATTTAAGTTTAACAACATGTTTGGTAATCTGGTTTCGGGTTGGTATAATTTTGTTATGCAAATATCATATCTAACTAATGTAATGTCTCAACGGTTTCTAAATACTGAGGCTGAGTAAACTATTATGGGCATTCTTGAAAAATTGGGATTAGCACCTAAAAAAAAGAAGGGCGCTCCCGTAATCGGGGAAAAGAAAAAGCAACAAGAGGAAGAGTCTTCACTAAAGCATAATCCTTATTTGCGAGCTCTTATTTTGCTCCTGTTTTTAGGTGTTGTTATTCTTTCAATACCCGAAAGCACCTTCAAAGAACCCACCAACTATAAAGTGGGTGAACCGTGGAGAGCCGATGACTTAACGGCTCCATTTACCTTTGCGGTACAAAAAAGTGATCAGGAGCTTGAAGAAGAACGCGAGGCTATCCGGGAAACTACACCCCCTATTTTTCACCGAGGGCCTGATGTAAATATCACTGTCCAAGGTAAAATAGACACTCTTTTTAAACGGCTCTCTTCTGTCAAAACAGGGTATGATCGCTGGCAGCAAGCTAAAGATGAAGACAGTAATAATGCACAGCGCGACAGTCTTGATTTTGAAGAACTAAAAAATAACTCTGCTATAAGCTTATCGGATTCGGTCTGGCAAACTCTTGTTGAAAATTACGATTTACTATCAGGGCAAAACAATGGGAATGGCGATCAATATGCCGAAGCGGACCTTAAGGAAGAGCTTGAGCAACTTGCAAATGAGGTTCTTGATGATGGTGTTATAGATCTCGACAAAAACGATATTTCTAACGATGAAATAACCATCAGGGATCTGCAAGAGCGAACTGAGCAAACCATGAATCTCGTAAATGTGCGGGACCTCCCTGAAGCAACCGAATATGCCCAATACCGGCTTTCGCGCAATTTTTATGAAGAATTGGCCAACGCCGGAAGTGAAATTTTTTCGCAAACGATCCAGGCTAACCTACTCCACAATGAAGAAGAAACACAGGCGCGAATTGATGATGCACTCGATGAGATTTCCACCTCAAAAGGAGCCGTAGCCCAGGGACAGGTGATTATCCGCCGGGGCGATATTGTTACCAGCGAAAAATATAATATGCTACAAAGTTTGGCCGAGGCACGGGCACAAAATGCCAGCACTATGGAGCGCTGGCTCCGATATGGCGGCGACATTATTGCCATCATCGCCATTCTCACAATCTTTTTCTTTTACCTGTATCTATACCGGCGTTACATCTATGTGGATAACGCCATGCTTCTGCTGGTATTAATTGCATTTTCACTGGTTATTATCGGCAGCTCTATTGTTTACAACTTTGAAAATATTTCTCCCTTTATAGTTCCCGTAGCCATTGCCCCCATTATTTTGACCATTATTTTTGATTCGAGGGTGGGCCTGCTATCGACCATTACACTGGCATTACTTACCGGACTCATCAACGGCAATAATTTTGAATTTGTTACTGCCACAACCGTGGCTTGTAGTTTGGGCTTGTTTTCGGTGCGTGATATTAAAAAACGATCGCAATTCTTTTTCACCACTCCGGGTATCGTCTTCGCCTCGTACCTTATTGTGGTATTAGGATTTAGCGCAACAACCTTCGACAGCTGGGGTAACCTTGGAAGTGAAGTACTCTATATTGCTATCAATGCCCTGTTTATCCTTTTTACTTATCCGTTAATTCTTCTCTTTGAAAAATCCTTTAAAGTCACGACTGATTTTTCACTGTTAGAACTCAGTGATACCAACCTGCCCTTGCTTAAAAAGTTGATGACAAAAGCGCCCGGTACTTTCCACCATAGTCTGCAGGTCTCCAACTTGGCTGAGGCAGCAGCAGGAGCCATCCGTGCTAATGGACTGCTTTGCCGAGTAGGTGGATTGTATCACGATATAGGCAAGATGGAAAACCCTGGCTATTTTACTGAAAATCAGACTGAAATAAATGAGCACGACAAATTAAAACCCCGCATGAGCGCCCTGGTCATTAAAGCGCACGTATCCAATGGGGTTAAAGTGGCTGAAGAACACGGGCTGCCCGATGTAATCATTGACTTTATCAAAACCCATCACGGTACTTCGCTTATCAAATTCTTTTGGGAAAAAGCGAAAGAACAAGCCGACAGCAGTAAAAAAGAGATCAAGGAAAAAGACTTTCGATATGATGGTCCCCTGCCACAGAGTAAGGAAACGGGCATTTTACTTCTTGCCGATGGAGTTGAAGCAGCCTCGCGGGCTATGAAAGATCCCAATTACCAAAAGTTGGAGAATCTTATTGACAAGATGGTGGATGAACGAGTTAATGAGGGACAACTAAGTAAAACGCCTCTTACCTTTCAGGATATTCGCACAATTAAAGAGACCTTCCTGAATATTTTGGTAGGTATTTATCATAGCAGGGTTGAATATCCCGATGATGAAAAGGATGAAGGTTCAAAAGAGTCTGAAAATGTTTCTGTTGAAAAAACGGAAAATGCTGGAGAAATGCCCGATCATCCCGATTCTCCAGATAAGCCGCCTCGAGTTGATGAATATTATAACTCTTAGGATGTATGCACTTTCAGCAAGAATTACAGCGGTACCTGCAGTTTGTTAAGCTGGAAAAAAGCCTTTCTGAAAACTCGGTCGTATCCTATGAAAACGATTTAAAACGCTATCTGAAATTTGTTGCCAACGACTTGCAAATATCGGATCTCGGTGGCATTGAGTTGAGACATATTGAAAACTACCTCGAAGAGTTGACCGCAATGGATCTGTCGGTAAGCTCGGTTGCCCGCAACATTTCGAGCATTCGGGGATTTCACGAATTTGCCGTCGTTGAAGGTATGGCGGAAGCCAATCCCGCTGAGCTCATAGACCTGCCGAAACAAACAAAACATTTACCCGAAGTTTTAGATCCGGATGAGGTCGAGGCTATTATCGATATACCGAACCGAGAAACCAATGCGGGTATCCGTAATGCCGCCATTCTTGAAACGCTTTATGCAACCGGCATGCGGGTAAGCGAACTCACAGGCTTAGAGCTGGACAACCTCTATTTTGAAATTGGATTTATTCGGGTAATTGGCAAGGGTAATAAGGAACGATTAGTGCCGGTGGGAGAACTTGCTCAATCTGCATTAGAACACTATATCGAGTTGGTCAGACCCAAATTCCTGAGTGATAAAAATCCTCAGAAAGCCGAAAATAAGGTTTTCCTAAGTCAACGTGGCAACCCTCTTTCGCGAATGAGCATCTGGAATATTGTCAACGACGCAGCAGAACGTGCGGACATTAAAAAGAACGTCTATCCGCATATCTTTCGCCACTCTTTTGCCACGCATCTGTTAGAAGGCGGAGCCGATTTGCGGGCGGTTCAGGAAATGCTGGGACATGCCTCCATCAACACTACTGAAATCTACACCCACGTTGATCGCTCGTTGCTACACCAGGTACATAAAGAATTTCACCCGAGAGCCTAAAAACAACAATACACTTTTTTAGAATTGTCCGTAAAAAAGTGTCAATCCGGATGAACCCTACTTTATATTTATTATATTTGTACGCTCTTAAAATTTAATTACAGATCATTGGCTATGCGTTTTACCCTGCAATTCCTGTTTGCACTCTTATTTATTGTTACCACCCAGGCCGAGCTTGTTTTTTCACAGGTTGGCTGGGCTAAATCATACGAAAACGGCGTTGTTGTATCGGCCGAAAAACATGCGTCACAAATAGGCAAAGAAATTATGAAGAAGGGAGGCAATGCCGTTGATGCTGCCGTTGCCGTACAGTTTGCGCTGGCAGTCACTGAACCACGTGCTGGTAACATAGGTGGAGGCGGTTTTATGGTGCTTCGGCTGGCCGACGGAACCAAAACCTCGCTTGATTTCAGAGAACGAGCCCCCGAGCAGGCAAGCAAAGATATGTTTATTAAAGACGGAGAATATCAGCCTGATTTAAGTCGTCGCTCTGCCCTGGCATCAGGAGTGCCCGGCGTCGTTGACGGTATGATTAAAGCACTTGAGCGTTACGGCAACCTGCCACTGGAAACGGTCATTGAACCAGCCATAGAACTGGCGCGCGAAGGATTTCCCCTTACTTGGAAACAGGCCGATGATCTCAACAATTACGCTGATCAATTTAAAGAGTACCGAACCTCGCGACGGTATTTTACCAAACAGGATAAAATGCCCTACCAAGAAGGCGATCTGTTTGTGCAAGAAGATTTGGCGCAAACGCTGGATCGCATCTCTCGTATGGGTCGTGACGGCTTTTATTCAGGACTTACAGCCGATCGTATTGTAAATACCATGGATGATCTTGGCGGTATCATTACCTACCGCGATCTCCGAAATTATAAAAGCAAGTGGCGTGATCCCGTTGAAGCATCTTTCCATGATTATAACTTGCTTATGATGCCCCCTCCCAGCAGCGGCAGTATTGCTATTGCACAGATGGCCACCATGCTTGAAAAATATGACTTAAAGGAAATGGGATTCAACTCCGCAGAATACATCCACACCGTTACCGAGGCCATGCGACGCGCTTTTGCCGATCGTGCTCATTTTTTGGGTGATCCAGACTTCGCAGACATCCCAAAAACCGGCCTGTTGGATTCTGCCTACAACCACGATCGCATGCAGAGCTATCAGGCCGATACCGTAACCTCCAGCGAAAGTATTTCTCACGGCGATCCCATTGAGTACCAGGAATCCAAAGAAACAACCCATTTTTCCATTGTTGATGACAACGGAAATGCGGTAGCGGTAACCACGACGCTTAATGCTTCGTTTGGTAATAAAATAGCCGTTGACGGGGCGGGATTTTTGCTTAATAATGAAATGGACGACTTCACGGCAGAGCCCGATGAACCCAATATGTTTGGATTAATTCAGGGCAAAGCCAATGCCATCGCTCCCAAAAAGCGGATGCTCAGCAGCATGTCGCCCACTATTGTCTCTCGCAATGACTCTACCAAAATGGTGTTGGGCGCGGCCGGTGGTCCACGAATTATTACGGGCACTTTCCATAACTTTCTCAATATGGCTGTTTTCGGAATGGATCCCCAGCAAGCAAATTCCGCTCCCCGCTTCCATCACCAGTGGATGCCGGATGAGTTATACTATGAAGAATATGGTATCAGTCCCGATACCCGCAAAAAGCTTGAAGAGATGGGACACGAACTTAAAAAAATGGGCGTGATCGGACGCACTCATACCATTTATATTGATGACGATGCATTGAAGTTCGGGTCGCCCGATCCACGGGGCGACGGCTCCGCGCAAGGATATTAAGGTTGTAAAATCCAGCTTCTTTTGCCATAATCAGTATCGTACATTTCACCGACATTAACCCCTGCATATCATGAACAACGGCATTGATACCGCAATACAATCGATTGAATGGCGCAACGATCACGTTCGAATTTTAGATCAAACCTACTTGCCCGGACGCGAAGTGTATAGCGATATTCGTGATGTGGGGCGCATGTGGGAAGCGATAAAAAAACTTCGTATTAGAGGAGCACCCGCTATTGGTATTGCCGCCGCTTATGGTTTGTATCTGGGGATTAAAGATCTGCCCGAAAATGCATTCGAAAGTTTTATGGTAGAAGTGGATCGCGTAGCAGAATATTTGGAGGGAGCTCGCCCTACCGCAGTAAACCTCAAATGGGCTACTGATCGGATCAAATCTACCATTCGGGCTCACAAGGATAAACAGATCAGCGAAATAAAAGAGATCGTTCTACAAACAGCCAAGACCATCCACGATGAAGACAAGCGTATCTGCAAAAGGATTGGGGAAAATGGCGTTGAGCTGATATCCAAAAAAGCCAATATTTTAACGCATTGTAATACCGGAAGCCTGGCTACCGGGCAGTACGGCACGGCGCTATCGATCGTTTTTCATGCCCATGACCAAGGCAAAAAACCATTTGTCTGGGTGGATGAAACACGTCCGCTGCTGCAGGGGTCACGCCTTACTGCCTGGGAGCTGATGAATGCGGAAATCCCCATGAAGATTATTACCGATTCGAGTGCGGGATTATTGATGCAGCGCGGAGAAGTAGATATGATTTTGGTTGGGGCCGATCGTGTAGCCGCCAATGGTGACGTGGCTAACAAAATTGGCACCTATCCCCTTGCTGTATTAGCACAAGAAAATAGCATCCCTTTTTATGTAGCTGCGCCACTCTCCACCATTGATATGAATATGGAAGAAGGCAATACAATTTCTATTGAGGAGCGCGATCAGGAAGAGGTGCTCAATTACAGTGATTCTCAAATAGCTCCCAAAAAAGCCGAAGCCTATAATCCCGCTTTTGACATAACACCAAACTCATACATCAGTGGAATAGTTACAGAAGAAGCCATAATAAAACCACCGTATGATGAGGGGTTTAAAAATATTTTTGAGGATTAGCTACCTACCCTAAAATGCTAATTCAAATGTTCTAAAATAACATCAGCATTTATTTTGCCATGTGATGCGTTCCAGATAGCTTCTCCATCACGAATTAAGATAACTTGGGGCGACTCGTGACGGACATCTAACTCGGTTGCGATCAAATCGGATGCTTTTCGATTATTCACTACGTTAACAAAGTGCATATCAGCGTGCTCCTTAATATCATCGGATGCCTGCTCCAAAGCTCCCTTTGACACAAAACACACGCTACAACGGTGGCTATGCTTATAAATAAGCTGTGACTTTTCTTTGGATGCCTCTATAATTGGTGCTACCTGTGATGAATCGGTAATCACCTCCCAGATATCACTGTTTTCAGCTCCAGAAAACGCATTTTTTACCGAATCGAAAAGTCCCATATAATTAAAGTAGCTTTAGCGTTCCGCAGCAGAGCTACGGAACGAGATTAATCAGATGGTTGTAGGGATACTAATCACCCAAACAGATACCAATATCGCGGGCTGTTTGCATTGTATCACTTTCCAGTGAAACCGACTTCATTTTCCCTTCAATACTGGTAATGGGAATACGTGTCAACTTATTATCCTGCAAAACAACCAGCTTATTATAGTCGTGTTCTTCCACGCACCGGATAGCCGCCGCGCCAAATCGCAGAGAAATCAATCGATCATACGTTGATGGAGAACCGCCTCGCTGAAGATGTCCCAGCACTACCGATCGTGACTCTTTGCCTGTCCGCTCGCTAAGCTCATTGGCCACCTGATCAGCAATACCACCCAACTGTACTTCTTGTCCCGGAGTTTTACCTTTAGTGACAATTTCACCGTCTTTTCTGGTCGCCCCCTCAGCAACGACAATCATCGTATAGTGACGTCCTTTCGACTCCCGCTCTTTAATTTTTTCCACGATAGAATCATAGGAAAACGGGATTTCAGGAATCAGTATGACGTCTGCTGAAGCAGCAATACCAGAATAGAGTGCAATCCACCCGGCATACCTCCCCATCACCTCTACCACCATCAGCCGTTGATGCGACTCGGCCGTAGTAGTAATGCGGTCGATAGCTCCGGTTGCAATATCGATAGCCGTATCAAAACCAAGGGTGACATCGCAGCCATAGATATCGTTATCAATGGTTTTAGGCACTCCCACAATATTGAGACCTTTTTGGATGAGCTTGCTGGCAATATTCATCGATCCATCGCCACCAATAGCAACTAAGGCGTCTATGCCATAATCCTCGAAGGTTTTCACCAGCTTATCCGACACATCTTTGGTCCCCCAGCTGCCATCGTCTTTTTTATAGGGCATCTCAAAAGGGTTACCACGATTGGCGGTACCTAAAATAGTACCGCCCTGCATCGTAATGCCCTGCACAGCCTTAGCATCTAACTTCATAAAAGGCTCATCGGTGAATATTGATCCGTACCCGTTTTTGATGCCGTACACCTCCCAACCTCTTTTCAGCGCTGCCAGCGTGGCCGCACGGATCGCAGCATTGAGGCCGGGGGCATCACCGCCACCTGTATTTATAGCAATTTTCATAAATGATTATTCAGCTTTTTCTAAAGGTTCTCGCTCTCTGTCAAACACCGCTTCTACCTTTTCAATTCCGAGTCCGCGGCGTAAAATTTTAGTATTATCATCGGTCATATCCAAAATCGTCGTTTCTTTGGATGGTACATCCTGCTGATTGTCAATAGTTAGATCTACCAGCTTATCAAACTCACGCAAGAACGGCTCCCGTTCAAAATTGGCTAAGTCATCACCATCCATTTCCGGCTTTTTGGCCGTAATTGCCAGCATCGGATTGCCTACCTCACGCAGTAATCCCTCGCTAATAGGATAATCGGGCACGCGTATGCCTACGGTCTTTTTCTTAGGATGTACCAGCAGCTTGGGCACTTCTTTGGTGGCCGGTAAAATAAAGGTGTACGGACCGGGAATCAGCCGCTTCATCAGCTTAAAATTATAATCGGAAATATGTGCAAACTTCGCCGTTCCCGATAATGAGTCGCACAAAATCGTTAAATGGTCATCTTTACCCAGGTCTCTAATTTTTCGAATACGTTCAATCCCTTTTTTGTTTTTATAGTCGCAACCGAGCGCGTACTGGCTGTCAGTAGGAAAGAGCACAACCGCCCCATCTTTTACTTTGTCAGCAATCTCAAATAATCGTTTTACATGGGGGGTCTCGGGATGCAGTTTAATTCGTTCTGCCATGGATAAACCTCATTATTTTAAGAGTTATACAATATTAGATAAGCTCAAAAAAGCGCACGGAATGATTCGCAATAAAATGTTGTGATAATAACTGGAATGGAATAACATCTATCTTCATAATTCCTCATATTTTTATGCGCTTTGAATCTCATTAATAACACATTGATCTCGGATAATCAATACTATTTCACATAATCATTAAATAAAAATTATTTCAGCTATGGATACTTCAGTTCAAGCACAATGGTTGGGACACTCTGCTTTTAAATTTATCAGTCCGGAAGACTATACCATATTGGTAGATCCTTTTTTATCGGGCAATCCTACCACCCCGGATAAGTATAAACAACAGGATGACGTCGATTTTATTCTGTTAACCCATGGACATGAAGATCATGTTGGCGACACGCTCGATATTGCCAAACACACGGGTTGCAAGGTCGTTTCGCAAGTAGAACTTTCGCGACTTTTGGTAAGCAAGCATGGCCTAAACGAAGATCAGGCCATTGAATTCAATAAAGGAGGTACCGTTTCTTTTGATGATTTTTCCGTAACAATAGTTGATGCCAACCACAGCTCTTCATTTCAGGGTGACTATGCCGGAGAATCGGCCGGCCTGGTCATTTCTTTTTATGATGATATTACCTTTTATCACCTCGGGGATACAAATATTTTCTATGAGTTGGAACTCTATGGTGAACTCTATGAACCAGACATCGTTGCCGTACCTATGGGAGATCATTATACGATGGGTCCCGGAGAAGCAGCAATGGCTTGTGATTTACTACAAGCGGATTACGCCGTACCCATTCACTATGGAACATTTTCTCCACTTACGGGCGATCCCAAAGACTTCAAGAAATATACAGAGAAATCTACCGATACCGACGTTTGGATTCCCGAACCCGGCGAAAACTTCCTTACCTAACTGCCAAACATTTAATCAACAAAAAAGGCGCGGACGTCCGCGCCTTTTTTATTATGAGGGATATTCAAAATAACAACCTAACGTTACCGTGTGTTATACCTGTCTGGTATCACCCTATTTGAAGTGTTCATTTAGAAAGTCGGTGTAGGAGGTGTACAGTAAATAATAGCTTGGCGTGTTAAATGCTACTCCGTGCGCTCCCGGAGGGTATATTTGCAAATCCACATGCTGACCGTTGCCCGTAAGTTCAGTCAATAGCTGCATGGTATTTTGCACATGCACATTTTCATCCATCGTAGAATGCGATAGCAACAAGCGACCGTTTAGATTCTCAGCATGAGTAATGGATGAACTCTGCTCGTATCCATCATTATTATTTTCAATCAATCCCATATAGCGTTCGGTATAGATGCTATCATACAACCGCCAATCGGTAACGGGTGCCGTTGCAATACCCACCTCAAAAATATCGGGATGATTGAACATGGTATAAGTGGTCATATATCCCCCATAACTATGTCCGCGGATGGCCATTCGGTCGCTATCAACCCAGTCCTTTTCGGCCATAAACCGGGCCGTTTCCACAAAATCATTGGCCTCCCATTTGCCCAACTGTTTATAGACCATCTTTTCAAAATCAGATCCATATCCGCCACTACCGCGATTGTTTACATTGACTACCACATAGCCTTCCTGGGCCAGGTATTGACTCCATCCGTCGGTCTCCCACTGATTATAAACCCCTTGTGCCCCGGGTCCGCCATAAATATTAAGGACAAGGGGATATTGCTTCTCTTCATCAAAATTGATGGGTTTAATCATATAACCGTCAAGCTCCTGACCATCCTCGGTTGTAAATGAAAAGAGTTCGCGTGGAGCGTACACATGCTCTTCGGTATAAGCAGAAACAGCTTCGTTATCTTCGAGCACTTCCACTTTTCCATTCATCGTATTCCAAAGTTCCACCTGCTTGGGCGTAGAAGTATTTGAATATCGATCGACAAAATATTTGCCATTCGAGCCCATACTAATATCGTGGCGGCCTTCAGCTTCGGTATGCTTAGCTTTATTTCGCCCATTAAAATTGATAGAGTAAAGATGTCGCTCCAACGGCGATTCTTCAGTAGAGGTGTAATAAATTCGATTATTGCGATAATCAACCGTGTGGACGTATGTTACTTCCCACTCACCCTGGGTTACCTGGTTTTTGAGTTCTCCATCGTAGTCGTAACGGTAGATATGATTCCATCCGTTGCGGTCAGAAATCCAGAAAAACTCTTCGCTATCCTCGGGGAAGAAAAACAAGTGATTAATTCCAGCAAAAAAGTCAAAAACATCAATCCAGGTATCCGATTGCTCCTCCATAATGAGTTGTCGGTCGCCATCGGAAATGTCATTAAAAAATAACCGCAAGTGATTTTGCGCCCGGTTAAGGTGTACAGTCGCCAGCCGGTTTTCATCGGCCGTCCAGTAGATACGAGGAATGTATCCATCCGTTGGCGTATCCATCCACTGTTGTTGACCAGATTCTACGTTAATAACCCCAATTTTTACTTTGGGATTTTCGTCGCCCACCTTGGGATATGGAATTTTATCATATTCAGGATGTTGTCCTTCGTAGTTAGTCATTTTAAAAATGTTGACATCTCGCTCATCGGTTTGCCAATAAGCAATGTTTTTACTGTCGGGAGACCATGACCATGCCTGGGCAAGTCCAAATTCCTCTTCATACACCCAGCCGAATCGTCCGTTATAAAAATTCTCTTTGGCACTGTCGGTCAACTGTGTCTCTTCGCCGCTATCGAGGTGATATACGAATAATTCACCACCACGTTCGTACCCTATCTTATCGCCATCAGGAGAAAGTTCAGCCGTATGAGCATCTTTTGCGAGCAACTCGAGGGATTCATCCTGCACCGAATACAGGTAGTAATCAGAAATACCCGAATGGCGGTATATTTCTCGAAAATTAGATTGGAAGACTAGGTATTTTGAGTCATCTGACCACTGAAAAGAGGTATATTCAAAAGTAGAATCACTTTCGGGATAGGTATGGTCGGTGCTGTTAAAAATAAGCTCATCATCCCCGGAAGCGGGATCATAGGCACGAATCTCCCGATTTTCGGTTTCTTCATTATACGACATGTACGAGTAGCGATTACCGTCATCAATCCAGATGATGTTTTCGGGTCCGTTAGAACCGCTCAGCTGACCACTTTTAGAAAGTGCTTCTTTAACGCTTGAGTATTCCTGCTTTTCCTGGGCTAATGCAGGCTGCTGAAAAACGAAGGCTCCAGCTAAAAAGAGCAGAGCCAGTATTTTGGGTACATACGTTAGTGAGTGCTTCATTTTCTGAGGTCTTTTATGAGGTGAACCGGTAGAAATTTAAAATTATCATCGCTGAAAACCGGTACAAGATAAAATTTAAAATCGGTTATTCAATCAGAACCTGGAAGATAATCATAAGCGCAATAGAAATAGTAATAACAGTGGCAACAGTAGAACTGTCCGTTTCTTCCATCGCATCGGGAATGAGTTCCGAAAAAACCATCCATATCATGGCTCCAGCGGCAAAACCCAGTCCCATAGGCAAATAGGTTTCGAACACTTCAACAAATAGAAAAGCGGGAACGGCCATTAACGGTTGGGGCAAGCTGGAAAAGATACTCCACCATGCTGCTTTTAAGGGCGTTGCTCCTCGTGGAATCAAAACAAGACTGATGGCAAGTCCCTCGGGAATATTATGCACAGCAATAGCTGTAGTGATGAAAAGCCCAAGATCGGTTCCACCACTAAATGAAACACCAACGCTGACGCCTTCGGTAAATGAGTGGATCGTCATAATACCGACAATGAGCAGCATCTTGGTAGCATCAGCCTGATCTATATCCTTGATGGAAAAATTATCGTCGTACTTGTTAAGCAGCTTTTCACTGCCAATGATAAAGACAATGCCAACAATAATTCCGTAAAAGGTAAACCATAGATCATGATCAATGCCCTCGTAGATCAACCCAAAACTGGCGGCAATCATCAATCCCGATGCGATGGCATTGGAGATACCCAACCAATTCCTGGTTAAATCCTTGAAAAAGAAAAAGGGAAGAGCACCCAAGCCAGTAGCGATGGCCGTAATCAGAGCATATAAAAAAACGTCCGCTTCAGGGGTAAACAGATAATCGAACATTATGGGTTAACCAAGGTGTTGGCGCTTCTACTAAAACAACTGTTCAAGCATATTCGGTGGCCCTGAAAATAATGCTTCACCAATATTGTAAAAGGAAGCTTTAATTGTTTTATCGTTTCAAGCTCTTTTTCCATCTTTACCATCCAACGTTCTTTATCCGCATAATTTATTAGCTGTTCCAATAGTCAAATCCATTCGTTGGAGGAAGATAATAGGGATGAAATTTAAACCATAACAGTGACTTAAATTTAGAAATGAATTAAATAGGTAAGAAAGAAATGAGTGACAAGAGCACTTTGTAAAACCACTCAATGTCATGCTAAACTTATTTCAGCATCTGTAAGCAATCGTTCTTCAGGAGTTGCTGACATAATTTTTGTTCCAGATCCTGATCCGCCGGCTGGCGAACAGGGTGGCACATCGGTTTTACAAAGTCTTCAAAAAAGTAACTCCCAGTTTACTTATCACTCATTGAACAGTAAAAATGTCTTAGTTTTCTTCTGCTAGTTCTTTGATGATAGTATCCATTTTCTGCTCCAGTACTTCCGTCTTTTTATCAAAAGCAGTGCGGTTGGGCAGATCTGTATTCACACTGCAGTAGAATTTGATCTTGGGTTCGGTACCCGACGGACGTACCGTGACGATGGTACCATCCTTAGTAAAAAACTGCAGCACATTCGACTCGGGAAGCGTAATGTCTTCCGTTTCGCCGGTTTTAATATTTTTAGAAATCTGGGTCTTATAATCCTTTATGGTAACCACCTCAGATCCGGCCAGTTTTGCAGGTGGATTCTCACGGTAATTCCTTAGCATTTCCTTGATCTCCTCGGCACCCTCTCGGCCACGTTTATATACCGAAACAAGTTTTTCTCGGTAATAACCATGTTCCAGATAAATATCCAGCAGTGCATCAAAAAGGCTGGTTTCCTGATCTTTATAATAGGCCGCCATCTCGGCAATAACCACGATCGAAACAATAGCATCCTTGTCGCGCACGTGATCGCCAATCAGGTAGCCGTAGCTCTCCTCACCACCGGCAATAAACTGCTTCTCATTTTCGAGCTTGGTCATCAGTTCACCGATATATTTAAAACCGGTAAGCGTATTGTAGCAATCAACGCCGTAGTATTCGGCAATGGCATCAATCAGATAAGACGTAACAATAGTTTTGACGATATATTCGTCGCCATCAAGCTTTTCGGCTTTCTTCCAGGCATGCAGCAAATAATTGATGATAAGTGCCCCGGTTTGGTTTCCGTTCAGCAGCACCCACTCATCGTGGTTGTCCTTGATGGCTATACCTACACGATCCGCATCGGGATCGGTGGCCATCACCAGCTCGGCATCAATTTCTTTAGCCTTGTTAAGTGCCATCGTCAGGGCTTCTTCCTCTTCGGGATTGGGATACTCAACGGTAGGAAAGTTCCCATCGTAGGTCATCTGTTCTTCCACCAGCGTTACATTGTTGAAACCGCAACGCTGCAGGGCCGGTGGCACCAGCACGCCCGAAGTACCGTGGATAGGAGAAAACACAATACTCAAATCGTTTTGTCGACTGATGGCATCCCGAGACATCGTGACATCCAAAATGGCATTGAGATATTTTTCATCAATCTCCTTGCCAATTTTTTCAATATTCTCCGCCTTGCCCTCGAACTTCACATCAGCGATATCTTCAATCTGCTGCACCTGCTCCATTACCTGTTTATCCTGCGGCGACACCAGCTGGCAGCCGTGCTCATCATAAGCTTTGTACCCATTGTATTCTTTGGGATTGTGTGAGGCCGTCAGCATTACCCCACCGTGGCAATCTAACTCGCGAATAGCGAATGACAACTCGGGGGTAGGACGCAAACCTTCAAACAGAAATACATAAATGCCATTGGCCGAAAACACATCGGCAACAACCTGAGCCAATTCTTCGGAATTATTCCGACAATCATGCGCAATAACCACTTTAATCTGCTCATCGGGATAGTTCTCTTTCAAAAAATTGCTGTAGCCCTGGGTGGCCATCCCAAAGGTGTACTTGTTAACCCGGTTTGAGCCTATGCCCATAATGCCGCGCAACCCGCCGGTACCGAACTCCAGATCCTTATAAAAAGCATCCGTCAGCTCTTGGTATTCTTCGTTATCCATCTTTTGACGGATGGCATTCTTTGTCGCTTCATCGTAATTGCCATTCAGCCAATGATCAATATTCTGTTTTATCTGAGGATCTAATGAGGTCATAATGATTTAAATGGTTTGATGAATTAATTTTTTATTGCTGTTGGGTTGCAGGCGGCCGACTCCAGTTCACTTTTTTGATCATCAGCCAAATGCCGATGGCAATAAGTGGAATGCTCAGCCATTGCCCCATATTAAATACCCAATCGGCGGCAAATGCGGCCTGCTCCATCTTGGTAAACTCCAGCAAAAAGCGTCCGGTGAAAAGCGTAGCCAGAAACAGAGCAAAGAGCGAGCCTTCCGGCGGGTTTGTTTTATAACCGTGATACACCTTCCATAATATACCAAATACGATAATGCAGAGTAGCGCTTCATATAGTTGGGTCGGGTGGCGTGGCAGCATATCTACTTTCGTAAAAATGACAGCCCACGGCACTTCAGTAGGTTGGCCTACAATTTCGGAGTTCATGAAGTTACCAGTTCGAATAAACGCGCCGGCAATTGCTACAACCACGACCACACGATCGGCAAGCCACATAAAATTCATATCCCTGAACTTTTTAGTAAACTGGTGCATCGCAATGACAATCCCGATAGCGGCACCATGACTGGCCAAACCGCCATGCCAGATCTTTAAGATTTCGGCCGGGTGACGTAAGTAAAATCCGGGATCATAAAAGAGCACGTGTCCCAATCGAGCACCAATAACGGTACCAATAAGAACATAAGTCAAAAGTTTATCTACTTCTTCAGGATCACGTCCGGCATGAAGAAACATTTTGCGTGTCAGCCAAAAGCCCACCAGAAAAGAGCTGGCAAAGAGAATGCCATACCAACGTGGTTCAAGTGGTCCCAGGCTAAAGGCCACCGGATCAGCGGACCAGGTAAAAAAATCAGTTAGGAAAAGTAATAGACTCATTATGAAATGTATCAGTTAATAAAATATTAAAGATTCAATCTCCCTTAATCCCTCTTCTCCAAGAGGAACATTAGTTTGGTGCATATTCAAATCATAGAGTTCCTCATTGAAGAAGGAAGTCAGGAGGACTAACTCATATGATTCCATATATCAATATAATTCTACGATACAATTTTATACTCCGTGCCTTCGGGGCTGTCCATCAGTTTGATATCCAATTCTTCAAGACGATCACGGATCATATCCGAGAGCGCAAAGTTTTTTTCGTGTCGTGCATTCTTTCGGATCTCAATGAGCACTTGAATCAGATCTTCAGTCTTGTCATCTCCGGCAGCCTCCTTCTGCTCCGGCCATAGCCCCAGCACGCCATCAACCGCATTCCGTAGAAACTCCTGGATGTCTTCAATGTTCTCAGGGGTATCACCACTATTAATATTTTTTCTGATACCCTTTAACTCCTCAAAGAGAACGGCGATAGCTTGTGCGGTATTGAAATCGTCGTTGAGTTTACTTTCCAGCTCCTCTTTCAGGGCATCCAGATCGTAAGAATCACCCCCTTCACTTTCAGCATTATCAATAGTGCGAACCATATCTTGCAGGCTACGGAGGCCATTTTCGGCCCCGGCAAGCGCATCCTCAGAAAAATCAGTAGTACTGCGATAGTGACTTTGCAGTAAGAAAAAGCGAATAATCTGCGGATCCCAGGCACGGGTCAACAGTTCGTGATCACCGGAAAAAAACTGATGCAGTGAAATCGCATTTCCGAGCGACTTGCCCATCTTTTGTCCTTCAAGAGTCACCATGTTGTTGTGCATCCAGTAGTTGGCAAACGGCTTGTTAAAAGCGCCCTCACTTTGGGCAATTTCGCATTCGTGATGCGGAAACTGGTTATCCATACCGCCGCCGTGGATATCAAAGTTTTTGCCCAGATACTTGGTGGACATGGCCGAGCACTCCACGTGCCAGCCGGGATAGCCCATGCCCCAGGGCGAAGGCCATTTCATAATATGACCGTCATCAGCTTTCTTCCAGAGGGCAAAATCTTCGGGCGACCGCTTGTCGCTGGCCGTTTCGATGCGGGTGCCGCTTTCCTGCTCTTCGATATCACGACCGCTGAGCTTGCCGTACTCCTCATCCGAGGAAACATCAAAATACACGTTGCCATCGGTTTCGTAAGCATGACCATTTTCGAGCAGTTTTTTAACCATCTCGATCTGCTCGATGATATGTCCCGTTGCACGGGGCGAAATATCGGGACGCTGAACGCCGAGGGCATCCATATCGCGGAAGTAGTTGTAGGTATATTTTTCCGCAATTTCCATGGGCTCCAGTTTTTCAATGGCGGCCTGCTTTTCCAGCTTGTCTTCCCCCTGATCGGCATCGTCGGTCAGGTGTCCCACATCCGTAATATTTTGTACGTATCGAACTTTATATCCCAGGTAACGCAGGTAGCGCACTACAATATCAAAAGAGACATAACTTTTGGCATGCCCCAAATGGGGATCCCCATAAACCGTTGGCCCACAAACGTAAATACCAACGAAACCATCTTCAATAGGTTTAAACTCTTCTTTCTTTCGGTTAAGCGTATTGTAAATATGAAGTTTATCCATTATCAGGATGAATGCTTATTAATCTAATCGCTAAATTGGTTTTCAGTTCGCAAAGATAACGTTTCGTAGCGTTAGTTGACAACGCGCATCACCGTAAAAACGTTGCGCCAACTGCCCTTAATTATTGTTGAATAACCCTTTAATCAGGTTCCCGCCTTTTTCTTTCAGGTAATCTTTAACGATGGGCTCAATCGCTTCTTTGTCGGGCCTGAGATTGGGATCTTCTTGCGTGCCGGTCATACGCATTGGCACCATAATGGTACCGTTGTCCTGAGTTAGTGCTTCCACAGCCTGGGAGCTAATCACCGAGGCAATACCTTTTTTGAATCGGCCCGGCAGATACAGCTGCGTTTTATAGTCGATATCGCCCTTTACCATATGCTGGGTTCCATCGAGTTCCAGACCGATATCATCGCTGGTCATCTTCAGGTCATTAATGGTAAAAATGCTTTTTTCAAGCTTATAGGTACTATTAAACTCATCAAGGCCAATATTGTTAAACTCGTTGGCACTGAACAGCGAGGCCAAACGCTCCTGTATAGGATGTCCCTGAATGCGAGAATTGGTCATCCCGAAGTTGCCGTCCATGGTTGAGGTTTCGATCAGCGGTTCCAGAAACTCATTGAGTTCGGTAAAATATTCGACATCTGCGCTGAATGCTCCCGATACATATTCATGAAACTTACTGTCTTCACCCAGCACGCTGAATTCATCAAAAAAGGCAGCAGCCTGCAATCCACTGAGCGATCCATTGAAATTGATTTCCGTGCGTTCGGGGTCGGGCACATCCCAGGTAAACGCCCCGCTGGCTTCTCCATCAAAAAGATTGACCGAAGCCTGCTCCATCACTATTTGATCGGGCGTTGTTGAGGCCTGGGCCGTTAGATTTGTCATCGTCACCCCAGTCACAATCATTTCATCTATTTCGGCACTGACCGAACTGGTTAAATCCGGCAGGTGAATGGGGATCGGTTCTGTTTCAGTAGTATCACTCCAGTCAATAAGCTCATCCAAATTCAGCAACTCACTTTTATACGAACCGGTTAAATGGGGCGTGGTTTCGCGATCTTCTTCGGCTTTCAGATACTCTATATAATCAGCCAAAGAACCCGAAAGTGCGATATCAGACGAACCAATATTAAAGCTCAGCTGCTCCAAATCCACCGAGCCGGGCGACAGGTTGAGCTCACCGTTGAGGTCGGTCACCGGTTGAATCATTGCTTCGCCATCCATATTAATGTCTTGTGCCGTAAGCCGTCCATTGAACTGCATATTAACAGGATCGTTAGGCGCCCCCTGGACCTGCAGGTTTACATCGGCCACACCCGTGAGCTCGGTCAGCGTGGGCTCAAGCTCGTAGTAATCCTTTATTTGATTTAGCGCCGCCTTACCAGTCAGCGTGATGTCCACGGTACGGTCGTCGCCGAGGTAGTTCTGCATACTTCCCGACACGCCAAGATTGTTATCACCTGTTACAAAACTCGCTTTCGATATAGTGATGGCGGGCCCACTCAGTGACGATTCGAGTGTAATATCTTCGATGGGATTGCCCAGTGATTTGTGACTAATAAATCCATCTGCCAGCGAAATACTACCCGATTGCACGGCATTTTCGATCTGATCGGCCTTACCCTTAAGCACGGCGTTGGCTTTAAACTGTCCGCGCATAGTCAGCGTATCCTCGTCGATGGGATAAAAATCCTTAATTGTAGCGAGATCAAAATTAAGATCAGTTGTTAGATCGATGTTTCGTTGTTCTTCGTTCATGGGCTCGTTGATCGTCCCATTCATCGAAAACGTATTGGCCGCGGCCTGCAGCTCCATGTTATTTATGGTGATGACCGACTGATTCGCCTCAGCGTCGATGGAAATGTTTTCAATGGGTTTAGCTACTTCGGCATATTTGAGGAGTCCGTCGCTAAGTGTTATCACCGCATCAAAGGTAGCTTCTTCCGGCACATCCATGCGACCCGAAGCCTGTCCCTTTGCGGTAAGCTGTCCGCTAAGATCGTCGATATCAAATTCGCTGATGTCATAAAAATCACGAACGGTAGCCAGGTCCACATCCGAATCAAAATTGATGGCAAAGGTACCGTCTTCTTCCAGTGGCTGTTCAATCCTTCCATCCGCCGACACATCATTTTCTCCCGCCTGTGCAGTAAATGTTTCTATGGATACCAGCTCGTTAGAGGCATTGGCATTAAGTTGAATATTTTCGATGGGCTGAGGCAGATCAGGGTTTTTGACGTAGCCATCGGTAATAGATACATCAAAGTTAATGGCAGGAAACTCATCCCCTAAAAGCGGACCCGAAACCGTGCCCTCAATGCCCAGTGACCCACGACTTTCAAGTCCCTGAGTGTATTCTTCATATTCAGCAGGAACCAGTCGCAACAGTTCGCCAAAGTTATCCGATGATGACTGAATGCTAAGATCACTGTTTAGATCGTTGCTCCAGTCAGAGAGCGATCCCGTCAAATTGAGCGCCAGTCCACGGATGGATAAAGTGCCCTCGTCGAGCGTTAGGGTTTCATTTTCCAGATCAATGGTTGACTGCTGACTCATACTCAACGGCAATCCATTCAGGTAACGGCTGTCTTCGACGGATGCCGATAAACCTCCAATATCAAGATCGATGGTACTTTGGATCAGGTCGGCATAGCTGAGCGAAATATCAGCATTTAGATCATCAATCTGCGCATGGGTGTTCGAAGTTTCATCGCGATAGCCAAAATCTCCACCGCTAATATTAAAGTAGGGAATGTTGATCCCCAGGGTTTCGGCCGTAGTGTCGGCTTCGGTTTCCCCGGCCAATAAAAAATCAATATTGGTAGTGCTGTCTGCATTTATGACATAGGTAAACCGCGGATTTTGCAGGCTTATTTCCGAAATGCTGATTTCATCACCGAGCAAAGAAAACAGCTCTACAGAAACCACGAGCTCATCCAGTGAAAGCAGGGTATCGTCTTCGGTTTCGCCGGGAATGCTCATTTTCTGGATGCTGACACCCGGGCGGGGAAACGTACTGAACAGCGTCAGCGACATTTTTTCTACGTTTACGGTACGTCCCACGGCCTCATCCACATACGGCA
Organism: Bacteroidota bacterium; assembly: GCA_051746985.1. GTDB lineage: Bacteria > Bacteroidota > Rhodothermia > Balneolales > Balneolaceae > Fodinibius. The sequence continues at coordinate 90,535 of JBNJFP010000002.1, forward strand.
TTACGGTACTTTTGAGGCGATCGTCCGTAAAATAAATATTGAGTCCAATGATAATCACGATAAATAATCCAACTACAGCAGCGGCAATCTTTAGAAATGTTTTCATAATAATGGTCTCAATTGAAGTTGTATCCCGTTGGTATTACAAACTGACATCCGCCAGCGTTTTTTTATTGTGTGATCGGATGCACTGGATAATATAAAGAACCTCGACAATTAATAATGATCCCGTGGAGTAAAAAATCGAATAAATTCCTGCAAGTTCCTTATGTTATATTCTAATCAGAAAATCGGTTGGTAAAATATAAAAGTTTATCATGTTAAATTGGGGTTCAGGAGCAGATAATCCAAAATTTAAACAGCGTCGGCGCCGCCTGGTGGATACGCTGGCCGAAAAAGGAATCAAAGATCATCGTGTACTCGATGCTTTTAATACCGTACCGCGTCATATTTTTGTAGATACGGCCCTGCAGGATCGGGCGTACAAAGATTCAGCTCTTCCCATCGGTAAAAAGCAAACAATATCGCAGCCCTACACTGTAGCTCGTCAAACGGAACTGCTCGAAGCCAAGCCCGGAGAAAAAGTGCTCGAAATTGGTACAGGATCGGGATATCAGGCCGCGATTTTATGCGAGCTGGGCGCCGAAGTCTATACCGTAGAGCGTCATAAAGAACTCTATCAACGAGCCCGCTCTATTTTAAGGGAGCTGGGCTACTCGGTGCGCGCCAAACTGGGTGATGGCACCTTGGGATGGTCCGCCTATGCTCCGTACGATGCGATCGTAGTTACGGCCGGCGCTCCGGTAGTGCCCGAAGATCTCGTCGATCAGCTGAATATAAACGGACGACTGGTAGTACCCGTGGGCGACGATCAAAAGCAGGAGATGGTGCGCATCATTAAAATCCGTAAAGACGAATTTGAAGAAGAACATTTCAGCGACTTTAAGTTTGTCCCACTCATCGGCAAAAAAGGCTGGAAAAATAAATAGGAATTAAAAATGAAAGATCGATAAATGAAAAATTACGTTTTATATTCGACTCCAATTTCGAACTGATTTTTCATTTTTAACTATTTTTGATTTGTCACAAAGCGACCATTCTGAAAACACAGACCAAGGAGATCAGACAAGCTGGAAAGAATATCCCTTTCTGTTAATCAAAGGATTTTTGATGGGATCAGCGGATGTCGTACCGGGCGTTAGCGGGGGAACGCTGGCCCTGATCGTAGGCATCTATAGCCGACTGATTAACGCTATCAAAAGCTTCGATGTACGTTTTGCAAGGCGCATTTTCAGCCTGAAATTTCGAGTGGCCTTAAATGGTGTCCACTGGAAATTTATGGTGATGCTGCTCTCGGGCATTTTTAGTGCCCTGCTGTTTTTTACCAAAGTCGTGCCCCTGCAAGTATATATGTTTACCAACCCCGAGCTTGTTTACGGGCTCTTTTTTGGATTGATTGTGGGATCCATATTCGTGTTAATTAAAGCGATTGATGGATTTAACTGGATTCACGGGCTGTTCGTTTTGTTGGGGACAATAATTGGTTTCTGGGTTGTTACATTGGTACCCACCGATACCCCGGAAGCCCCGTGGTTCATATTCGTCAGCGGGTCTATTGCCATTTGTGCGATGATATTGCCCGGCATTTCGGGATCCTATTTTTTGCTGATCTTACGGAAATACGATTACATACTGTCACAATTTGGTAAGCTTGGAACCCCCGAAATGACGGGAGGACTGTTAGCCCTACTCCCCTTTATCGCTGGTGCCATCGTTGGGTTAGCACTTTTTGCGCGATTACTTTCGTGGTTATTAAATCGCTATGAAGCAAAAACATTAGCCGTTCTTATCGGCTTTTTAATTGGATCACTCTACGTTATCTGGCCGTATCAAGATCGTACCTACGAGCAGTTCGTTAGCAAGACCGAAGTGGTGGCCTACGAAAGTACCGAGGCCGAGCAATTGCGCAGTAATCCGCCCAGCACGAACCGTCCGGAATTCAAGCAGCTCGGTGAGGTTGTCAATACCAATGGCGCACAAAAAGATGTGGAAATTTTGACAGTCAAAAACAAGCTCGTAAAGAGTGATCCATTCATCCCATATTTTACCGTTCAGGAGGCTGGAACAGCCCATTTCTGGAGTGGTATCTGGGGGATGCTCATCGGCCTGGTTATGGTGATGGGGCTTGACTATTTACGCACGGAAACCTAACGTTAAATAAACGAGTCAACCGCCATCAAAAGACAGCTATTATGAAGGCTATTAAAAAAATATTGGTCCCTACCGACTTTTCAGAAAATGCTCAGCTGGCGTATCGACATGCCCAGGAAATTGCTCATCGTGTGGGCGCAAAAGTGGATTTCATTCACATTATCCCCACCCTTACCTATTTCCATAAAAGCTTGTCGAATATGCAGGCCCCGCTGAATTTGGATGATGAAATTTATCCCTCGGCGCAAAAGGAAGCTATCCACCAAATCCAATCGGCAATGGATGATTATATCGCTGGTGAAACCAAAGGAGAAGCTGTATGTAAGGTTGACCGAAAACCTTCGATTGCCATCGCAGAATACGCCCGCCAAAACAATCATGATCTCATTTTGATGGCATCAAAAGGTCATCACAAATCGAATTTGATGCGCGGCTCTACCACAAACAAAGTAGTTCGACACTCTTCGGTCCCGGTATTTACGGTGGATGAGGGCTTAAATGCAGAAGGATTGAAAGAAATTATGGTCCCTACCGATGGATCAGCGCTGTCATTTTCTGCCCTTCCGATGGCATTAACGTTTGCAAAGATTTATGATGCAGATATTACATTTTACCACGTGCAGGAAATGTATGGCAGCCCGCTTGATTCAGAGGCCCATAATCCGCAGAAAACAGACAAGCAGAATATTTATGAGCTGCTGATGGATCGGCTTGACGATTACCTCTCATCGGAGGGTATTGAAAACATAACCATCGCTCGCGGTGAGGCTGATTTTCGAGATCAGTTTGTGGTATCTGATAATGCGTCAAGCTTTCGTATCGATACCTATACGGCCATTGAACGCGGTGTTTCGGCACACTTGGGCATCGAGGAGTATGCGGCCGAACATGCCGATGTTGTAGTAATGGCCACCCATGGACACAGCGGATTTGCACACTTGCTGTTGGGATCTACCACTGAAAAAGTGGCTCAATCGCTAAGCACACCGGTAGTCACGATTCGTCCGGATATGGAGCTGCTTTCCGAAAAATAACGTTTCTACCTGCCAAAAGGATAAAGTGTACGGAGATTAATACCTACGTTTATCATATTACTAAACAAAAAGGCCGAGGATTGTCCCCGGCCTTTTTTATTGTATATTTCTTTATCAACTATGATTCTTCTCCATTTTTACTGCTTGTTTTGAGCATACTGCTTAGCTTTTCTCCGCCACGGATACCAAAATCGAGTGTCCGAATGGGGAATGGAATCATTATGTCGTTCTCATCAAACGCTTTGGTTATAGCAATAATCGCATCGCTACGCGCAGACAAATAATCGGGATTTGTTTCAAAGTTTACCCAGAAGTGGATTTTAAAATTGATCGAACTTCCTCCAAATTCATCATAAAAAAGGTTTACTCCCTTTTGCTCATTATAGTTATCCAAACCTTTTACTGCTTCAAGAGCTACATCCTTTGCTTTTTCCAGGTCATCCCCATAAGAAACCCCGCAGGATAGGTCAATCCGCCGTACACCAGAACTTGTATAGTTCTCAAGCGGATTCTCAAATACACTTTTATTGGGAATATAAACGATTTGACCTTGCGGCGTGCGAATAATGGTATTACGGAGATTCATCTGTTGGACCGTTCCATAAAAGTCATTGGTTTCAATAATATCACCAATACCAAACGGGTGACGGATGGATAAAATAATCCCGGAAATAAAATTAGAGGCGATATCCTGAAATGCAAAACCTAAGGCCAAACCGATAATACCAGCACCGGCAAGCAGAGAGGTAACGGCCCCATCGAGTTTGAGCACACTTAATGCTATAAAAATACCTACCCCAATAACCAATACACCAACAATGGTTTCTAATAAATTGATGATTGTTTTATTGTTGGTTGTTTTCTCGAGCATGTGTTTTACGCCCTTGCGCACAAGGCGGCCCAGCACAAAAAATAGGATCAGAACGATGAGGGCTACCACCATATTGGGCAGCATAGCAATCGTTGTTTCCAGCCAGTTTAACAGCTTGTCGGTAAGGGTGCTATACACATCCACAAACTCGGCTTCCATTTCTTGGTTCATCAGCTAAAATTTTTGTTGCGATTCATCTATTATCGATGCCAATTAAATCATGAAAATTAAATACAAAAAAAGATCGTTCATTAAAATATTGAATATGAACTGTATTCTTCTTTCTATCTACATTGGTAGTCTGCTTAAATAATGATTTTATAGGAATGTAGCCAACTGATAAGCTGTTCAATTATTCTAATAATGTTTAACTAAAAATTATTTACTTATGCCTACAAGAAAAGCAAAAGCAAGCTGGAATGGTGATCTAAAAAATGGAAATGGGAAAATGTCGTTCGGCAGTGGGGCCTTCAACGGAGCCTATTCTTTCAAATCCCGCTTTGAAGAAGGTACCGGTACCAACCCCGAAGAATTGATTGGCGCAGCCAATGCCGGGTGTTTTTCCATGGCACTCTCTGCTGATTTGGCCGACGCTGGATACAACCCAGAAAATGTCACTACCAATGCCGAGGTTACACTCGAAATAGTTGATGGCAACCCGGCCATAACGACCATTACCCTCAATACCGAAGCCAATGTGCCTGATATTGATGACGAAAAGTTCAACGAAATTGCCGAAGGAGCTAAGAATAACTGTCCCGTTTCGAAGGCACTGGCCGGCGTTAATATTCAGCTCAATGCCACGCTCCATAATTAATTACACTGATTTTTGAGGCCGTTTATATTATATAGGGATGTCCTTTTTTCGGACATCCCATTTTTTATATCCCCAACCAATAAAGCATGAAAATTTATTGCTCTTCGTTTAACAACCCTGCCGCAGGATTTGTATCTTTGAAGTTATGATTACCAAAACAGATACCGACGAAAAAGTAAATCTTAAATCACTCACCAAAGAAGAGCTTCGGGATTTTACCGAGGATTTGGGACTGCAATCCTTTCGCTCTGATCAGCTTTTTCAATGGCTTTATCAAAAAGGCGTACACAGCTTTGACGAGATGACAAACCTCTCTAAGGACTTACGTACGCGTTTAAAAGAAATTGCTACTGTCCCCACCATTGAACACGTCACCCAGCAGGAGTCAAAAGACGGGACTATAAAATTTCTGTTCAAACTGCAGGGTGATGAAGAACACAAAGTTGAATCGGTACTCATTCCCGATTTTTATGATGATGGCGCTGCCAACCGACTAACGGTTTGCGTTTCTTCTCAAGTGGGTTGTGTATTTGGCTGTTCGTTCTGCGCGACCGGTAAAATGGGGTTTTTCCGTAGCCTTACCCACGGCGAAATCGTTGACCAAGTGCAATACATTGATGCTCTATGTGAGGAAAAGTTCGGCAAGGGTATTACGAACATTGTGTATATGGGGATGGGGGAACCTCTTCACAATTATAAGTCGGTGGTTAACTCTGCAAATATTATTACCGATGAGCTGAGCGTGGGACTTTCACCTAAACGCATTACTGTTTCTACGGTGGGGCTGACCAAGCAAATCAAACAATTAGCGGATGAACGTCAGCCTTTTAATCTGGCAATTTCGTTACATGCAGCAAATGACGAAAAGCGGGATGAGATTATGCCCATCAATAACTCTATGAATTTAGAGCAACTCAAAGAGGCCGTACAGCATTATTACGACAAGCTTCACCGCCCTATTACCTACGAATATCTTTTATTTGATGAATTTAATGACAGCCCCGAAGATGCGCGACAACTTGCCGAAATCGTGCAGTGGGTGCCCAGCAAAGTCAACATCATCATGTACAATGATGTGGCCGGCGTGGCTCTAAAGCGAGCTCGCGAAAAACGACTGGATGCGTTTATGCAGGAGCTGGTTAAACGCGACATTACAGCCACCGTTCGGCGAAGCCGCGGCGATGATATCGATGCCGGATGTGGTCAACTGGCCATAAAAGAAGGGCAGCCGATGGGCAAGACCATCCGAAAAAACTAACCGATTTTGCGATTTAATCGTGGATAAAGTTCAATAGCCGATCGAATCGGGGCATCCATCGTTCGTGATCCCAGGAAAAATAGATCATGCCGGCCTTGCCTACGATATGTGACTGAGGTACAAACCCCCAGAAACGACTGTCCTCGCTGTCATCGCGATTATCGCCCATCATAAAATAGTAATCCTGCTGAATGGTGTATTCGTTGGTCTCCTCACCATTGATGACAAAATCATCGCCATCACGTTCCACAGAATTTCCTTCGTAGCGAGTAATCACCCGTTCATAAATATGAAAATTATCGGGCGTTAAGGTCAGGGTTTGTCCTTCAAAAGGAACCACCACCGAAGGAATATTATGATGGTTGTTAAAGCCTGAGGAAAAACTAAAATCGCGTTGATCAAACTCGTTAAAGCCCTCTGGCAACACAAAAAGCTCTACCTCATTTACTTCAGACCAATCCCTCATTTCCTCGGCAACGCTACGAGTCATATTAACGCGGTATTGCCCGGAATCCTGAGAGCCTACAAGTGTACCTCCAGCCGATTTTACTTTTGCTGGGCTCAGCCTCACCCTATCGCGAACCGTAACCATATAGGTTTGCTGAACACCCTCAAAGTTCTGCTCCTGATCTCCATTTACATAGAGTTCGGCATCATCAATCGAGAGGGTATCACCGGGCATCCCCACAGCCCGTTTTATATAACTTGTTTTGGCGGAAATGGGATCTATATCGATGGGGTAATTAAATACAACAATATCATTGCGTTCGACCTCACTAATACCGGGCAAGCGTGTCCAGGGAAGCACCGCGCCGGGCATATAAATATTGGTAAATGGCACCCCGACTACCATTGGGGTACGGGGACCATAACTTATTTTAGATACAATAAGAAAATCTCCGGTCAGCAGTGTTTTTTCCATTGAGGGTGTTGGAATACGATATGCCTCAAAAAGAAAGGTGCGTATAATTATGGCCGCTACTGCTGCAAAAAGAAGGGCATCGCCCCACTCCCGAAGCCAGCTTTTGGCTTCATCATTTTGATTGTTTTGCCTTTTTCTTCTTTCAGACCGCCGTTTTTTGCGCTCTTCTTTTGATAGTTTATCTGCCAATGTACCTTCCTCAATTAGTTATTAGAACTGATACTCATCCCCTCGGGAGATTCAATTTCTTTTATGTCATTTTCGCCATTCTCGTGGGTGACCAAAAACCATTGTTCTTTTTCGGGAGAATAAAAATAGTCTTCAAATCCAGCCAACTCCTCTACTCCCATAAGTTCACGTGCGAGCTCTCTTTTTATTTCTGGCATCAGGTCCACATATTTACTTGCCCCGCCATAGGTTAATCCGCTCCCAAATGGACCATTCCAATCCAGTACAATCAACGGGATCGTGTCATTAATTGTAAACCAGTATTCAAACTGTATGGCTTTACCCGGTCTAAAATCACTTTCATTAATAAGATCTTCCAGCTTTTGGGTGGGATCCCCATAAACAGTTTGCAGTCGAGCCCGCACTTCGCTGGTTTCAAGATTATCAATTCCAGTTTTCCCATATAACCCCTGACCGGTCAACTTGGTGTCTTGCAATAATCGTTTAAACTCGGCGCGATTTTCTTTGGTCACTTTTTCAATTTCTGGTGCTTCAAACTGGGCATATGCGGCCGTTGATACCATCAAGAGTACCAAACTGAGCACTATAACTTTCAAGGCCTTCATAGTTGTATCAAGTGTATTCATAAATGTCCTTATAAATTGTTGTAATTACTTGTCGTCATCCATCGAAAGTACAGCCAAAAAGGCTTCTTGAGGAACATCAACCGTCCCTACCTGCTTCATCCTCTTTTTACCTTCTTTCTGCTTCTCCAAGAGTTTACGTTTTCGTGAGACATCACCGCCATAACATTTGGCCGTAACATCTTTGCGGATGGCCGGAATCGTTTCGCGGGCAATAACATTTGAGCCGATGGCCGCCTGAATAGGCACCTCAAACTGATGCCGATCAATAAGCTCTTTGAGCTTTTTGCACAACTTTCGACCCAGTTCGTATGCCTTATCACGGTGAACAATACTCGATAACGCATCAACCGGCTCTTTATTTAATAAAATATCGAGCCGCACCAGATCCCCTTCGCGATATTCGAGAAATTCGTAATCAAGTGAAGCATAGCCGCGCGTTCCACTTTTTAGGCGATCATAAAAATCAAAAACGACCTCGGCCATGGGCAGTTCATATTTTATTTCCACCCGCTGGCTCTGCATATGTATCTGGTTAATATACTTACCGCGCTTCTCCTGACAGAGTTCCATTACCGGACCAATATAATCCGAGGGCGTCAAAATACTTGCCTTAATATAGGGCTCATACACAGCGGTCACCATTGACGGATCAGGCATATCACTGGGATTATCGACCAGTAGCTTTTTGTCTTCGCCCTTTTCGGTGATATGCACTTCGTACTCCACGTTAGGAACCGTGGTAATAATATCGATATTAAATTCCCTATCCAGCCGCTCCTGCACAATCTCCATGTGCAACATTCCCAAAAATCCAGCCCGAAACCCAAAGCCAAGCGCTTCCGATGTTTCCGGCTGATACGTCAGCGAAGCGTCATTAAGCTGCAGCTTTTCGAGGGCCGATCGCAAGTCTTCAAAATCTTCCGAATCGGTAGGGAATAGCCCACTAAATACCATGGGCTTGGGCTCTTGGTATCCGGGGATGGGAGTTTCGGCCGGATTATCAGTTTTAGTAACCGTGTCACCCACACGGGCATCCTGCAGAGATTTTACACTGCCAACAATATATCCCACATCCCCCGCCTCAAGCTTATCCGTTTTGACTTTCTCAAGTTTTAGGTGGCCAATTTCTTCGGCATCGTACTCTTTGCTCGTAGCCATAAAGCGAATGCCATCCCCTTTTTCGAGCGATCCCTCCATCACCCTAACATACACAATAGAACCGCGATAGCTGTTAAAAACAGAATCAAAAATAAGGGCACGCAGCGGCTTATCTGTTTCGCGGCCGGGGGCGGGAATACGCTCCACGATGGCTTCAAGAAGGTCGTCAACCCCTTGCCCGGTTTTGGCAGAAACGTGTAAAATTTCGTCATGCGTGCAACCAATTAAATCGACAATCTGCTGTCCCACACCCTCAGGATCGGCGCTGGGTAAATCAATTTTATTGAGCACGGGAATAATCTCCAGATCCTGTTCAATGGCCTGGTAAAGCGTTGAAATAGTCTGTGCCTCAATCCCTTGTGCCGCATCAACCACTAAAAGCACGCCTTCGCAAGCCTTTAGCGCCCGGGAAACTTCGTACGAAAAATCCACGTGTCCGGGCGTGTCGATAAGATTAAAAACCACCTTCTCTCCTGTCGGACGCTTATAATCCATCCTGATGGCGTGGCTTTTAATCGTGATCCCTCGTTCACGCTCCAAATCCATGTCGTCGAGAATCTGTTCCTGCATTTCGCGCTCAGTAATGGCACCGGTACGTTCCAGCAGACGGTCTGCGAGCGTAGATTTGCCGTGATCAATGTGGGCAATGATACTAAAGTTGCGAATCTGGGTCATATAGATGTGCAAATAGCACTATTTTAGCTTTCTCAAAAGAACGCTAAAGATACAAAAATGCCGATGGCATTGCATAATAATTCGTGGCACTCACATAAAAAAGCCCAACATGCAGGACATATTGAGCCCGTTCAGTAAAATCAACTATTACTCTGCCTGGGGGATATTCAGGGGATCGTCACTCTCAGCAACAGGACTCATCAGCTCCACATGAAATCGAAACTCTTCTTTTTCGATTGCCATGGTATCATACATTTCGCGAATAAGCTCGAACACCACTTCCGTATCCCCACGTACACTTGTTGACATATAATTTACATCAACCTCCACATCATGTTGTGCAACCAACTCGAGCAGGTAATTTATGCTTTCGCGCGGATCTGATGCTTTAAGAGGAATGTAGGTAAATTGGGCAGTAGTAATCATAATGTGATATCTGTTATCGGATTAATTATTGGGTCGTAAGAATAGCCTTTTAGACCTAATACTTCAATCTAATTGAGATAATTTTTGGCAACGTTGGCAGCTGTCAAAAGAAATCCACAAAAATGGAACAATCGTCGCTCTATCTTGTTTAACCTACTCTAAACAAGAAGCAACGAAAGAACTGAAAATGATGCACAAGCGAATCGCACAAAATCCAATCATTCAATTAACCCTTTTTACCCTCCTTCTTATTGTTTTTGTGGCCATGGTATCAGCATGAAGGTGACGCACAATGCGTCCAATCTTATATTCAACTGTGCCATTTCTCTCCATTTAAATACTCAAACCAGCAGGAACAATCTCCAAGGCATTCTATAAAAAGAACTGCAATCAGAATATGCCAAATTAACCTATTGTTATTATGAAACATTTACCGATACTATTAACTGTGATTCTTACCTTTTTTATAGGCTTTACAGCCTGTGACAGTACCAACGACGACGGCGGAACGGGAACCATGGAAGTGACCATGACCGATGCGCCTGCCAATTATGATTCCGTGAACGTAACCATCAAAAGCGTTCGCGTACATCAAAATGCCGACAGTGAAACCGACAGCACAGAATCTGATGAGGAAGCCGAAGAAAGTGGATGGGTTACCATCACTGACGAACAGATGAAGGTTAATCTGCTCGAGCTTACCAACGGCAACCAGATTACACTGGGATCCGAAGAACTGGAAGCGGGCACCTACTCCCAGGTTCGTTTTATTCTTGGTGATGACAACACCGTTACCGTTGATGGAGAAACCTACGAGCTGCAAACACCCAGCGCGGAACAATCAGGCTTAAAGCTTAATGTTAATGCCGAAGTGGAAGAAAATAGCACCTATACGCTACTTGTGGATTTTGATGCCGCCCGTTCCGTTGTTCAGCAAGGTAACGGAGGCTATCTGCTAAAACCAGTATTACGCGCCGTTGACCTTGCAGAAACAGGGGCTATTGCTGGAAATGTGCAGCCGTCAGATTTTAAAACAAATGTAATGGCAATATCCGAAGATGATACCGTTACAACTACTATTACAACCGACGAAGGCGATTTCAAACTCATTGGGCTTATCGAAGGCACATATGATGTTGCTTTTGACCCCGATAGTGATCAACATAGCGATACAACCATTACCGATATCGAAGTCGCTGTAAATCAGGAAACAACACTCGAAGATTTACAGCTGGAAGAAACTGAAAACTAAGTTGTTCACTTACCCCTCAAGGTAAACTGAACAGTCAAGGGCTTCTGCCGCAAGGCGGGAGCCCTTTTTCTTTTCGGAATGATTCAGCTAATCCTACAGTTACAGGTAAGCAAATATTTCCATGAGTAAAATTTTGTGGAAGAATTATCTAAAAAGCTTATCTTTAGCCTGATGCAAAAACAAAGCCTACATATTTCTCTCCATTCTCACCTCCATCATGGCGGTTGGCCCCGTCAATAGCATCACTTTATGTAGCAAGCGCTACGTCGTCTTTTCTTCTTCCATTTTCACCAAAAATTTATCCAACTATTGTTATGCAACGCACTGCTGACTCTACAACTTCATTACGTATCGCTATTCAAAAATCAGGACGTCTAACCGATAAAACCATTGATTTGCTAAAAGGTATTGGTCTCCGTTTTGATGACTACAAACGAAACCTGCTCGTAAAATGCCGCAATTTTGATGTGGAGCTACTCCTTATACGCGATGATGATATTCCCGAATATGTGCAGGATGGTGTCTGCGATTTGGGATTCGTGGGCGCCAACGAAACACAGGAAAAAGGGGCCAATGTGACCGTATTACGTGGACTTGATTACGGGGTTTGCCGTCTTTCACTGGCCGCTCCCAAAGATGGAGATATCCAATCCATTCCGGATTTTGAAGGCAAAACCATTGCCACCAGCTATCCAAATATAACGCAACGTTTTTTTGCCGAAAAAGAGATCAATGCCGAGATCGTCACCATTTCAGGTGCGGTCGAAATTGCGCCCCGCCTCGAGGTCGCCGATGCTATATGCGACCTGGTTTCCACCGGTAATACGCTCAAAGCCAACGGACTTCAGGAACTGCAAACCCTCCTCGAATCCGAAACACAACTCATCCAAACCAACAAAGAGCTTTCTCCGGGCAAAAAGAAGTTGATCGAAAAATTTCTTCAACGGATGGACGGTCACCAACAGGCCGAACGCAGCCGTTACATCATGATGAATGCCCCCGAGGAGTCGGTTCCAAAAATTAAAGAGATCATCCCCTCGCTTAAAAGTCCCACGGTAATGCCATTGGCCGACAACAATATGGTCGCCATCCACACGGTAATACCCATTGATCAGTTTTGGATTGTGATGGAAAAGCTCAAGGCTGAAGGGGCCAGCGGAATTGTCATCCTGCCTATTGAAAGCATGATTTTGTAATCCAATAACATTGACCAGATTAAAAGAATCATGGATACCTATTCTTATAATGATCTATCCGCTGAGGAATTAAAGAAACGCTGCCAGCGTCCCAAGATGGATTTCCAATCTGTTTTTGGGCAGGTGGAACCAATCATCAAAAAGGTCAAGCAAGAAGGTGATGCCGGCATCAATCATTACAACCAAAAGTTTGATGGCGTTTCTGCTGACCCCCTTGTTATAAATCCACAAAAAGTCTCGGTTTCGTTGGATGAACATATCCAATCTGCCATCGATACCGCTTTCGACAACATCTATACTTTCCACAAGGCGCAGCTGCCAGATCCGTTAACCGTGGAAACCATGCCCGGTGTGGAGTGCCGACGAATTTCACGTCCTATTCAAAAAGTGGGACTCTACATTCCCGGCGGTACGGCCATATTACCTTCTACGGCGATGATGCTTGGCATCCCGGCAATGCTGGCCGGATCCTCAACTATTGTGATGGCCACACCACCACAGAAAGATGGTTCTGTTGCCGACGAAATTCTATACATTGCCAAAAAGGTAGGAGCTTCGCATCTGCTCAAAGCCGGTGGTGCGCAAGCCGTTGCAGGGATGGCCCTGGGAACCGAATCGGTGCCGAAGGTGGATAAAATTTTCGGTCCCGGCAACCAATATGTCACGGCAGCTAAGATGATGCTGCAAAATAGCGAAGCCCAAATTGCCATTGATATGCCGGCCGGTCCCTCGGAGGTATTGGTCGTTGCGGATGCATCAGCAAAGCCAAAATATGTGGCAGCAGACCTGCTTTCACAGGCCGAACATGGCACTGACAGCCAGGTCGTATTAGTGGCTACCCAAGACTTTGACATCGATAAATGCGAGCAAGAAATTGAGCAACAACTTGCACAATTGCCTCGTGAAGAAGTGGCCCGAAAAGCCATATCGCAGAGTTTCGTGCTAACGGTCGGCAACCTTGCAGATGGGATTGCTTTTTCCAATCAATATGCCCCCGAGCACCTGATTCTGCAATGTGAAAACCCCGAACAATGGGAAGAACAGATCATTAACGCGGGATCGGTATTTTTAGGTCCGTGGACCCCCGAAAGCGCCGGTGATTACGCTTCGGGCACCAACCATACGCTGCCAACTTACGGCTACGCACGAATGTTCAGCGGCGTATCAGTGGATTCGTTCCTTAAACAAATCACCATGCAAAGAATTACGAAACAAGGATTGCAAAATGTAGGTCCTACCGTGGAAACACTTGCCGAACTTGAGATGCTGCAAGCCCATAAAAATGCCGTATCCATCCGACTCAACGACATCAATTCTGAAAACAATACCTAAATACCAATGTCTGTATCTTTTAACGTAGAGGATCTTGTCCGTCCCAATATCCAAAATTTAACACCTTACCACAGTGCGCGTGAAGATTTTGAGGATGGATTATTGCTGGATGCCAATGAAAACAGCCTTGGAGCCCCTTTTCTGGATGAAGATCGCCTGCATCGCTATCCCGATCCTAAGCAAAAAAAACTGAGAAACCTTATTGCTGACTGGAGGGGCGTTCGTGTGAATAATGTTTTTACCGGCATAGGCAGCGATGAAGGCATTGATCTGCTGTACCGCATCTTCTGCCGGCCGGGACGAGATCGCGTTTTGACCACTCCACCAACCTATGGCATGTACAAGGTATCTGCCAATATTCATAACATTGCGATTGATTCGGTTTTATTGAGCAAAGATTTTGAGCTTCGTCCCGACGCTATACTGGATGCCGTTACCCCAGACACCAAATTGCTCTTTCTATGTTCTCCCAACAATCCTACAGGCAACACTTTCGATCCGCAAAACATCCGCACCATTATCGAAAATTTTGGCGGCATTGTAGTGCTGGATGAAGCCTACATCGACTTTAGCGAACAAGAAAGCTGGGCACCCAAAGTGGCCGAATATCCCAACCTCGTAGTATTGCAAACGATGTCTAAATCATTTGGACTGGCGGGGATCCGGCTGGGAATCAGCTATGCTCAGGAGGATATTATCAATTACATGATGAAAGTGAAGGCTCCGTATAACATCAACAAATTGACCGCAAAGTATGCAATCGAAGGATTACAGAATTGGGATACCGTGCAATTTCGTGTTGATGCCATCAAGAAGGAACGAAAACGCCTCAAAGAAAAGTTGCATGATCTCAAACAGGTGAAGCATGTTTTTGAAAGTGAGGCAAATTTTTTGTTAACAGAATTCAAGGATGCCCGCTCAGTTTATAACACACTGGCAGAACAAGGAATCATTATCAGATATCGCGGTGATCAACCCCTTTGCGAAAACTGCCTGCGTATTACCGTGGGCACGCCCGACGAAAACGACCGCCTAATTGCAGCCTTAAAGAAATTAGCATAATGAAAATTAGAATATCCGTAGAAGCATTAACCGGTCCATCCGACCAACTCTTGTGGTCTGGCGCACTTTTTGGATTGAAACGTCTGCAGGAGTTTGGTTACAAGTTATATTTTCTGAGCGAAGAGCTTTCCAATCAGCAACAGGCGTTAATCGAAAACGAACAAATTAGTCCTGTCACCTCCTTTCCAGATAAGGTGGATCTGCAAGTTATTGCAGACGGGAAACTGCTTAAAACGATTGATAATCAGGGTTCGACAACAGAAAAAGCTGAAGATTGGATTGCCCTCAGCAATAAAATTTGCTTCCCCACCCGCAAAGCTGCCACCCAGAGAACTACAGCCGAGACGGATATCAGCGTACGGCTGAACCTTGACGGCACGGGGCAGAGCAATATTTCTACGGGGCTCAACTTCTTTGATCACATGCTGGAGCAGATTGCCAAGCACGGGCTCATCGATTTAGACCTCTCATGCGACGGAGACCTGGAGGTCGATGAACATCACACTATTGAGGATGTGGCGATTACACTGGGGGAAACCATTAATAAGGCGCTGGGCAAAAAAGTTGGAATTCAACGCTATGCTTTTGCGTTGCCCATGGATGAAACACTTGCGACCGTTGCGCTGGATTTTTCCGGCCGGCCATATCTACAATTTGACGGCTCATTTGCCCGCGAAATGGTCGGTGACTTTCCCACAGAAATGGTTGAACATTTCTTTTATTCGCTGGCTATCAATCTTAAAGCTACGCTTCATATCAGCGTTGAAGGGGACAATGATCACCACAAAATTGAAGGCTGCTTTAAAGGGTTTGCCCGCTGTTTGCGTGGCGCCGTAAATCGCAATGAACGTAACCTAAACCTCTTACCCAGTACAAAGGATTTATTATAATGATTGCAATTATCAACTACGAAGCCGGCAATCTTGCCTCGGTCGCCAATGCCTTTCAACGTCTCGAGGAACCGTATGTAATTACCAACGACACGAACGAGCTCGATAATGCTACAGGTGTTATTTTTCCGGGCGTTGGCCACGCCCAGCCGGCCATGCAGTCGCTCCAAAAAAATGGGCTCGACAGCTGGCTCAAACAAACACAAAAGCCGGTGCTGGGAATTTGTCTGGGGATGCAGCTTTTTTTCGAATCTTCCGAGGAGGGAAACTCAAAAGGACTTGGTATTATTCCCGGAAGGCTCAAAAAATTCGACTCCTCAAAGGCTAAGGTTCCCCACATGGGCTGGAACACTTTTACTGAGGTATCTAATCATCCCATTGCCGAAAATCTGAGCGACAGAGAATATTTCTATTATGTACACAGCTTTTATGCCCCCGTTAATGATTGCACAATAGCTTCATGCAACTATATTGATGAATTTTCAGCCATCGTAGCCCGCGATAATTTTATCGGCGTTCAATTCCATCCCGAAAAATCGGGCAAAGTGGGTTCCTTACTGCTCCAAAACTTCTTGCAATTAGTGGATAAAAAGTAAGTTTAGAGGTATTGGGATTTATCCGTTAATCGATCCATTCTTAAAATTTTATTGCAAAGGGTATTTTTAGCATTTACATTTTTATTGAACGTACATTCAAATGATGTAGATGACCTTACCTAAAAACAGCGTCGATTCTAAATCGCGTACCCTACCCTCATACTTGCTTGGGATCATCCTATCCCTGCTCTTTTTTATTGGGATTTTCGTTCCTGCCTCCTATGGACAGGACGCCACCGACATTGTCCGAAAAGCCAATGAAAAAATGCAGGGAGAACGCTCCCGAGCCGAGGTTACTATGCAAATTATTCGCCCGTCCTGGGAGCGCAGCATCTCGATGAAAAGTTGGACCATGGGCGAAGATTACAGTCTCATCCTCATAACGGCTCCTGCACGTGATAAAGGGACCGCTTTTTTAATGCGTGAGAACGAGATCTGGAACTGGCTGCCCAATGTAAATCGCACGGTAAAAATGCCGCCCTCGATGATGAGTCAATCGTGGATGGGATCTGACTTCTCAAACAACGACTTGGTGCGAGAATCCTCAATCCTAACCGATTACACCCATACTCTTAAAGCTGATACAACCATAAGCGACTACGATTGCTATATCATCGAAATGATCCCAAAAGCGGATGCCCCTGTGGTTTGGTCAAAAGTATTGACCTATATTTCTAAAGATGAGTACCTACAGCTGCGTGGCGAATTTTATGACGAAGATGATGAATTGGTGCGGGTGATGAGCGCCTCGGAGATCAAAGAAATTGGTGGACGCATCTTACCTGCAAGGATGGAGATGAACCCTATGGATAAAGACGGACGTAAAACGGTCATCACGTACCAGGATATTGCCTTCGACATCGATATATCGGAAAGCTTCTTTAGTACTCAAAACATGAAACGCGTGGAATAATTGAACGCTGATGACAGTGATTAAGCAGATTACCACTGGCAGTTATTGTACCTCTGCAACAATCCCTTTCATCAGTATTCCAAAACGATAAATACATGTTATATCTACGTTTGGCTTGGCGAAATATCTGGCGGAACAGGCGACGCAGCGTAATTACCATGCTTTCTATTGTGGTAGCTGTGCTATTGGCTTCGGTAATGCGTTCTATGCAGGAGGGGCAGTATGAGGTGATGGTTGAAAGTACAGTGGGCAGTTTTACGGGACATGTTCAAGTTCAGCAAAACGATTACTGGGACGACCAAACGCTGGACAATACCTTTGAACTGACTGATACGCTATTGCAACAAGCAATGCAGGAATCCGCTGTTATAGAGGCCGTGCCTCGGCTCCAAACCCATGCGCTGGCCGCCGGACAAGAACAAAGTCGTCCGTCTATGATTCTGGGTATTGACCCGAAAAAAGAATTGGCGCTGAGTAATCCCAAGAAATATCTATCGTCCGGCACCTACTTTGAAGCGAACGACGAGCAAGCCGTCTTAGTGGGCAATGAATTAATGCAGCGGCTCAATGTTCAGCTGGGCGACAGCCTGGTGCTTATCGGGCAGGGATTCCGCGGGCAAAGCGCTACCGGTTTGTACCATATCAAAGGGGAGGTTTCATTTCCCAACCCCGAGATGAGCAAAAATGTGGTTATGATGCCACTGACGACCGCCCAGCAATTTATAGCTGCTCCCAACCGACTCACGGCCCTCTCCCTTATCCTTGACAGTCCCGATAAAGTAGAGCAAACAAAGCGCAACCTGCAGCAAAAATTGCCCGACAATAAATTTGCCGTCATGAGCTGGCAACAGCTGATGCCTGAACTCCAGCAAGCCATACAGGCCGACCGCGGGGGCGGCATCATCATGATCCTGATCCTTTATATCGTAGTGGGATTTGGAATTTTGGGAACCGTGCTGATGATGATTACCGAACGCACCTACGAATTTGGCGTCATGCTCTCCATCGGTACGCCACGGCAGACCATTTTTACCATTCTTGCCATCGAAATTCTCTCCATTGCAATACTCGGATCTGTGATAGGTATCGTCCTTTCCATTCCCGTTGCCTGGTATTTTAACATCAACCCCATTGAATTTTCGGGAGGCATGGTTGAAGTAATGGAATCCTATGGTCTCGAACCATATCTGCCTTTTTCCTTAAGCCCCGAAGTCTTTTATACACAAGCCGTCACCATATTTATCATTACACTGCTATTTAGCATTATTCCTCTTATTAGAGCCAGCAGGTTGAATCCCGTTCAAGCCATGAGGTCGTAATATGATTGTCAACATCGTCAAATTGGGATGGAAGAACGTATGGCGAAATCCCATGCGCAGCGCGGTGGTGGTTACAGCTGTGCTGCTGGGGACATGGGCAGGCATTTTTGCGGCAGGATTTTTCAACGGCATGCTGCAGGATACCCTCAACAATCAGATCGAACTTTCTATCGGGCATATTCAAATTTCCCATCCCGAATTTGAGGATCTCTATGATCCCGAATATACCATCACCGACGCTGAAGAGGTCATCCATCATCTCGAAAAACAACCTTTTGTTACTGATATTACGGCCAAAAGCCTGGCCAGCGGACTTGCCCAAAGTACACGCAGCAGCTTTGGCGTTACCATTAATGGCATCAATCCCAAAACCGACAGCACATCGGTTATTGAACAATACCTGCGTGAAGGATCGATGATCGAAAGCAGTAGCCGCAATGAAATTCTTATTGGCAGCAAGCTGGCCGACCGTCTCAACCTGGATCTAAAACAAAGAATGGTGCTAAGTTTTCAAGATATTGAGGGTGAAATAACAGGCGGAGCGTTTCGGGTGAGCGGCATCTTCAAAACATTTAACAGCAATTTTAACGAGAATACTGTTTTTGTTCTGGATGAAGACCTAAACCGTCTGCTGGGCAGCGAACAGGCGATCCACAACATCAGAATTACAACCGACGATCTCTCACAGGCAGAAAGCTACGCCAACCAGTTGCGCCCAACCTATCCCAACCTGGATATAAAAACGTGGCGATCCCTGGCTCCCGATTTGCGTTATATCTTTGACATGATGGATCTCACGCTCTACATCGTAATGATCATTATTATCATTGGACTCGTTTTTAGCATCATCAATACCATGCTAATGGCCGTAATGGAGCGCACGCGCGAGTTGGGCATGCTCCGGGCTATCGGGATGAATAAGATACGCACCTTCAGTATGATTATGTACGAAACTCTTTTTCTTACAATTGTTGGCGCGCCGGCCGGACTTTTATTAGGATGGACCACCATCACCTACTTTGGGAATACCGGCATTAACTTGGGCATTTTTGCCGAAGGATTAAGCATGTACGGCATGGGTACGATGATTTATCCAACGCTTTCATGGATATACTACCTCAATATTATGCTGATGATTGCCGGAGCTGCCCTGTTGTCCGCCTTGTATCCGGCATGGAAAAGCATCCAGCTAAAACCTGTTGAAGCCATACGAAAATTTAATTAAATCAAGTTTCGTGATGATGTGTTACGCGTTTGGTTGAAATTTTAACAGAACTTGAAAAACAAACTGAGTTAATAAACTTAAAGTTTAGGTTAATCAATAATGCCATTAATCACCCAAGGCAGGTTACAAAATGCAACCCCTAACCCGGATCTCGTAACCCGGATCTCGTAACCCGAAAACCCACAACTCGGAACACAAAACACGAAAATCATGAAGAGTTATAAAGATTTAGAAATTTATAAGCTTGCATATGATCATGCCCTTGAAATTCATCAACTGACAATGGATTTACCTAATTATGAACTATATGAACAAGGTAGCCAAATCAGACGATCTTCAAAGAGTATCAAAAATAATATAGCTGAAGGTTATGGTAGGCGAAGATATAAAAACGAATTTATTCGGTTCCTGATTTTTGCGCATTCTTCTTGTGATGAAACGATCTCTCAATTAAATATGATCAGTGATATTCACTTTCAAGATAATCCATTAAACAATCTCATCGAGAAATATGACAAATTGGGACGCAAGCTAAACAAGTTTATTCAATACGTTGAAAAAAGCTGGCAAACCTAACACCCAACACAAAAACCCGCAACCAGTAACCCGAAACACGGAACCCATAACCCATGTCCATTATTAAAACCGAAGGCGTAACAAAAGTTTACAACTCCGATCAAGTGCCCGTCCATGCGCTCCGAGGGGTAGATCTGAATATCGAAAAAGGAGAATTTACGGCTATCGTGGGGCCATCGGGATCTGGGAAAACTACCCTGCTAAACATCATTGGCGGATTAGACGAGCCTACCGAAGGCACGGTAACAGTACAGGAAACCGACCTAAACACCTTGTCGGATGGAGAACTGATAAACTTTCGGCTGCATCATATCGGCTTTGTTTTCCAGGCCTATAACCTCATCCCCGTTTTGACTTCCATCGAAAATGTTTCCTTTGTGATGCAGATGCAGGGACGTCCGGCCAGCGAATGCCGCGCAAAAAGCATTCACCTTTTAGAGGAAGTGGGACTGCAGGATAAAATTCACAAGCGCCCCTCCGAACTGTCCGGCGGACAGCAACAGCGCGTAGCAGTAGCACGTGCCCTGGCATCCAAGCCTGATTTTGTGCTGGCCGACGAACCCACCGCCAACCTCGATTCGGTATCCTCAGCCGACCTGCTTGATATGATGGCCGAACTCAACGAAAAGGAGGATATGACCTTTATCTTTTCAACGCACGATCAGCGCGTTATTAACCGAGCGCGCCGCGTCGTCACCCTTGTGGATGGACAAATTGATAGGGATGAGGTTCGAGACTAATTATGTTTACTGACTATAAAACTTTTATACAAAACATCATCTACTTTGGCATAACTTTGCTTTTCATTTTTGTGGGATCCCGAACATCCACAGCACAGAATGTCGATTTTAGCGGATACCTGAAAGAGCTTGGCCAAATCGCCATAAATAACGACTTTTCAACGCTCCGCTACGACAATATTCTGCACCATCGCATTGAAAGCGACTGGACGCTATCCAGCAATTTCGAATTTCGGGCCGACCTTCGCACGCGACTGCTCAATGGTTATACCGTCAACAATACGCCCGGACTGGACCATTTTTACAGCCAAGATCCCAATTATTTCGACCTGTCGTGGGTCTGGTTTAATACCGACCACTCGTTGATGCACTCCACCATTGATCGGCTGCACCTAAGTTATATCGATGGCCCCTGGGAAATCCACGCCGGTCGCCAGCGCATAAACTGGGGACAAACACACGTGTGGAGTCCTAATGATCTTTTCAACAATTACGCTTTTCTGGATTTCGACTATGAAGAACGTCCCGGTGTGGACGCTCTTACCGCTCAATATAATTGGAGCTATGCCTCAAGTATTGAAACGGGAATCCGGTTAGGCAACAGCTGGGAAGAAAGTGTGATTGCCGGGATGCTTCGCACCAGCTGGGGCAACTATGACATCCAATTTACTGGCGGACATTACCTGGATAAACTGACCTTAGGCACCGGTTGGGCTGGATATTTGGGCGAAGCCGGATTTAAAGGAGAAGTCTCGTACTTCCATCCTGAAAAAGAATTCACAGAACAATTTGGACATTTTACGGGCACTGCAGGATTTGATTATATGTTTTCCAACGGATTTTATTCACAGGCAGAACTGCTCTATAACGGCGGATTCAACGCCCGGGGCAATCCCCTGAACACCCTAACGCAGCCCCCCTCAGCGGATAACCTATTTACCGCAAACACCGGCTTTTTTCTCAATGGATCCTACCAACTGCACCCACTTGTAAGTGGCAGCCTCGGCTTTTTAGGAAGCTTTGATCGCTCGATGTTTATTGCCATCCCGCAACTCACTTTGTCAGTGACCCAGGACATTGATCTTCTTTTGCTCTCACAACTGCTTAAAGGATCCGCATTCAAAGAGTCCATTGACACACCAAACCTATTTTTCTTCCGGCTTAAGTATTCCTATTAGCGACCAAAACTATCAACTTTCGCTCGCATTACGTACCTTCCTCTCCTGCAAAAATCCGATCACAAATACATTAAAAAAATGCTCGTAATTCCTGCCATAGACCTTCTTGACGGCAATGTTGTTCGACTTCACAAAGGCGACTATAATGAGGCTACTGTTTATAACGATAACCCCGTTGAAGAGGCTCGGAAATTTAAAGAAGCTGGCTTTGAGCACATTCATATAGTGGATTTGAACGGTGCCAAAGAAGGAAGATTTGTTAATCTGAAGCACATCAAAAAAATCATAAACGAGCTTGACCTGTCGGTTCAAACCGGCGGCGGCATCCGCAGCTATGAGGATGCGGAGATGCTACTCGATAAAGGAATTTCTAACATCATCTGCAGTTCCATGGCGGTTAAAAGTCCCGAAGAATGGCTGCAGGTACTGGATAAATATGGCGACCGGGCCATTTTGGGGATGGACCTCAAAGATGGAAAAGTAGCCTACGGCGGGTGGCTCGAAACACTCGACCAGTCGCTGCAAGACTTTTTACAGCCCATGATTGAGCGCGGACTTTCTACCATTTTGTGCACCGATATCTCTAAAGATGGCACCCTCGAAGGTCCCAACATGGACCTTTACAGCCAACTCTCGGATCAATTTCCCACACTTAATTTCATCGCTTCAGGCGGAGTTTCCAATGCCGGAGATCTAAAGTCGCTTGCGGAGCAACATCAATATGGGGTTGTAGTGGGACGTGCTTACTATGAAGGTCAGCTTTCTCTTGATGAGATGATGAGCTATCACAGCGCCACCAAGTAATCAGCGCCCAAAGTCATCCTGAACGCGAACGATATCCTCTTCATCAGACGGGTGATCAGGATCCGTATGCTGCCAAATTTCTGCCAGTATAGCCCAGTTATTGAATCCGACCAACCGGTGGCGTTCGCCCTGTTGTAGCGTAATAAATTCACCGGACTCCAATACTTCTACTTCTCCCTGCTCATCGGTTTCACTGGTGATAACGCCTACCGGACCTTCAAGCACTTTCCAGATTTCGGCCCGACGATGATGGTACTGCCAGGAAAGACGCTTTTCGGGCTGGACAACCAAAATCTTAGGGCTCAACTTTCCTGATATTTTTAAGTCCTCGATGGCGATATCCCCGAAATATATTTTAGCAAATTCCGGCGCTTGCTCCTCCTCAATCACAAAAAAGCCGCCCCAGGGACGTTCGAAATCCTTATCAATAATGGTAAAGCCTTGCTCTTTAATTTTTTGTTCTCGGTTTTGAAAAATTTCCTTCTTCATTCCGCTGGTACCCATCAAATAATTATTTAATTACTGTAAATGACTTTAAAAAAAGAGGTGAAAAAGGTACAAATATTCGAGTATCTAACATAAAAAATAAATCCAGCTATCTTTATAGCACCAAATAAAAAAGCCGCGGAATAACCGCGGCTCAACTATTGTAATTTTTGGAAATTAATCTTCCCGCTCACAGTTAATTTTGGGTTCTTTTTTACATGGATCTACTGCTGTAGCACCACATTGTGGACATTCGGTTGGTTTTGCCATAACACTTGTTCTTTGGAGTTAACCTTCAATAAGTTATACAAATATTTATGGGCATATGATCCCTAAAGACAGAATTTAAATTCAATCTAAGCTAAAAAATGGTTTTTAAAAACAGGTGGCAGCTGGTTTTGCCGTACGACAGATAGCCTGAATCTTTATCAACTCATCTGATCCTAAACTCAGCGATCGGACCGGATATCATTTGACATGCCCCTTAAAAGTAATATCATCCCCAGTAGAAATTTCAGTCAGCTAAAGCTAATCCCTTACCCTAATATTTTCTATATTTGGGATCTAATAAATTATTGATTTGCCCTAATTCAATCTATGCTCGCAAAACGAATTATTCCCTGCCTCGACATCAAAGACGGCAGAACGGTAAAAGGTGTTAATTTCGAAGGCTTACGCGATGCCGGCGACCCGGTAGAACTGGCGCGACGATATTCCGATGAAGGAGCTGATGAACTTGTCTTTTTGGATATCACCGCTACCAAAGAAAAACGCAAAACGCTGGTTGAGCTTGTTAGAAAAATTGCGCGTGAAATCGACATTCCCTTTACCGTTGGCGGAGGCATTGGCAGCACCGATCAGATTGCAGAAATTCTGCATGCCGGAGCCGACAAGGTATCCCTTAACAGCGCCATTGTTCGCAATCCAGATCTTATCAACGAGGCCGCTGCGCAGTTTGGTTCGCAGTGTATTGTAGCCGCCGTGGATGCCAAACGAACCGGTGGTCAGTGGACCGTTTTTATTTCCGGAGGGTCAAAAAACACCGGTAAAGATGCGTTCGAGTGGATCAAAGAAGTTGAGCAGCGCGGAGCGGGCGAAATTCTGCTTACGAGTATGGACCAAGACGGCACAAAAGAAGGTTTTGATATCGAGTTACTGAAACATGTCAACGAATTTACCACCATCCCCGTTATTGCCAGTGGCGGAGCCGGCACCAAACAGCACTGCATCGATGCCATCAAAAAAGGAAATGCCGATGCGGTGTTGGCCGCCAGCATTTTTCACTTTCAGGAGATTGAAATCAACGACCTCAAAGATGAATTCCGAAAGGCTAATATATCCGTAAGAAAAACCATTTAATATTGCTTTTTGGACGTACATACGCACCACGAAATAATCTATTATGATTGACACTGACTCTCTCGATTTTTCTAAAGGCGACGGACTCATTCCCGCTATTATTCAGGATGCCAAAACTTTTCAGGTTCTCATGCTTGGTTATATGAACAAAGAAGCACTGCAAAAAACGCTGGATGAAAAGCGCGTAACGTTCTTTAGCCGAAGCAAACAGCGGCTTTGGACGAAAGGGGAAACCTCTGGAAATCATCTTGATCTGGTAGATATTCAACAGGATTGTGATGATGACACCCTCCTGATTTTAGCCAAGCCCAAGGGGCCCACTTGTCATACCGGCGAACAATCCTGTTTTTATCGAAAAGATTTTAAACCGAAATCCAACCTCAACTTTTTAGGCGACCTTCA
Organism: Bacteroidota bacterium; assembly: GCA_051746985.1. Lineage (GTDB taxonomy): Bacteria > Bacteroidota > Rhodothermia > Balneolales > Balneolaceae > Fodinibius. The sequence goes on from JBNJFP010000002.1 coordinate 116,052, forward strand.
AGAGGTTATCCTCAGCCGAAAAGAGGAAATGCCCGAAGGTTCATACACCACTTCGCTTTTTAAGGATGGGATTGACAAAATTGCCCAAAAAGTAGGCGAAGAGGCTGTAGAAACCGTGATAGAAGCCAAAAATGAAGATCACAATCTGGTTGACGAAGTTTCGGATCTTATTTATCACCTGATTGTTTTACTGGTGGCAAAAGGAGTACCACTGCAGTCTATCGTGAAAAATCTCGAAGAGCGTCACGGCAAATAAAAAAGGACGGAATATCATCCCGTCCTATAATCAATATTTTTTCATTCATCAGATAGCAAGGCCAACTATCCGATGACGTTAGAAATTACTTTACGCCCAACACTTCTTTCGACATGTGCATGGATACCAGCATATGCGGCACATCAACAACCTCGGCTATCTTTAAATCCCCAGCCAAGGAGGTTAACGCATAGGCGTCATTGCGATCCATACCGTGTTCGGTTTCCAGATAATCGATCATATAACGGGTAGCCTTCTCTGCCGCTTCGTCGATGGTTTCACCATAACCGGTAACTGCATAATAGTCATCAGTTTCGTACTGAGGCTCCTCAATTTCTCTTTCCCCCTTAATCACTTCAACCTCATACACAATGCGCATCGGAGCCTCAATAGCAGTTCCGCAGACCTCCCCGTGGCCTTGCGCTGCGTGAGTATCCCCCATTGAAAATAAAGCACCCTCAACAAAGACAGGAAAGTATATGGTAGATCCTTCCGTCATATTGGGATCATCCATATTGCCACCATTAGCTCGGGGCGGTACCGTAGAAAGCTCTTCTTCCGTATCTGGTGCAACTCCCATTACGCCGGGAAATGGGTTAAGCGGGATGTTGATGTCCTCCGAAAAGGAAGCCGTGTTTGAATTTTCATCAAACTCAAACGTCTTTAGCCACGGCTCATCAAACTCATCAGCTAAAAATCCAAAACCGGGAATGATGGCCGTCCAGCCCCAATCGCCCAGCTCAACTTTATGAAGCTTAACCTTTAACATATCACCGGGCTCTGCTCCCTCCACAAAGACGGGTCCCGTAAGTGGATGAATAGGGTCAAAGCTCAGGTTTTCAACATCCTCGATAGTAGATTCGGGATTCAACTGCTGATCAGAAGCCTCCTCGGTGTTTACCTCAATGACGGCCCCGGATTCCACCGTAATTAAGGGCTCAACGGTGCTACTCCAATAGCTGTGTGTTTGATCAGCTGAAAGCGTATATCCCGGATCGGGTACCGCTGTAGATTCTGTTTCATTATCGGCATTTTGCTCACATCCCAGCAGCATGAGCGAAAATGTCATTACAAACATCGTGGTTATCTTTTTCATAATTGTATCCCCTTCGTTTATGATTATGTGAAAATCCTTCAATTATTTTTTGATCGCAATTTTATACAACCAGATGATAAAGAACACGGCTGCCAGGGCTCCAAGCCAATCGGCATAGGGAGCAAATGACTCCGGAACCAATCGCAGAGCATCGGTGCTTTCCTGTATGGCGAATGGAATGGCTAATACAATACCAATTAGCGCTTCGCCGGTGATCAGACCCGATGAAAAGAGTAGCCCTTTACGTTCGGCATTCGTCTCGGCTTTTTCGGGATCAGTACCTTCACTTTTGGCACGTTCTGTGACCTTTCGACCGACATACCACGCCAACACACCGCCAATAAAAATGGGTACCGTTAGCTCCAACGGTAGATAAATTCCCACCGCCACGGCCAGGACTGGAGTACGAAATTCGAAATTTTTGGCTTCCAGCACTTTATCCAGAATGATGATTGCAACAGCAATAACAGCGCCGATCCAGATCATATTCCACTCCAGGTTACGGGCAAAAACGCCCTCGGCCACCGACTGCATCAGCGTAGCCTGTGGCGCACTCAGCATCTCGGAAGAACTCATCCCTTCGCGCGGCAAAACACCACCCAACCCATAGGCATTAAAAAGCAGACTCAATATCGGTGCTATCACAAGAGCCGATGCAACGACGCCCACAATCTGCATAATCTGCTGTTTATACGGTGTTGATCCTACCAGCTGCCCCGCTTTCAAATCCTGCATATTATCGCCGGCAATGGCGGCGGCACAAGCCACCATCGCACCAACCACAATGGCCGCAGCTGCGGCGGCCTGAGCGCGACTTGTATCTACATCAAAGTCGAGCTGACTCCCCAAAAGTGCCAAAAGAATCAGCGAGGTAGCCAAAATCGTAGCGATAGTTACCCCGGAAATAGGGTTATTTGAAGAACCAACCAAACCGGCCATATATCCCGCTACCGAGGCGAAAAGAAATCCTGCCACCAAAGAAAATACAGTTCCAATACCCATGGTAGTCCAATACAAACCACTACTTACCGGCAGATGAGTCGTATCAATGACCTGTGTAAAAACGATAAAGATCGGGACCCCCAATCCTAAAATTCCCCACAGTACATAATTAATCGGCATATCGCGTTCCGTTCTTGGGATGTCGGCGCTGTCCCCGGCACGCGCTTTTTGCACGGCCTCCCAAGATGAGACAATCCCATCTTTCAGAGGTTTGGCCAGTGATATCAGTGCCCAGATACCACCGACGACCATGGCCCCGACTCCCATATAGCGAATCTTTTGACTCCAAATCTCAAGGGCGGCGTCATAACCGCTCAGGTTCCCGACCACTTCCGAAACCTCGGCCGGATTGGTAAACGCCATATACAAGGGAATGCCAAACAGCCACGAAATAAGCCCACCGCCAAAGACCAGCACGGCAATATTTAATCCCACAATATAGCCAACCCCCAAAAGTGCAACCGAGAGTTCCGTCCCCATCCCGAAAATAGAACGTCCGGCCGTAACCGAGCCACTCACCGATCCAGAAAACACTTTGAATCCCGTTTGACCTAATTTATATAAAGCCGCAGCGATACCGGCCAATCCAATATATTTGATTCCCTTTCCGCCTTCGGTACCGGCTTTGAGCACTTCGCCGGTGGCCACTCCTTCCGGAAATTTCAGCTTCTTTTCAATAATGAGCGCGCGCCGCAGCGGAATGGTAAACAGCACGCCGAGCACACCGCCAAACATGGCAATGGCCATGGTATCAAGGAAGGGGAAATCATTCCAATAGCGGAGTAAAATCAAGGCCGGCAATGTAAAAATCACGCCCGCGGCCAGGGATTCCCCCGCCGATGCGGCCGTCTGCACGATATTATTTTCCAGGATATTCGACTCTTTGAAAAGTCGCAATACGGCCATTGAAATAACCGCTGCGGGAATTGATGCCGAAACGGTCATCCCCACTTTTAATCCCAGATAGGCATTGGCCCCGGCCAGAATGGCGGAAAGCAAAATACCCAGAATTACGGCCTTAAATGTTATTTGTGGATAGTTGTCCTCAGCCCGAACATACGGAACAAATTGGTTGGAATCGTTACTCAAAACATCCCCCGTTATTTAAAATTTACTGAGATAAATTAACAGAACTAAGAAAGAAAACAAGAATGAGATTATCTAATACCAATTACCGTCAATCGCTTTTCTTAGTAACACCCTTTTTGTACTTTGGGCTGCAAAATTTCAGTAAAAACAGTTTGTTATGAAAATTACGATTGATCACCTCGAAGACCTTCACATGGAAGCTCAAAACGAAGAGGGCGGCCTTATCAGAATGGATGGCACAACCGATATTGGCGGCATTGAAGGGGGATTCAGTCCCATGCAGCTTTTGCTGGCCGGGGTTGGCGGATGCAGTGCTATTGATATTATCGGCATCCTGAAAAAACAGAAACAAGACCTGCAGGATTTGCAAGTAGAGGTTGACGGTGACCGTCAGAGCAAAGATACTTATTCGGAATTCACTACCATCCACATTAACTATATTTTCACCGGGGATCTCGACGAATCAAAAGTTGAACGCGCTATTAATCTGTCGCTCGACAAATACTGCTCGGTGACCAAGACCCTGGAAAAAACCTCTGATATTTCCCATAGTTACGAAATTAAATCCAACTAATACCGTGAGTTCTCAACAGTCAGAAACCAAAGCCATCCGTACCCAGGCCGAACGCAGCACTCAGCGCGAGCACTCGGTTCCCGTTTACATGACCTCGAGTTTTGTCTTTGATTCGGCCGAGCACGCACGTGCTCTTTTTGCCAAAGAGGTGGAAGGCAATGTCTATAGCCGGTACTCCAATCCTAATACCAATGAATTTGAGGAAAAAATGTGTCGCCTCGAAAATGCTGAAGCGGGCATTGCCACGGCTTCGGGGATGTCGGCCATTTTTTCGAGCCTGGCCGGACTGCTGGAGCAAGGAGATCACGTGCTGGCCTGCCGATCGCTTTTTGGATCGTCCCACCAGATTCTGAATGGCATTTTACCCAAATGGGGCATCGACTTTTCGTATGGGGATATCGATAAACCTGAAAGCTGGGAGTCGCTTATTCAAGACAACACAAAAGTGCTGTTTTTGGAAACCCCCTCAAATCCCGGCCTCGATCTCATCGATCTCGAGTGGGCGGGCAAACTGGCGGAGGCTCACAATTTAATCATGATTGTCGATAACTGTTTTGCCACCCCCTACCTGCAGCAACCCATAAAATTCGGCGCTGATATTGTGCTTCATTCGGCGACTAAATTTATTGACGGACAGGGTCGGGGCATTGGCGGCATCATTGTTGGCAAGGAAAAATATATCGAGGAAATCAGCTTTTTCACGCGTCACTCGGGACCTGCCATGTCCCCGTTTAATGCCTGGATGTTTTCCAAAAGCCTGGAAACCCTTCCAGCTCGGATGGATCGGCATTGCGATAACGCCTTGGCGCTGGCCGCTTTTCTTGAGGAGCAAGGGCAGGTCGAATGGGTCAAATATCCCCATCTTGAAAGCCACCCGCAGTACGAGCTGGCCAAAAAGCAGATGAAAAAAGGCGGCGGAGTCGTGTCATTTAACATTAGCGGTGGATATGAGTCGGCTACAACGTTTCTGGATAAATTGAAAACCCTGTCGCTTTCGGCGAATCTGGGAGATGCCCGAACCATTGCCACACACCCGGCCTCAACTACCCATTCCAAACTCACCGAAGAAGAGCGTCAGGCCGTAAATATTACGCCCGGCATGATCCGCATTGCCGTGGGACTCGAAGCCATTGAGGATCTCAAAGCGGATATCAGTCAGGCGTTGAAGTAGATTCAGTGCTATCAAAATCCCCACAGGTATTTATATAATGGCGATACCCTTTTGATTACCAAATGAAAATAGCTATCACCTAATAAGCTGTTGGAGTTGTTCGACCACCCGCCGGGCGCTTTCTACCGCACCATCCATATATCCCGGGAATGCCGTGGCCGTTTCTGACCCTGCAATAATCAGCCGGCCACCGAAAAAAGGCTCTTGAAAAATGGCGTGGCCGTTATGCTGATGGGGTATAACGGGTTGATCATATTCGCTAAAAGAAAAGGGCTCATCCTGCCAGACCAATTCCCGATAGGATAAAAATCCGTCAACCGCTGAACCATAAAATCGACGAAGCTGCTCGATGACTAACTGCTTTCGCTGCTCGCGGGATACCCTATGATAGGCATTATTCATAAATCCCTTCAGGGCATAATTCCCTTCGCCGGAGTGATCGTACATTTCGCTGACAGGTCCCACATTGCTGAAGATTGTCCCGCTGGAATCGGATGCCCGCCAAAAAGGGTCCTCGAAAGTAACGGCAACTTTGATGGATTCCGCCATCCAGGTGTGCGTGTGCGAGGCGACATCAGTAAGCGCGTCAGGCAATACGGGATCAAAATCGATCGTATCAATTAGCAGCTTGGGCGGCAGCGTGCTGATCACAAAATCAGCCTTAACAAGGTTACTTTCAGATTGAACTTCCAGCGTAGCATCTTTTTTGCGAATGGATTTCACCTCCTCTCCCAAGTGAATCTGCCCCTGATCAAGACGGTCCGCTAATATCTCAATTACCTGATCCGTTCCCCCTTTGATGCGATAGCTCGGTTCTTCGTTGGGAGGCAGCTCCACAAGTTGTGGCGGCGAAACCGACATGGGCTCGTAGTATCCCCTGTTGCCCATATGCTGTTCATAAATATCAATATCCAACTGATTGAGCAGCTCCAACAAGTACTGATGCTTATTACCCAGCCAGGTGGCGCCCATCTCAATGGGCGGCTCATTATCTGAGCGCAACGTATAAATGCGACCGCCCAGCCGGCTTCGAGCTTCAAAAATTGAGGAGGCAATCCCTTCTTCTTTTAACAGAAAGGCTGTAAGCAGTCCGGAAAGTCCGCCGCCAATAATGACGATATCAGGTGATTGCATAAAATTGCTACATGATTGGGATTAAAATAACGGTCGAGATATTAAGTTCATCCATCCGTAATACAACCCTCCGAGGCAGACGAAACAAGCCGGGCATATTTATAGAGCGATCCGCTGGTGACCGATAAAGGAGGAGCCACCCAATCTTTACGCCGCTCATCGAGCTCATCATCCGAAAGGTGTACTTTCATGATTCGCTCATCGGCATCAATTGTTATTTTGTCTCCATCCTCAAGCAAAGCGATCGTCCCGCCGACCTGCGCTTCCGGCGTTACATGACCGATCACAAACCCATGCGAACCGCCCGAAAAACGTCCGTCGGTAATCAGTGCCACCTCTTTGCCCAACCCGGCGCCCATAATTGCCGCCGTGATCGAAAGCATCTCCCGCATTCCCGGTCCGCCCTTTGGACCTTCATAGCGAATCACAACCACATCTCCTTTCTCGACCTCTCCATTTTCTATTCCCTTCAATCCCTCTTCCTCAGAATTATAGACCCGCGCCGTACCGGTAAATCGCGTACCCTCCTTCCCCGTAATTTTGGCTACCGCCCCTTCCGAAGCTAAATTGCCGTATAAAATTTGCAGGTGCCCGGTTTCTTTAATGGGATTTTCAACCGGCGCAATGATATTTTGCTCTTCAAACAAGCCTGGAACCTCGGCCACATTCTCAGCCAGCGTTTGCCCTGTTACCGTCAGGCAATCGCCATGCAGATACCCATCTTCGAGCAACAACTTTTGCACCGCCGGAACGCCGCCCACATTATAAAGATCCTCCATCACATACTTACCACTTGGTTTTAGATCAGCCAGATAAGGCGTTCGGTTGCTGATTTCCTGAAAGTCATCAATCGTAAAAGGGACTTCTGCCGATCGGGCAATAGCCAGCAGGTGCATCACCGCATTCGTTGATCCGCCCAGTGCCACCGTCATAGTAACAGCATTTTCCAGGGCCTTGCGCGTAATGATATCCCGCGGTGTAATATCTTCTTCGAGTAGATGTAATATCGCCTGTCCAGCTCGCTGACATTCCTCAATTTTTTGTTGATGCGTTGCAGGAATGGAGGAGCTAAACGGCAGGCTCATCCCCATGGTTTCGATGGCCGACGCCATCGTATTGGCGGTGTACATACCCCCGCAGGCTCCAGCCCCGGGACAGGCATGCCGGAGTACTTCGTTCATCTCACCTTTACTTATTTCATCCGACAAATACTGCCCGTAAGATTCAAAAGCCGAGACCACATCGAGATCTTTACCATTCAATTTTCCAGGCCGAATGGTCCCGCCATATACCATAATCGAAGGACGATTAAAGCGAGCCATCGCCATAATTGATCCCGGCATATTTTTATCGCAGCCAACAATAGAAATATTGCCATCGTACCACTGGGCCCGCATCACCGTTTCGATAGAATCCGCAATAATTTCTCGCGACTGCAGTGAATATTTCATTCCCTGGGTTCCCATCGAAATTCCATCGCTTACGCCAATGCTGTGAAACATAAACCCGACAAGTCCGGCATCCCAAACGCTATCGCGAACGTGCACAGCAAGATCATTCAAATGCATGTTACAGGGATTCCCCTCCCACCCTGTACTGGCAATACCAACCTGTGCTTTCTTCATATCTTCGTCGGTAAGGCCGGCGCCATAAAGCATGGCCTGAGAGCCAACCTGTGATTCTTTTTCGGTAAGTGTGGAGCTGTATTTATTTAGTTTACGAGCCATAAATGGCGTTTTTTAGCGGTTTAAAGGTTAGAATCTAAAATTAATAACGGGCTGAAAAAGTCCCTATTTCAAAAGACAACAAGCTACAATAATCCAAAGATTATTCAAGAGAAAGTACAAATCATCTGCATCAAGAATTAAATTTGACATGGGAAATCGCGTTACCTATACTGTTGATTCATAATTGAAAGAAACAACAGAAATTGAATTCACAAGCAATACATACAAACGCATTAGGCAAACAGTCGGGGGCTCATTCCGATCTGTTTGATACCGACAATGCTGTCTTGTTGCTTGTACTTTCTTTGCTCACACCCTTCATTTCTTTAGCTGTTTCTATCTCTTCTGTAGTAGAACTAATTAGTGTAGAGACTGTAAAAGGTCTGCTAAACCTACTAATTATTCTACCTATTCTAATTTCTGGCATTATTAACCTAATTCTAATTATTAGCTAACCATAACAGCCAGAGGTTAGAAACTGAATTCCTGATCATATTTCAACTTTCTTCTGACCTCTGGCGGGAAAAGTATATCTGCGAGGTCACATGAAATCTGCAAAAGCACATACATCCAACAACAAAACCAACAAGGAATCTCCGCAACAAAAGTCGGCTCCCGTTTTTAACGGAGCAAGTATTCTTATCAAAACACTGGAAGACCTCGATGTGGATACTGTTTTTGGATATCCCGGCGGGGCGGTTCTTCCACTTTATGACGAGCTTTTTGACAATAATGATATCAATCACATTCTAATCAGGCACGAGCAGGCCGGATCGCATGCCGCCGACGGCTATGCCCGCGCCACCGGCAAACCGGGGGTTGTAATGGCTACATCGGGACCGGGCGGAACTAATACCGTAACCGGCATAGCAACGGCAGCCATGGATTCGATTCCGCTCGTTGTTTTTACCGGCCAGGTACCCAAAGAAATGATCGGCAACGATGCCTTCCAGGAAGCGGATATTGTGGGAATTACGCGTCCCATTACGAAGAACAATTATTTGGTTAAGGATGTAAATGAATTGGAGCAGACGGTTCGTGAAGCTTTTCATGTAGCCACAAGCGGGCGTCCGGGCCCGGTTTTGGTTGACCTGCCCAAAGATATGCTCCAAGCAAAAGGTCGGTATAGTGGCCTTCACAAAGTATCAATACCAAGTTATAAGCCTACCAAGAAGGGACATTTTTCACAGATTCAAAAAGCGGCCCAATTACTTAGCGAAGCAAAAAAACCGCTGATTTATGCGGGTGGCGGGGTCATCCTCGGAGAAGCCTGGGAAGAACTCACTGCGCTGGCCAAAAATCATAATATTCCCGTTACCACGACCCTTATGGGATTAGGCGGATTTCCGGAAAGTAAACCGCAATCGCTCGGAATGCTGGGCATGCATGGTACCTATTATGCCAACATGGCCACGACCGAATGCGATGTTCTGCTTGCTGTTGGTGCACGTTTTGATGATCGCGTTACCGGCAACCTCGAAGGGTTTTCGCCCCACTCTAAAAAAATCCACATCGATATTGATCCCTCCAACATCGGTAAAAACGTAGAAGTTGACGTCCCCATTGTCGGTGACGTAAAACACGTTTTACCGGAAATTGACAAGCAAACAGAACAACCAGAAACCAAAAGCTGGTGGGATACGATCAAAACGTGGAAAGAAGAACATCCCCTGAGCATCCCAGAAGAGGACAACAACATCAAGCCGCAGCAGATGATGCAATCGATCTCTGAGATTACCAATGGTGAAGCCATTGTGGTGACCGATGTGGGGCAACATCAAATGTGGGCGGCCCAGCACTATACCTATAACCATCCGCGATCGTTTCTCTCCTCGGGTGGATTAGGCACTATGGGCTACGGCTTTCCGGCTGCCCTGGGGGCCTATTTTGGCTGTCCAGATCGTCCGGTAGTATGCATTACCGGTGACGGCGGATTTCAGATGACTGCCTACGAATTGGCCACAGCCGTCGAGTACGAAGTACCGCTGAAAATTGCCATTATGAACAACGAATGCCTCGGCATGGTGCGACAGTGGCAAGAGTTATTTTACGATGAGCGATACAGCCACTCCATCCTCAAAAAAGGAAATCCCGATTTTGTAAAACTTGCAGAAAGCTACGGAGCAGCCGGATTCCGTGCCTCTGACAAAAATGAGATGGAAGAAGTGCTTTCGAAAGCCATGGCCATTGACGATCGGCCGGTGGTTATGGACTTTCGGGTTGATGAGTATGAGAACTGCTACCCCATGGTGCCTTCGGGAGCGGCATTAAATGAAATGGTTTTGGGGGATAAACAATGAGCTCAACAAAGAACGGTACATCAATCAGCCAAAAAAAGCACACCCTTTCGGTGGTGGTGAAATACAATCTCAATGCGCTTTCACGCATCATTGGTATTTTCAGCAGCAAGGGTTTTGAAATCGATAGCATCAGCTTCGGATCGGGAAAGGAATCGGGGCTGGCACGCATCACCATTACTACCCACGGCGACGAACAGATTATCGAACAGATCACCAAACAGCTGCACAAAATTATCGATGTGGTAACGGTTTCCGACCTTACGCATCAGAGTTTTGTAGAACGCGAAATGGCATTGGTAAAAGTAAAGGCTCAGCGATCGGCACGATCTGAAATTATGCAGGTCACCGATATTTTCCGCGCCAAAATTATCGATATCAGTCCAGATAACCTGGCGATAGAGATAACGGGAAATCGCGACAAGGTGAACGCCTTTATCGGCATGGTTCGTCCATTTGGCATTATTGAGCTTGCACGAACCGGCACCGTAGCATTAAAAAGAGAATTCGAAGGATCCGTTTAACAACAAATAGTCATTCAATATTTATTATGAAAGCAAAAACTTATTATAACGCCGACGCAGATCTTAAATTTTTAACCGACAAAACAGTAGCCATCCTTGGCTACGGAAGTCAGGGCCACGCGCATGCACTTAATCTCAAAGACAGCGGTGTGGATGTAGTCGTAGGTCTTCGGGAAGACAGTTCATCGCGTGGCAAGGCCAAAAAGGCAGGCCTTGAGGTTTACTCCACAGCCGAAGCAGCCCAGAAAGGCGATATTGTAATGGTGCTCATCCCCGACCAATACCAGGCGGAAGTATATGAGCAGGAGATAGCTCCGAACCTTTCGGATGGTAACGCCCTGGCATTTGCCCACGGCTTCAACATCCATTTCGATCAAATTCAACCCGGCTCCAATGTGGATGTATTTATGATTGCCCCTAAAAGTCCCGGACACCTGGTACGCAGAGTCTATAAAAAAGGATCGGGCACACCTTGCCTCATAGCCGTTGAGCAAGACTATACGGGAACCGCCAAAGATACCGCACTGGCCTATGCCAAAGCTATTGGAGGAACCCGGGCCGGCGTTTTGGAAACTACTTTTGAAGAAGAAACCGAAACCGATCTTTTTGGCGAACAAGCCATTCTTTGCGGGGGCGTTTCCGAGCTGGTAAAACAGGGCTTTGAAGTGCTTACCGAAGCTGGGTATCAACCCGAAATTGCCTATTTCGAATGCCTGCACGAGCTCAAACTTATTGTAGATCTGATGTACGAGGGTGGCATTGAACGCATGTATCATTCCGTAAGTGATACCGCTGAATATGGCGGACTTACCCGCGGGGCGGAGGTTGTTGATGAGGTTAACAAGGAACGGATGAAAAAAGTGCTTGCCCAAGTACAAAGCGGGGCTTTTGCCGATGAATGGATCAACGAAAACAAAGAAGGAATTCCGAAACTCAAGAAGTTACGAGCCCAACTTGGTGACCACCAGATTGAAAGCGTGGGTAAACAGCTGCGCTCCATGATGGAAGGCATATTGGAAGAGGAAAGTGAAGTTGACGAGGCAGCTGAATAATGGATCAAAAAATCCACACATTTGATACTACGCTTCGAGACGGCACGCAGGGAGAAAAGGTCGCATTTTCGGCCCAAGACAAGCTGCGTATTGCCAGACGACTCGACCGTTTCGGTATCGACTATATCGAAGGCGGATGGCCGGGCTCCAATCCCAAAGATATGGAGTTCTTTACCATGGCCCGCGAGCACTGTTTTGACCACGCTCGCATTGTGGCTTTTGGCAGTACTTGTCGGACCGAAGCGGATCCTAAAGATGATCCAAACATACAGAAGCTGATTGAAGCGGAAACCCCAACGGTTTCGATCTTTGGCAAAAGCTGGCTGCTCCATGTAACAGAGGCCTTGCAAACCACTGCTGACGAAAATATCCGTATTATTCACGATTCGGTACGCTATCTCAAAGAGCATCAAAAAGAAGTTATTTACGATGCCGAGCACTTTTTTGACGGCTATAAGGCCAATCCCAATTACGCCCTCAATACCATCAAGGCTGCTGAAACGGCCGGCGCCGACACCCTGGTGCTTTGTGATACCAATGGGGGGACGCTTCCGGCGGAAATCAGCAAAATTGTCGCTGAGGTTCAAAAACATGTGGATACAGAAATTGGAATTCATGCTCACAACGACTGCGAGCTGGGAGTGGCCAATTCAATAGCGGCTGTTACTGCCGGATGCACCCACGTGCAGGGAACCATCAATGGGTATGGTGAGCGATGTGGCAACGCCAATCTTTGTTCTATTATTCCCAACTTGCAGCTCAAACAAAACTATCGCTGTGTGCCCGACGATCATATAGGACGCCTTTCGGGACTCTCTCATTTCGTGAGCGAGGTCGCGAATTTGAATCCCAATGACCGCCAGCCCTATGTGGGAAAAAGCGCTTTTGCCCATAAAGGCGGCATCCACGTGAGCGCGGTAATGAAAAATGAAGAAACCTACGAGCATATCGTCCCCGAGAAGGTGGGCAACAGGCGACGGGTTCTTGTTTCCGATTTATCGGGAAAAAGTAATATCCGGTTCAAATCAGGTCAGCTGGGGATCGATATCAATAACGATAGCAATGAGCTTTCAGCCGTTGTCGATAAGCTTAAAGAGATGGAGAATAATGGCTACCAATTTGAGGCCGCCGAGGCTTCTTTTGAACTGCTCATTAAAAAAATGAAGGATCAATATGAGGAGTTCTTTGCGCTTGAAGGTTTCCGAATTATCGTCGAGAAAAACATCTCTGGCACCTCGCGGACCGAAGCCACTATTCGGCTGTCGGTGAATGGACAGATGGAACACTGCGCGGCGGAAGGGAGCGGTCCTGTTCACGCCCTTGACAAAGCACTCCGCAAGGCCGTGCATCGCTTTTATCCCGAAATTTCAGACATGCACCTTTCGGATTACAAAGTACGCGTTCTGAATCAAAAAGATGGTACTGATGCCCAGGTACGGGTACTTATCGACTCTGCTCACCCCCAGGATTCGTGGACTACCGTGGGTGTTTCCCGCAATATTATCGATGCCAGCTGGGAAGCGCTATCAGACAGTTTTAATTATTACTTGGCACAACAATATCAAACACATAACCAAAAAGCTATATAAGATGACTTTCCTAACTCTACTACTCAGTCCCCTGCTACGCAGTCTTTTGGCTGCCCTAAATCTATTGTACCTACTCCAGGATCACCAGAAAATTTTTGTACAACCTTTGATTAAAAATCCACCTGATTATCATTATGAATACACCAATTAACATTTTTGACACTACCCTCCGAGACGGTGAACAATCTCCGGGCTTCAGCATGAATCAGGATGAAAAGCTGCGGCTTGCCCATCAGCTCGAACGCATGCAGGCCGACGTCATCGAAGCGGGCTTCCCCATCGCTTCGGAAGGCGATTTCAACACGGTGCGTGAAATAAGCAAAAACATCACCAAAAGTACCGTGGCAGCGCTCTGCCGCACTACCCCAAAAGATATTGAACGGGCAGCGGAGTCGCTTGAACCCGCGGCCAAACCGCGCATCCATACTTTTATTGCTACTTCCGATATTCATATGGAATACAAGCTCAAAAAGAATCGTGAAGAAGTATTGGAATCGGCCGTAAAAGCTGTTGAATTGTCCAAAGAATACTGTGATGAAGTTGAGTTTTCGGCTGAGGATGCCTCGCGGAGCGATCCCGAATTTTTGTACCAGATTTTTGAAGCCGTTATCGATGCGGGTGCCGATGTGATCAATGTGCCCGATACGGTAGGCTATGCCATGCCCTGGGAATTTGGTCAACTGATTAAAAACATTAGGGCTGAAGTTCCCAATATCGATGAGGCCATACTGAGCGTTCACTGTCATAACGATCTTGGGGTGGCCGTTGCCAACTCGCTGATGGCTTTGAAGCATGGAGCGCAGCAAATTGAATGTACCATCAACGGAATTGGAGAGCGGGCAGGTAACGCATCACTTGAAGAAATTGTGATGGCTATTGCTACTCGTGAGAAAAAAATGAGCACTAATATTGTTACCGAACAGATCGTCCCCTCCAGCAGGTTATTGTCGGAGATAACGGGTCACAGGGTGCAGCCCAACAAAGCCATTGTTGGGGAAAATGCCTTTGCCCACGAAGCGGGCATCCACCAACACGGGGTACTTAACAATCCCATGACGTACGAGATTATGACTCCTACTTCAGTTGGGCTTAAAAGTAATAAAATTGTACTTGGCAAGCATTCCGGACGCTTTGCGCTGAACAAAAAGCTGCAAAAAATGGGCTACTCCCTTGCCAAGGATGAGCTGAATCAAGTGTATATGAAATTTACTGATCTTGCTGACGAGCAAAAGAAAGTTAGTGAAAACGATCTGCTCAATCTTATCAGCCAAACATTGCCATCGCAAAATATATCCGGCGACAGCGCCATGACCGGCTAAGAAATTAACGAAACAAACATTATTAATTAACTTAAGATCAATTATTTGAATTATGGGAATGACTCTTACTGAAAAAATATTAGCTAAACACAGTGGTGCCGCATCCGTTGAACCCGGCGAAAGCGTATGGGTAGATGTGGATGTGCTTATGACCCACGACGTCTGTGGGCCGCCCTCTATATCAATTTTTCGGGATCAGTTTGGCGAAAATGCCCGCGTTTGGGACAAGGAAAAACTTGTTATCATTCCAGACCACTATATTTTTACCGAGGATAAGTACGCCAACCGTAATGTCGATATCCTTCGGGCCTTTGCCGCCGATCAAGACCTGCCCTATTTTTATGATGTAGGATCCGAAAACTATAAAGGCGTTTGCCACATTGCCCTGCCCGAAGAAGGATTTACGCGTCCCGGCGAAGTACTCTTTGGCACCGATTCTCACACCTGCACCGCCGGCGCTTTCGGCCAGTTTGCAACGGGCATCGGCAATACCGACGCTGCCTTTATCATGGGTACCGGTCA
The DNA here is from genome assembly GCA_051746985.1 of Bacteroidota bacterium. Classification (GTDB taxonomy): domain Bacteria; phylum Bacteroidota; class Rhodothermia; order Balneolales; family Balneolaceae; genus Fodinibius. The sequence continues at coordinate 131,404 of JBNJFP010000002.1, forward strand.
GCTTTGGGTAAAAGTGCCCGAAACCATGCGTTTTGAATTCACGGGCACCTCAATGCCGCCCTATCTGATGGCCAAGGACATCATCCTGCAAATTATTGGTGATATTGGCGTTGATGGCGCTACCTATCGCACGATGGAATTCGGGGGACCGGGCATCAGCCATATGACCATGGAAGACCGTATGACCCTGACCAACATGGTTATCGAGGCAGGCGGCAAAAATGGTGTCGTCGAGCCCGATGCCACCACGGAAGCCTACGTTAGAAAGCGCACCGATAAACCTTTTGAAAAGGTGTATAGTGATCCCGATGCGAACTATCACTCCAGGTATCAATATAACCTTGAGGAGATGGTTCCTATGGTGGCGAAGCCTCACAGTCCCGATAACAAAGCCAAAGCGATTGAGCTGGAGGGCACAAAACTGGACCGAGCGTATATCGGCTCCTGTACGGGAGGAAAACTGTCCGACTTCAAAGCTGCGGCCGAAATCATTGCCGGCAATGATCTAAAAATTGATACCTACGTGGTACCGGCTACCACCGAAATTGCCGCCGGACTCGAAACCGAGACTGTAAATGGCAAACCACTGATCGACATCTTCAAAGAAGCTGGCTGCAAAATCGGTCAGGCCTCCTGCGCGGCTTGCCTTGGTGGACCTTCTGATACCTTTGGACGACTCAACAATCAGGAGGTTTGTATTTCTACCACTAACCGAAATTATCCGGGACGTATGGGGTCCAAAGAGTCAGCCGTTTATCTGGCTTCGCCATATACGGTGGCTGCCTCTGCCATTACGGGTGAAATCACGGACCCGCGCGTCTTTATTCACGAAACTATTATTTAGAAACCATTAGTATTCATAATTATGTCACAAGAAACGAAAACGATTACCGGAAAAGCCTTTGTGCTCGGTAAAAATATCGACACCGACCAAATTATTCCGGCCGAACACCTGGTTTACAGCCTTGACGATCCCGAAGAGCGAAAGTTTTACGGACGGTATGCCCTGTCCGGGGTACCCGATGAGCAATCCGGCCTGCCGGAGGGTCATATTCCCTTGGTGGATGAGGATCAATTTGAAAGCGAATTTTCCATCATTGTGGGCGGACCCAATTTTGGATGTGGCTCCTCCCGCGAGCACGCCCCCGCATCGCTGGATATTGCCGGAGTAGAAGCCATCATCGCACCCACTTTTGCGCGTATTTTTTACCGCAACTCGGTAGATGGAGGATTTGTAATCCCCTATGAAAGCCTTCAGGATCTTAGTCAGGAGGTGAAAACCGGTGACCAAATTGAGATCCATCCGGAAAAACAGACCGTAACAAACATAACCCAGGATACCAGCTACGAAATTCGTCCACTGGGCAGCGTTGCCAATATCGTTAACGCTGGCGGAATTTTTGAATTTGCACGAAAGGAGGGAATGATAGATGTCAAAAACTAAAGAAATTGTTGTATTGCCGGGCGATGGAATCGGACCGGAGGTAACCAAAGAAGCTATTAAAATATTACAAACCGTCTGTAAGCGACACGGGAAAAAACTGAATATTCAAACGTTCCCCGTGGGAGGTGCCAGCATTGATCGCTATGGACGCCCTCTTACAGAAAAGGCTCTTGAAGCCTGCAAACAAAGCTCCGCGGTATTACTGGGAGCCGTTGGAGGGGCGAAGTGGGATGATCAGCCCAAAGACAAACGACCCGAAGCCGCCCTGCTGAATCTTCGCAAAGAGCTCGATCTATTTGCCAACCTGCGTCCCATTACCACTTATAAATCGCTTCTCCAAAGTTCGCCCCTGAAGCGGGAAATTGTCAACGGGGTAAACATCATGATTGTCCGGGAGCTTACCGGCGGCATATATTTTGGGAGGCCGCGGTTTATCGAGCAAACAGAAGACGGGGAACGGGGCGTGGATACTTTGTCGTACACCACGGCCGAAATTGAACGCGTAGCCCATACCGCTTTTGAGACGGCCGTTAAGCGTAACAGAAAAATAACCTCGGTGGATAAAGCCAACGTGCTGGATTCTTCCCGGTTGTGGCGAAAAACAGTGCAGGAATCGGCCAAACAGTGGCCGGAGGTAGAGCTTCAGCACATGCTTGTTGATAATTGCGCGATGCAGCTCGTCCGCAATCCCAAGCAGTTCGATGTTATCTTAACGGGTAATATGTTTGGGGATATCTTAAGCGATGAGGCCTCTATGATTACCGGCTCCATTGGCATGCTGCCCTCAGCCAGTCTCGGCGAAGAGTTTGCCATGTACGAGCCGGTTCATGGGTCGGCCCCCGACATTGCGGGACAACAGAAAGGAAATCCCATCGCTGCTATCGCTTCGGTTGCACTGATGTGCCGTCATTCACTGGATATGCCTGAGGCTGCCCATGAAATTGAAGAAGCCATAAAAGGAACGTTGGAAGATGGGTTTCGCACGGCTGATATTTACAGCTACGCAAAAAAAGAGTACTGCGTAAGTACATCCGAGATGGGAAGCGCCATCGACAAGCACCTCAGCCCGAACCTTAAACCCGGCAACCTATTATAACAATGAGATAAATGGTTGCCGCAATTTTGTACAGCAACCAAGGATAATCTTAAAATTGGTTTATTTAGATTCCGCCGATGTTACAAGCTGCAACGATGCAGAATTAACGCAGTAGCGCAAGCCTGTGGGTTTGGGTCCGTCGGGAAAAACGTGCCCGAGATGTGCATCGCAGACATTGCAAAGCACCTCGATGCGCTGCATTCCGTGGCTGTAATCCTCCTTATATTTGATCACATCATCAGCGACAGGCTCGGTGAAGCTTGGCCAACCCGAGCCTGACTCAAATTTTTCGGTGGAATCAAACAACTCCGTGCCACAGCATACGCAGGCATACAAACCCGGTTGGTGGCTTTCGCAATATTCTCCCGTACCCGGACGCTCCGTGCCGTGCTTTCGGGTCACATAAAACTGTTCTTCAGTCAGCTCTTTTTTCCAGGCTTCATCCGATTTTTCTACCCTGCGTGGTGGAGTTGGATTTTCCTTGCCAGCATATTCATTTACCTTTTTCCAATCAATCATAGTATCATCAATTTATTACATAGCAAAAGGCCAGAATTACTCACTCTGACCTAATGTTGTTGGGTCAGTTCCACGACCCGGTATTTTAAAAAAAGAACTGATGGAATCACCCCAAGTGATTCCATCAGCCAAAACAGGATTATGCAATCTTCGTTATAAGATCGGCAGTACGCGCTGAATATCCAGCCTCGTTATCGTACCAGGCAAGAATTTTTACCAGCGTACCATTGGCTTTGGTAAATCCGCTGTCGTAAATGCAGGAATGCGGATCACCCAAAATATCAGTTGATACCAGTTCTTCCTCAGAATAGGCAAGAACACCTTTCATCGCTCCATTTGCAGCATCTTTAAAAGCTTGATCAACCTGTTCTACCGTTACCTCCTCACTCAAAATAGCAGTGAGATCGGTCAGTGAGCCATCGGGTACCGGCACGCGAATAGCACTACCGTCCAGGCGTCCTTCCAGCTCGGGAAGCACCAGCTCAACCGCCTGCGCGGCACCGGTAGTCGTTGGCACCAGGTTATGTGCAGCCGTACGTCCCCGACGCGGATCTTTATGCGGACCATCCAGAATATTTTGGCTGCCCGTGTAAGCGTGGGTGGTGGTCATGAACCCTTTTTCGAGCCCGAAAGTATCGTTCAACACCTTAACCATTGGAGCCAGACAGTTCGTGGTGCAGCTGGCATTGGAATAGATTTGAGCGTCATCACTAATAACATCTTCATTTACGCCCAGCACTACCGTTTTTACATCCTGATCGCCTTTGGCAGGAGCCGAAATAATCACCTTTTCAGCGCCGGCTTCAAGGTGCTTGGAGGCCGCCTCTTTAGTGCGGAAAAAGCCTGTTGATTCTACAATAATATCAGCACCGCGCTCGTCCCATTGCAGGTTGGCGGGATCTTTTTCTGAAGAAATACCGATCTCCATACCATCAATGGTAAGGCTGTCGTCGGTATGGCTTACCTCACCCTCGTACGTGCCGTGAACAGAATCACGCTTGAACAAATAAGCGAGCGTTTCGGCATCCATCAAATCATTTACACCAACAATATTAATTGTGTCTTTGTGATATTTTAAAATGGATCGGGTTACCAATCTTCCAATGCGTCCGAAACCATTAATACCTATATTAATTTTACCCATAAAATGTAACCTTTTAGTTACTTCGTTAAGATTATCGCGAAGTTTATTCGTTTGTTAATTGCTTTTGACTAAAATAAGCTTTCATACATACTTTTGTAACTTAAAATCCCGATTTATTTCCATTAATCTTCATCCATATCCACATCATCGGGTATCTCCTCTTCATCGATCAAATCATCAAAATCGGCATCGGCCAACGCATCCTCAGAATCGTCCTCATTATCCTCTGCCTTCGTATCCATCTCCTGCCGGGCGCCGGCTCTTTTAAGCTGACTGGCGATCTCAACATTATCGTTATCCAGCGCCAGCGACAAGGCCGAATTCCCGTTTTTATCTTTAATTTTAATTCTTGCACCGTTAGCGAGCAGAAAACTGACGATATCGGAATGACCTTCGCGCGCGGCCAGCATCAGCGGTGTTAACCCCCAGCGCTGCTGCGCATTTACATTGGCGCCCTTTTCAACAAGCAGTTGCACGGCCTTTAGGTTTCCTTCACGAGCCGCTGCAATGAGTGCCAGATCATCGGCCTGGGCTCCATGGTCTAACAACATTTTAATGACTTCAATATTTCCATTTTCCGCCGCACGGCTGATGGCCGTACCGCCCATAGAAGTGGATGCGTTAACATCGGCTCCCTCACTAATTAAAAAATCAACCGCCTCAAATTGATTGTGTTCGGCGGCCATAATAAGGGGAGTAATTCCATTTTTAGCCGTCTCATTAACTTCGAAGTCATCTTGACTTAATTTTTTTAGCAGCGCCAGGTCTCCTTTTTTTGCAGCATCAAACAGGGGGGATAGCTCCATATCATCAGTGGTTTGTTATAGATGAAAAGTAATGATGTTTATATGGTAATTATCTGGTTATTTGTCAATACCAAAATGCTTTTTTGCGTTATTTTAATGTAGCATTCCGGGGCCGTTGTAACCATTCATAAAATCCTTGCCCGGCATTCTTTTTTTACCCTGCTGCTGTACTTCTTCGAGGATTACCGTGCCTTCGCGACAGCCCACCAGCAGCTCATCGCCCTGCATGTGCAAACGCCCGGGCGCCAGATCGACCTCCGGACCAATCCTGGAGCGATAGATATTAAATTTCAAATCTCCCAGCATCGCCCAGGCCGTGGGGAAAGGACTAAGTCCCCGTATTTTATTATGGACTTGCGCCGCCGGCTTGTTGAAATCAATTTTACAATCATTGGTAAAGAGCTTGGGTGCCGGCGTTGCCTTACCGTGATCCTGTTTTCGAAGCTCGTAACGGTCTTGATCAATGTCATCCACAGCCTCTATCAAAAGGTCACTCCCCATCTTTTTGAGGCGTTTATACAGATCGCCCGTTGTTTCATTTTCCCCAATAGGGGTTTGCTGCTGTTTAATGATCTGACCCGTATCCACCTGTTCATCCAAAAAGAATATTGTGCACCCTGTTTTTTCTTCTCCATTTATGATGGCCCAGTGGATGGGAGCCGCGCCCCGATATTTGGGAAGCAGCGAGGCATGCAGATTAACCGAGCCCTTGCGGGGAAGCTCCAGAATGTTGGCAGGCAGAATGCGAAAGGCAACAACGACAAACAGATCGGCATCAAGATCTTTAAGGGCTTCATAAAAATCGGGATCATCAAGGTTCTCAACCTCAATAACAGGCAACTCCAGTTCCAGCGCCTTCTTTTTAACAGCTGTGGGCGATAACTTGCCCCCACGTCCGCGCCGCTTGTCAACATTGCTGACCACCGAGACGATCTCATGATCAGTGTTATGCAGTTTCTGCAAACTCGGGATTGCAAAATCTGGCGATCCCATAAATACAATACGCATAACGTACCCCTGTTATTTCGCCTCGGTTTTTTTGGGAACCACCGGGTATCCAACTTCAGCTTGGCCTTCGGCAACCTCTTTCAATTTGGAGCTCAATAACTTTCGTTTAAACATCGAAAGGTGATCCAAAAAAAGCACCCCATCAAGATGATCCTTTTCGTGCTGAATAACCCTTGCCAGCCACCCATCGACTTCAAGCTCCTGCTCGTTGAAATCGCGATCCAGGTAGTTCACCACAATCTTTTCGGGACGACTTACCGTTGCGTTGACCCCGGGGATGCTCAGGCACCCCTCTTCCATAGCGACTTTCTGCTCACTCTCGAACGTAATCTCGGGATTAATCAACGCCAACGGCCCGTGGCTGCCTTCCTCATCCTCATTCATTGAAGCGGCATCGGCCACAAAAATGCGAAGAAGTTTTCCTATTTGAGGTGCGGCAAGGCCAACGCCATCAGAGTTATACATGGTATCAAACATGTCATCGATAAGCGTCTGTAGCTCCTGCGAATTTTTCTTTACGGGTTCTGCTTTCTGACGAAGCACTTCGTCATCATACGTAACGATCGGTAATACGGACATTATTTGCTTTTACAAGTTCTAAGTATTTCTGTAAGATAATGGCAGCCGCAGCCTGGTTTACACGGTCCGATTGGCGGCGTTTCATCTTAGGGACCCCCGCTTCAACCATGGCCCGAACGGCTTCTTTGGACGTATAGCGTTCGTCAACCTTGGCAACCTCGAGGTCAGGAAATCGTGCCTCCAGCCGGGTAAGAAATTCCTTCACCATTTTAATGGCGCGCCCTTCTTCGCCCTCTGGCGTCAGCGGCCAGCCTACCACAACTTTTTCGACATTTTCGCTTTCAAGCTGTTCTTGGAGAGCATCAAACACATCGTCAACGTGGTAGGTTCCAATAGGATTGGCTACCGTTTTCAACAAGTCGGTACGGGCAAGACCAACCCATTTTGTACCAACATCGATGCCCACTATTCTTCCATATTCTGCCACGACTAATCTTCCATTTCTTCTAACTCCTCTTCATCGAGGGGTTGTTTCAAAAATTCCTTTAACAATTTACTCGGTTTAAAATGTGTTTTGCGGTGCGCCGGCACATAAATCTCCTCATTTGTGCGGGGATTCCGTGCCTTCGGCTTCGCTTTAGTCTTCTTCACTTCAAAAACACCAAAATCGCGCAATTCAATCCGGCAAGTAGGGTCTGCATCCATCATCGTTTCACGCAACGCCTCCAATACGGCATTCACCCACGGGTCAGTCTGAACCATAGGCTCATCCATCTGCTCTGCAACGCGCCGAACGATATCTCTTTTGGTATAGGTAATCATAATAATAAATAACTGATATTTAACGCTGTAGTTCGATATTATTTATAGTTGTCCCTGGCCTGTAATAGCAAAAGCAACGCTCAATTTTTACATGGTTGATGATATTACTTTTATCCCAGAGATAAAAATATGGTAACGGTGTAAGGTATAACGAAAACAACGACTTATTCGTATCGGAATACGCTTTTTACGCCGCCCACCTTTTGCAGTTTATCGATAATTCTTCCAAGGTGATCAATATCATCAACATAGACGGTGAGAATCCCTTCAAACATCCCACTGTCGCTATTCACGTTAATACTCTTCATGTTGGTTTCAAGGGATTTTGATAACACATCGGTAATATCGTTAATCAGACCCACACGATCTTCGCCAACAACCTTGACAGCGCCAAGGAATTTCGCGTCGATATTTTTGGCCCACGAGACATCCACAATACGTTCGCCGTCAGTTTGTATGAGGTGATGGATATTCTTGCAGTTAGAACGGTGGACTTTCACATCCCCGGTGCGGCTGATAAAGCCCATAACTTCATCACCGGGAATGGGATTGCAGCAGTTGGCATAACTGTATTTCACATTTGTAACTTCACCGTTAATCACCAGGGCCTTTTCATCACTTACCGATCGAGCAGCATTGATGTAGGTTTCCTGAATTTCTTCTTCGGTAACCGGCGACGGTTTATTTTCCTCATCCTCATTCTCCTCAATGCGTCCCTTGCCGGTAAACTGTTTTACCGCATTATAAAGCTCATTAACATCAAAGCTGCCCTTACCGATATCGTAAAACAGATCCTGGGTAGAATCGAATTTAAGCTTCTGCGCGATGCGCGTTAGATCTTGCTCAGAGATTTCAATATTACCGCGCCTTGCTCTTTTCTCCCAGATTTCCCGTCCCTCATCAGCCGTTTGACGCTCTTTCTGTTTGACATACTGCCGAATACGGGATTTCGCTTTATGGGTGACGACATCGTTAATCCAGTCGGGATTAAGATTGATTTTGTTGCCGGTAATTATCTCTACCTGATCTCCAATGTCCAGCTTTTGTCGCAGCGGAGCCATCTTGCCATTCACTTTAGCGGCAATGGCCCGCTCTCCAATTTCACTGTGGATTTCAAAAGCAAAGTCAATAGGCGTAGCCCCCTGCGGCAGGGTACGCAGCTCCCCGTCGGGGGTAAAAACGTAGATTTCATCCTGATAAAGATTAAGCTGAAAGTCTTTAACAAACTCTGTAGCCGCATCGGGACGAGGGTTATCCAGCACATCGCGCACCCAGTGCACAAACTTATCGAGTGTTTCCGACCGTCCCTCATTTCCTTCTTTATACTTCCAGTGGGCCGCCACTCCCTTTTCGGCAATATCATCCATATGGCGGGTGCGGATTTGCACCTCCACCTTGCGCCCTTTTTTCGTAATCACCGTGGTGTGCAGCGACTGATACCCATTGGCCTTGGGCACCGAAATAAAGTCCCGAAATCGTTTGGGGATGGGGGTGTACCAATCGGTAATAATAGAGTACACACGCCAGCAATCTTCCTTGGTATGTGGTTTTTCGAGAATAATGCGGATCGCAAAAAGGTCATAAATTTCTTCAAACGGCTTCTGCTGACGCTGCATCTTCCGAAAAATCGAATAGATATGTTTAGGGCGCCCTTTCATCTCAAACCTAAATCCCTGCCCGTCCAGCTCATCCTGAATAGGATCCATAAATTCCTCTATAAAAGCCTCACGCGATTCTTTCTTTTCGCGCAGCTTGCGGGCAATAAACTTATATGAGTTGGGATCGATAACCTTAAAACAAAGATCTTCGAGCTCACTTTTTATGTTAAACAACCCAAAACGATGTGCCAGCGGTGCATACAGCTCCATTGTTTCCGAAGCCTTTTGCATCTGCTTTTCTCGGGGCAGGTGCTGAATCGTTCGCATGTTGTGCAGGCGATCTGCAAATTTTATCAACACCACCCGGATATCTTCGGCCATCGACAGAAGCATCTTCATAAATGTTTCGGCCTGCTTGGTATTGCGACTTTTAAAGACGCCCGAAATTTTGGTTACACCATCGATGAGATGAGCTACCGTATCACCAAATTTTTCCTTGATATCCTCAAGCGTTACCTCAGTATCCTCCACCGTATCGTGCAGCAGGGCTGCCACCACCGATACATCATCAATATTAATTTCAGAAGCCACAATTTTAGCGACCGCAACCGGATGGTAATAATAGGGTTCACCCGATGCCCGCTGGATACCTTCGTGCGATAGATAGCAGAGCTTGAAAGCGCGCGATACCAGATTTTCATCAACCTCTTCAAGGCTTTCGCGGCATACCTTTATCAGCTGATCCAAATCCTCTTGCTGAGGTGGATCCAACACATGGTCGTCGAGGTCAATATCATAAGAAATTTTAGTATCTGCCATCTATATTATGCGAAAGAATTTTTAAGCGCTTTCTGTTGCTAATTAAAAACGAAAACAATGGGTTGCGAGTTCGTGATTATGCCACCTGAATAAAAATAGAGATCCTGCTTTTATCAGCATTACTTTCAAAAAAGGGACTGTACATTTATTTAGCAATCACTAAATCATTAAATAAAAAAAGCGGACGCTGTAATAACGCCCGCCTTAAGAACTTAGATATTGTTAGAAAGATAAAGAAATACCAAAAATCAGTCGTCCTGAACTTTCTTTTATATCATCTAACTCATTTTCGTAATCGGAGATATCTTCAAATCGATACTCCACAAAGGGTTTTAAGTACGGAAGCGGACTTACCTTGGCTCCCACAAAACCATTCCAGTAGATAGAGCTGTCGTCGCTGTTTTCATCGAATGGCGAATCCTGCGGCATATCCTCCCGGCTTATATCCATTGTTGAGGCCCCTAAGCCTAATCCCACGTAGGGATCCAGCAAACCAAGCGAAACGCCCCCAACAGCAGCCAATCCGTAATCGTAATTATCTAACTGCCGTGAATAGGTGATGCCATCACGCTGAACGTTATTTTCGTCGTTGAAATAACTAAAATGCCCCCGGAGCCCCAAGTTTACGATAGGCAATCCCTGCAGGATGTCGCGTTCGAGACGAAGGCCAAATCCATTTTTGGGGTCTTCATCTCTTATTTCGTAGGATGCTCCAATACTTGTTTGTGCTACACTCATCTGAGGCAGTAGCCCCAAAGAAAGGGCAAATACAACAACAGCTAAAATACTTTTAAATAATCTCATAACAATCTCCTCTTAATCTTGAATTTCATTTCTATTTTTTTGTAGGGTAAGGGTGTGTTAAAAGTTATGCAAATTTACTTTAAATATGGAATTTATTGCTGATTAAGATATTTAACCTCTTACCACCGGTTCCATAAATAAATTTACGCCTTACTTGATGAGCGTCATTTTTTGCATCTGCACTGTTTCTCCGACCTGTAACCGCGCAAAATACATGCCACTCGAAAGATTGCTTCCATCGAACTGCACGGTATAAGATCCGCTCATCTTCTGCTCATCCACTAACGTTTGTACCTTGCGTCCCAGTATATCAAAAACCTCAAGGGTAACATGTTCCTGGGATGCTACCTGGTAACGAATCTGCGTTTCAGTGTTAAAAGGGTTGGGATAGTTTGGCAACAGATCATGGCCCTCCACCTGCAATCCTGAAGCATCCAGCTGAACAACCAGCTTTTCATATTCGTGCTGCAGGCTTACCGATTCCTCACCTTCAAAATGATAATAGGTGGTATCCTGATCCATAATTCCCTGAAGGGCGACCGTTTCTGGCGCATCAGAGATATTCACTGTTACCGGATAATCGCTGCTGGTCAAATTTAACACTGCCTGATTGCCTTCAGCCACCTTAAGCCCGTCGTTTGTTCGCACATCCAATACCGGATCGGGGGCTTCCGGCGGCATCAAAAACCGGTTTCGCTCAGCGTTATCGAGCTGTCGATCAGCAATAAAAAACTGTTGACTACTCTGGCTGCTGCTAAAGGTCATATTGATAAGATTATCAGCTTCCATTGCTGCTGTACCTCGTTCTGAGGAACCATCCCAATTAAGCTCAATATCTCCAGCCTCATCGGCATGAATCCAGTATCCCTGCAACGATTTCACATCCGAGGCCTCCTGGTACGCACCATCAGTATATTCATAAACAGGGGCAGCGCTGCGAATGCCATCGGGATCGTCAATATTTGCGGTTGCCGTGGTATCCGCGACGCCACCAATAAGATTCCAGCCCTCATCCAACGCAATGCTCGCAGTAGTATCGGCCGAGCCATCATACATTATTTCTGATCCGTCCCGGCTCTTCGTCCAATATCCATTATGCGGCTCCACCGAGGATGCCGAGCGGTAACTTCCCGAAAAGGAAAAAAGCTGCAAATCATTGCCCAGCTCAACGCCCGAACCCGAGGTCATCGGTGAACCTACCAGTTGCCAGCTATCATTGACATCGAGGGTGTGCTCTACGGTGGGCAGCGGCTGGTCGGGACTATCCGAAACATCTCCTACATCCGTACGCCCCACAAAGATTCCTCGTCCGTGTGTTCCAACGGCAATGGTTCCATCGGCGGGACGCGAGGTGATAAATTCTGCCACCGAGTACCCTATACTTTCCGGAGATCCGTCATCCGACTCCCGTTCCCAACTGGTATTATCGCCATCCAGGCTCATCGTCGAATATACGCCCGTACTGGTTCCCACCAGGTACAAATTCCCCGCCTGGGTTGGTAAGATCGTGGCATTACGCAACGAGGGACCCGGATTTTGGGAATCGTCCTTTAGGTTTCCTTCTATGAGTGTCCAGCTGCTGCCGGCATCATCAGAATAATACAACCCCTCAATATTGTAGTTGGACATCACCACAACAAGCTCATTTCCATCATTGGGATTTACTGCTATATCATGCACGTAAGCGCCCGGTTCAGCATCACCAATAGAAATATCGGTTTTTGACCATTCGTCAACGCTTGATGCCTCATCAACCATAAACAATGAAGGCGCCTGATCGGATGAAGTGGCATAGTAAAGGCGATCTTGCGGAGCCGAATTCGTAACTTCCAACGCTGTTATAGTACCGGACGATGCCGCATCAAAGTCCTCCCAGTTACTGCCAACACTCTCCCCGTCCACCTCCGTATTCCGCCACATGGTTATCCCGCCGGGGTAATACATGATGCCCTCGTCGTTGGGATCAATGGCGTACGGGTGTACAAATAGCTGATTCGACGCCCCGGATGGAGTCACATCCTGGTAGTCGGTGGCCGTTGCCCCATCAAAAGCAGAAGTAAGATCTCCATCTGATTCTATCCCCAGACGCATCACACTCCCATTTTGGGATGACACATAGGCGTAATCCGTCCCCCAGAACGCATAAGATCCATCGCCGGAAGAAACATCCAGCTGCTCGGTGATCTGCTCATTATCGCTGCTAAAGCGGTAGAAAGGCGTGCCGTTATCCTGCGTCCCGCCCATGATGCGTTCGTCATCTTCAGCGACGGGAATGGCCACCGTATAAAACTGCCCGGTTACGTACCCCTGATCCGTGTCCTCCCAATTGACCGGCTCTGCAGATATATCCGTCGTCCGACTCAAACCGCCATCGTGTCCCGCCCACAGGATATTGGGATCATCAGGGTGAAACACAAGCACGTGCTGGTCGGGATGCTGATTGGCATATTGACTCACATTATTCGCCTTGGCATATCCTCCAATCCAGTACTCATCTTTTTGCTCCTCATCGGTATTATCATACCCACCATCCGGAGTTGTTGCAAACCCATCGGTAGAACGAAACAAGTTTGTAGCGCCGAGCAGAACAACATCGGGATCGTCGGGCTTGACAGCCAGCGCCATATTATAATTGCCCTGCGTATTTACAAATCCAACGCTGCCCCCGAAATCGGGTAAATTATCCGAGCGATCTTCGCTGCTGTTATCATTGAGGTCGAGCATAAAAAAGCTGATGTCTTCACTATCCCCCGAACCCGAGCCCTCATAGGTAAAAGCATAGGCCGTATCGGGTGCCGACGGGGCAAAAGCCAGGTAGGTACGGTCGTGAGAAGATGGGAAATCGGAAGGTGTTACGTCGGTCCAGCTGCTACCGTCATCGGTTGAACGATAAATCCCGGGATCTTCGGGCTGAGAATCCCCAGCACTATTTTGTGACAGGGCCGCAAGTAGATCGCCATTTTCATTCACAATAACATCTGCAAAACGATACCCTCCCAACGAACCGAGCACCCTGTTGAAAGAAGTTCCTCCATCAGCAGAGCGGTAAATGCCGTCGCCGTTGGCCGCGAAATAGACGTCCCCGTTTTGGGGATTGACCACGATGCGCGAGATAAAATCAAATTCTGAATTCCAGTCGATGTCGGTATCCTCGGTCGAAGCCAGCCGCGACCACGTTTCTCCGTTGTCGGTCGATTTATAAATACCGGTACCAAAATAACTGGCCGTAGAACCCCGGTCGGAGGCCGAATTTCCGAAAAACTCTCCGCTGGCGTAGTACCACGTATCGGGATTGGTGGGATCTTGCGCGAGGCTCGTCACGCTCATATTCTGGTTGGGATCGGTCTTCATCTGCCAGGTGTCGCCGCCGTCGGTGCTTTTCCAGATTCCGCCCGACACGCCACCGGCCAAAATGTTTTCGGGATTCTCCTGATCAAATGCCAGCGCCCGGGTACGTCCGCCAAGGTCCTCCGGTCCCGCAAGGTGCCAGCTGATATCGCCCACCTCCTGCATGGCCGCCTGCCCCGATTTCCGTAACAATCCTCCGCCCCTGCCCGGCAACTGTTTAGCGTGATTCAACTCCCTGGATCGTATATTTGCGGGGATGCTGTTGGTGCCCGGGTCGCGGAGCAAGTTAAAAAAATAGTCGGTGCGCGCCCTTTTCTTTTCTACCGGATCCAAGGCATTATTTTCGGCAACTCCTTCGCTTTGCGACTTCCAATCAAATCCCCAGTATAACCCCGATGCAGTGATGGTAATGATAGCAACGGCCGTAATAATGACGGTATATGTATTTCTCTCTTTGTTGTTCATCGGTTTTGGTTATGGAATTTTAAATTCTATCAGCCGCCACTTTTTTCCATCCGAGTCCCCTCCTGATTGCATTCCCGTGCTGCCTTCAATAACCAGCAAGACCTCCACACCTTCTTTTAGCTGGTCTTCTGCCTCATCACCACGTGCCACTACATTTTGCACCTCAACTTCCATCTCGGCATTACTGGAAATGGGAGCCGTTGAGGAACCGTACCCTACCACTTCCTCAATCACAACTTTGATACGTTCCAGCTTTTCATCCTGGTGCTCAACACTTTGTATCGTTGCCCTGACAAGGGCGGTGCCGGGCGCCAAATCTTCCCCCACGGGTTCTTTAACGGTATCTTGTTGCTGGCTAAAAGTCGGCTGATCCTGCGCATCAATACTGTCGCTGTATATCGTTTCGGATGACTGTTGGCCGGGGGGGCTCTCTTGCTGACTCGAATAAAAGTACCATCCCACGACAGTCAATAAAAGAATGACCGTTATAATGCTGATTATGAAGTTTTTCAAAATGCTGGTCTCCGGTTTCTGCTTTGAAGTGAATGAAGGTGATTTTGCCCCGACAAAAATCAATAAAAGAATTATTTGGTAATTCTAAAATTCCCATCCCGCTAATAATTTATGATGGACTTTCCATCACCAGAACCGTATCTTACGGTATAATTTTAATTCCCACCTTAGAATTGGAATCCCAGATAGTTATATCTTGTGATGCACTTCTTTTTTGGAGTACTCTAAGGTGTATAAAACACAATACTTAGTATACATGACACAACAAGGTAAAGTTAAATGGTTCGATGTTGAAAAAGGATACGGTTTTATCGAGCCTGAGGACGGAAGCAAAGATGTATTCGTCCACCGCAACAACGTAGAAAATTTAGACTATAATCAAGGTTTGGAAGACGGAGAAAACGTTGAGTTTGACGTTGAAGAAACCGACAAGGGCTTGAGTGCTATTGAAGTACGCAGCCTCGATTATAAGTAAGCTTTAGCCAATATTTTTTGGTATATTGAAGCCCGCTTTTAAGCGGGCTTTTTTATTGCACTATTTTGTATCTGAAGGTATTAAATAACCGAACTCCATCAAGAGTACAGACACAACTAACAAAGGAATCCCCAACCAAAGATTTATGCAGCATTCATCACCTACCGAACTTTTTAAACAGTACCTTTACCAAAAAGATATTACCCCTGAAGAATTCGCCGGTATTTCTGGCATGCCTTTAACGGAAGTTATGGGACTTTTGGAGGGCGAGCTGCCCGTTACTACTCTGCGGGCTTATCACCTGGCTGCCGCTTTCGACACGGATGTTGAGATGTGGCTTAACGATGCCCAAAATACCAATAGGAAGAATGTGCCGGCCTGATACTTGCTTCTTTTTTTAAGGGGATCTATTGCCAACCAGCTAATCACCTACTTCATATCAAACCCTACTACGCCACATTATTTTTTTGCCATAAAGCTACTAAGCTCAGCAATGGCTTCGATGGGTGGACGTAGTTGAAATAATCTATCCGAGCATCTTAGCGGTATGGAAGCCTGATGGATTTCTCCGCTTTCAGCGAAAAGCACGCTGCACCGGTCGAAATGACCAGAATTGGAAATACCGAGCAATTACTGGTTTGTCATCCCGATTGGAGTCCCGTGTTAACGGGACGAAACAGAGGGATCTATTTTGGCAACTCTTTGAAATAAGTTGCCATGTCAGATTTCTCCACTCCCTAACGGTCGGTCGAAATGACCATAAAGAGAAATACTAAGCAACCAACGACGTCATATCGCCGTGCCCCGTATTCATTCGGGGAGCGAAACGAAGTGAAGTCGAGATATCTATCCGAGCATCTAACCTCTATGTGAGCCTAAAGGATTTCTCCGCGCGACTGCAAGGCAGTCTTGGTCGAAATGACGACAAAAAAAGGGACGGTGATCGAATTAATTCGTGAGTACAATAGCAGGTCCATATATAATGTTTACCCTTTTCCGTCAATCCCCCTAACCCCCTTCGCCAAGGGGGAATTTTAGAGTGCCAACTCTATGACCTTATCCTGACACTGTCCACTGCCGCACTGTCCACTGAACAACTGTTTCAGAAAACCCACCCCGTCCCGACATATCGGGACATCCCTCCGATGAGGGGATTTTCGAGTGCCAACTTCACGGTACTACATCCCCCTTTGAAGGGGGATGAATTCGGCACAGCCGAAGAAGGGGGATGTTTAGTTCAGCAACAGTTTATAATTGCTCCAACGTTGTTCGTGAGTACAACTCACTCACAACGTGATTGGAATGAGTTGCCATGTCAGATTTCTCCGCTCCCTAACGGTCGGTCGAAATGACCATAAAGAGAAATACTAAGCAACCAACGACGTCATATCGCCGTGCCCCGTATTCATTCGGGGAGCGAAACGAAGTGAAGTCGAGATATCTATCCGAGCATCTAACCTCTAAGTGAGCCTGATGGATTTCTCCGCGCGACTGCAAGGCAGTCTTGGTCGAAATGACGACCAAAAAGGAACGGAGATCGCCACGGTCGCAAAACCACTCCCTCGCGATGACAATCATAGAATGGATTAATTGTCATTGCGAACG
>JBNJFP010000003.1:0-122951 GCA_051746985.1 Bacteroidota bacterium
AGTTATACGGAATAACCGCATTGTTGCGGCAAGTTGCTATTTGCCTATTTCTCAAAATCAAAATATATCATCCGTATTTGGTACACGTCACCGTGCCGCTGTAGGGATTACCGAAACCAACAATGTATTTGTGGTCGTAGTGTCCGAAGAAACAGGACGTATCTCCGTGGCTAAAAACGGATCGCTTACCAGTGGGTTGACCATTCAAAAACTTCGCAGCGAAATGAACGAAGCGCTCGGCGAACAGGATATCGACGACGAAGACGTGGCGTTTTCATCATCACAGGGAGAACTTAAGCTGAGTTGATTTGCCCCTCTCATTGGAGGGTTGGTTTTGTGCCATCCGATGAATTGAAAGGATAACAAATACCGTTGATTTGACGGAGCCCACCTCAACAGTAGACTCCACCTGATTTTAGAGGTTGGTTTTGAACTGGGGGTTCGGGGCGAATCGTGGGAAAAATAAGTTACGAGCTTTCAACGATTTAGAGCAACGAAAAGACTTTAGCTTTTAAAAAGAACAAAATCTACGATTCCCCCGACAGTTTTTTCGTCCATTTTTTGCTGACAAAAAATGGGCATCCAGATGAATAGAATAAAAAAGATCGTGAGGCTATAAGGAATCAAAATAAAGATCCAGCAACTGCTGCGCTGCTTTAAACGAACTCATCTCCCCATTCAGAACTTTTCGCTCAATAGATTCCTGCTTCTTTTTAACGTCGGGATTATCATAGAAATGCTCCGTTAGTCGATTCGAAATCGTATCGTACATCCAGTGTTTGGCCTGTCGATTTCTATTGTCCTGAAAATGGTTATTCTTCTTGGTCAGTTGCATGTACTCCTGAATCATCTCCCAGATATCAGGAATACCCTTCTCCGTTAACGCCGAGCAAGTCGTTACTTTAGGGCTCCAGCCCGATTTTGTTTCCGGATACAGATGTAGCGCATTTTTGTATTCTCGTACTGCTTGACTAACCGCTTTTTCGGAAGCCTCATCAACTTTATTAATAGCAATAGCATCCGCCATCTCCATGATACCCCGTTTGATGCCCTGAAGCTCATCGCCAGCACCGGCCAGCATCAGCAGCAGAAAGAAATCTACCATGGAATGTACGGCTGTCTCCGACTGTCCTACGCCCACGGTTTCGATGAAGATGGTATCGTATCCTGCGGCTTCGCAGAGATAAATAGTTTCGCGCGTTTTGCGGGCAACGCCACCGAGTGAGCCACCGGTAGGTGAGGGACGAATAAATGCCTGGTCGCTGTTGGCCAGCGTTTCCATCCGTGTTTTATCCCCTAAAATGCTGCCCTTGGTACGTGTGCTGCTGGGATCAATGGCCAGCACCGCAAGTTTGTTTCCTTGTTCAATAATATGATTGCCGAGCGACTCAATAAAGGTGCTTTTGCCTACGCCGGGCACGCCTGTGATCCCGATTCTAATAGAGTTTCCCGTATCGGGCAGGCAGGCTTCGATGATATCCTGTGCCAGCTCTCGGTGGTCTGTCTTTGTGCTTTCAATAAGGGTAATGGCACGACTCAAAATGGTACGGTTACCGGACTTGATACCATCGACATACTCATCCAAAGAGAGGGTATCGTTTTTATTTTTAAACCGCTCCAATCCCTTGGTGTTGATGGCGTTATTTTGTTCTACGCCTTCGTTGACCGAAAGGGAAGAATCGTTATTTTTGTTTTTGTTAGACATAAGTTGGTTAAGGGAACACCCAACACTTCGACATAAAATCACGTCGAAGTAATCCCCTCGAGGGGAGATGAAATCATCCCTCCTTGAGGAGGGTGGCTCCGATTGCGTTTTATCGGAGACGGGAGGTGTTGTTTGTATTAAGAATTATGTTTGATCCAATTTTCAATTTCTTGAAGTACAAAATTAATATCCTGTTTTATTTTCTTATTATCGAATCTGAGAAAATGTACTCCATGAGATTCAATTTGTTTTTGTCGTTCTAAATCACTGACACTGATATCTGGATGATTGTGAAAGCCACCATCAACTTCAATAGCGAGCATTAATTCATGGCAATAAAAGTCGACAATGTATTCAAGCATTGGAAGCTGTCGGTGAAATTGGTAGCCCAAGCTTTTTCTTCGGATCCTTTCCCATAACAAAACTTCCGCATGAGTCATATTTTTCCTGAGGTCTCGAGCTAACTCTTTTAATTCAGGCTTATAAGGAAGTATTGTATTTTGGGGCATAGTTTAGGAATTATTACACCCATCCCTTCGACATAAAATTCATGTCGAAGTACTTCCCTCAAGGGAAGATCAAATCATCCCTCCTTGAGGAGGGTGGCTCCGATTGGTTTTTATCGGAGTCGGGAGATGTTTAGTAAAAGGTTTGAATTAAGATTCTTTGATGAGTTAGTTATTCAAGATTTTCTAAAAGTACTTTTAGAAAAATGTCTGTTGGAAACCCACAGTGTTTATTTTAAAAACTATTTCTGAGCATCGATCAGTATCTCCAAAATCTGCTGAGCGGCCAGGGAGATAATGGTACCCGGACCAAAGATACCAACTACCCCTTTGTCATATAAAAACTCGTAATCTTGTTCGGGTATCACGCCGCCGACAATCACCATGATGTCATCACGTCCCAAGCGTTCAAGTTCATCCAGAACTTGCGGCACCAGTGTTTTATGTCCACCGGCCAGGCTCGAAACGCCCAGAATATGGACATCGTTTTCAGCGGCTTGTCGGGCAGCCTCCTCTGGTGTTTGAAATAGCGGGCCGATATCCACATCGAAGCCGAGATCGGCAAAGCTTGTAGAAATTACTTTTGCCCCGCGATCGTGACCATCCTGACCCATTTTGGCGACCATGATACGCGGACGACGTCCTGCTAAGTTGGCAAATTTATCAGCCAGCTGTTGCGCCTTTTTAAAGTTTTCGTCCTTATCTATTTCTGAAGAATACACGCCGGATATTGATCTAACGGTTGCGGTATAGCGTCCGAATTCTTTTTCCATGGCATCGGATATTTCACCCAGTGAAGCTCGTTTGCGAGCAGCTTCGACTGCAGCTTCCAGCAAGTTACCATCACCGGTTTTAGCGGCCTTGGTAATTTTGTTGAGGGCCGCCTGAACGTCCTCTTCGTTGCGTTCGTTTCGCAGCTTTTCGAGTCGTTTTAACTGTGTTTTTCGGACTTTCTCATTGTCAACCTCAAGAATGTCAATCGGCTCTTCTTTGTCAAGCTGATATTTGTTAACGCCCACAATGGTTTCCTTGCCCGAATCGATACGCGCTTGCTTCTTGGCGGCCGCTTCTTCAATCCGCATTTTGGGGACGCCCGTTTCAATGGCTTTGGCCATGCCGCCAAGTTCTTCTACCTCTTCAATCAGCTCCCAGGCGCGACGTGCAATGCGATCGGTCAGATATTCCACATAGTACGAGCCCGCCCATGGATCAACGGCCTTCGTAATGCCAGTTTCTTCCTGTAGGTATATTTGCGTGTTGCGTGCAATGCGAGCCGAAAAGTCTGTCGGCAGGGCAATGGCCTCATCCAGGGCGTTGGTGTGTAACGACTGTGTGTGTCCGAGCGCCGCGGCCATCGCTTCAACAGTTGTTCGTGCCACGTTGTTATAAGGATCCTGCTTGGTGAGGCTCCAGCCCGATGTTTGGCTGTGCGTACGTAGTGACATCGACTTGGGATTTTCCGGATCAAATTGTTTCACCAGCTTTGCCCAGAGCATACGAGCAGCACGCATTTTAGCAATCTCCATAAAATGATTCATCCCAATAGCCCAGAAAAACGAGATACGGGGAGCAAATTCATCGACGTCGAGTCCGGCATCCAGCCCGGTTCGCAGATATTCCAGTCCATCGGCCAACGTGTATGCCAGCTCGATATCCGAGGTCGCACCGGCCTCCTGCATGTGATAGCCCGACACCGAAATAGAGTTGAATTTGGGCATGTGCTTCGAGGTGTATTCAAAGATATCACCCACAATGCGCATAGACGGTTTCGGTGGATAGATGTACGTGTTGCGCACCATAAATTCTTTTAGGATATCGTTCTGTATGGTGCCCGCCAGCTGTTCTTTGGATACGCCTTGCTCCTCAGCAGCGACAATATAAAAGGCCATAACAGGGATAACCGCTCCGTTCATGGTCATGGATACAGAAACCTGGTCCAGTGGAATTTGGTCGAACAGTACCTTCATATCCAGGATGGAGTCGATGGCTACGCCCGCTTTTCCGACATCGCCGGAAACGCGCGGGTGGTCGGAGTCGTAACCGCGATGCGTAGCTAAATCAAAGGCGACCGATAGCCCTTTTTGTCCCTGCGCCAGTGCCTTTCGATAAAATTCGTTGGATTCCTCGGCCGTTGAAAATCCGGCATACTGACGGATGGTCCACGGTCGAAAGCAGTACATGGTGGAATACGGTCCGCGCAAGTACGGCGGAAGCCCGGCTGCGTAATCGAGGTGCTCAAGGTCTTCGATATCCGCCTTGGTAAACTGTGGCTTTACAGGAATCTGCTCGGCTGTTTGCCACGGTTCATTATCAGTTGCTTTGCGATCAGCAGAAATCGAGGCGTCAAAATTGATATCAGAAAAATCAGGTCTCATAGTTCAATTTTCTTTTGTGTCATCCTGAACTTGTTTCAGGATCTATCAGGTCAAAATGAGGTTGTTTACCACAGATGCCGAAACAAGTTCGGCATGACATATGCTTTTAATTTGAAATTATTCCAAGTTTGTGTTGAAAGCGTTTCAGCGTTTCAAGAACGTTGCATTTCGAGTAAATAAATTCATCAACGCCGGCTTTTTTGTACGTCTCAATATCCTCCTTGGGATATCCAGCCAGAACCAAAATCGGCGGATTATCTAACATTGAAAACGCATCCGCTATAGCCGGAACAAGCTCTTTGTACTCTTTGTCCGAACTGCAGATGACTGCAATATTTGGTTGCTGGTCTTTAACCGCATTCATGGCTTCACCTACATCCGAAAAACCAATAGGGTCTTCGATGTCATAGCCTACGCAACCAAAAAAGTTGGATGAAAAGGATGCACGTCCTTTGCGCCATGATTTGTTGCCCAATGGCAGGTTGAGGACTTTAGGCGTTGACTCATGATTTTCGGTCGCCAGACGCAGCTCTTCAAAAGCTTGAGCCCCGCGATAAGGCGCCACGGTTCGATATTGTTGGTGGCCGAAGTCAAAAAGCTGGTCAATGACATCCGCGATATTAGCTTGTTGCGAAAAAGCATTGGATAGATAGTCTACAAGATTTTCGGCATCATTTTCGATATCAATTTCTTCTGATTTGCGTAGGGCTACGGTTTGTTCGGTTTCGTTCATCGCATCGCGCATGTTGTCAGCGGGGTTGGTGTACTGATTCGTACCCACAAAGGTACGTCCACGTTTGGCAATGGCTTGGTTACGCTGCTGCTGTGACTGCTGAATGGCTGATTGCACGGTCCCGTTTTCGATAGCCTCAAAGAGTCCACCCTCGGTTTCTATTTCCTGGAAAATATTCCAGGCTTTTTCTGCAATCTGATTTGTTAGCTGCTCAATGTAATAGGAGCCGGCTGCCGGGTCTTCGACTTTATCGAGATACGACTCCTCTCGCAGAATAAGCTGTTGGTTTCGGGCAATGCGCTGCGAAAAATCATTCGGCTGACGAAAATGCTCATCAAACGGTAAAACAGTTAGGGCGTCGCATCCCGCAATAGCGGCTGACATTCCCTCAGTTGAAGTGCGCAGCATATTGGTGTAGGGATCGTAAAGCGTTTTATTCCAGCGGGAGGTTTCGCCATGGATATATGCTTGCTGTTGATCCGCATCGCCACCGTAGGCCTCAATAAGATTTTTCCAGAGCAGGCGGGCCGAGCGAAACTTGGCAATTTCCAGAAAGTAATGGGATCCTACCGAAAAATTGAAGTTGAGGGCGTTGGCGGATTCATTTAGTGGCAAATTAGTATCCGTTAGTAATGCCAGATACTCCGAGGCCGAAGCCATCGCATATCCCAACTCTTGCACAATGGTAGCGCCGCTGTTGTGATAAAATCGCCCGTCGATTGCAAGGGGACGAACGTTCGGCAATTGTTGTGAAGAAAACTGTACTAACTGTTGAATATCCTGTTTTAGTGTTTCTTTCTTTTTTGGATACTGTCCGTGCTCGAGTAAGTACACAAAAGGATCATAAGAAAAAGTCGCCCATACTTTTTGGGGATCGAGATTTTGGGTTTGCGTTTCATCCCAAAGCATAGCCAGCAGTGCTGGTGAAGCCATGCCCGCATCAAAATGCAGGGAAGTCTCTTCCAAGGATATATCATCAAGCAGCGCAGAAAAATCATTTTGGCTTTGGATCGGTAGTCCTGAAATATCACCGCCGAGCATACCTTCGGTGCGGCGAACGGACAGCTTAAATGACAAGGCGTCGGTTCCCTTTTGGAGGACATTGCACGCCTGTTCATTAGCCTGCGTTATTTCGTTAGCAAAAACCGGCGTTCGAATTTCCCAATCATTGGCATTTTTATCAGCGTACTTTTTTGGGATGGGATTGGTACGCTCAACATCGGATAAATCCTGTCGACGGTAGAACGGAAGCGGCTCGATGCCTTCACCTGTTTGCCATCGCAACTTTTCTTTATAATTGGCGCCTTTGAGATCTTGCTTGATAATTTGTTCCCACTCCTTTGTCGAAATGGGGGGGAACTCTTCAAAAAGAGATTTTTTGGTTGATTCGGAATTGCTCATAGTGCAGTTTTCGTCTTGAATTAAGATCCTCAAAATAACGAGGTTATTATTACTTTACTAACGTTTCATGGCAGTTGTAACCGGTTTCAATTTTAGGCCGATATTTTAAATACGAATCGCTATATTACGACCGAAATTTAGAACCCAATTGAATTTTACGAGGCTATTCATGGATAATGTAGATCAACAAATGCCCGCACTTACACAGCTAACCGAAGATGAAAAAATGCTGCAGGATGCGGCCCGCGATTTTGCCGAGAGCGCGATTAAGCCGAAGGTGCACGAGATGGATGAACAGGCGAAGCTTGATCCCGCTTTGGTACAAGAATTTTTTGATATGGGATTGATGGGTATCGAGATCCCCGAAAAGTACAGCGGGGGCGGCGGGTCGTTTTTTATGTCAATTGTAGCTATTGAGCAGATTTCTCGGGTGGACGCCTCGGCCGGTGTGTTTATGGATGTACAGAATACGCTGGTGAATAATGCATTTTTGAATTTTGGAAGTGATGAAATTAAAGAAAAATACTTACCACAGCTGGCTACGGAGAAAGTGGGAGCGTACTGTCTGTCTGAAGCTGGTTCGGGAAGTGATGCTTTTGCGTTGAAAGCCTCAGCCAAGGAAGAGGGTGATTACTATGTGCTAAATGGCTCTAAGATGTGGATCACCAATGCCAATGAAGCAGATATCTTTTTGGTGTTTGCGACGGTGGATCCCGGTGCGGGATATAAAGGGATTACTGCTTTTATTGTTGAGCGTGATTTTGAGGGATTCTCGGTATCTAAAAAAGAAAATAAACTCGGTATTCGGGCTAGCTCAACTTGTGAAATATTGTTGGAAGATTGTAAAGTCCCTAAAGAGAATGTGCTTGGAGAAGTGGGGAAAGGGTATAAGGTTGCTATTGAAACCCTTAACGAGGGACGCATCGGTATTGGCGCGCAGATGATTGGTGTAGCGCAAGGTGCGTTGGATGCAGCGCTGGAATATACCCAGGAACGTAAACAGTTTGGACAGTCTATTTCAGATTTCCAGGGCGTTCAGTTCCAGCTGGCGAAGATGGCTACGGATATTGAAACAGCCCGGCTGTTGGTCTATAATGCCGCACGAATAAAAGAAAATGGCGATAAGTTTCTCAAAGAAGCGGCGATGGCCAAGTATCACGCCTCGGAAGTGGCCGAAAGCGTCAGTTCTCAGGCGGTTGATTTGTTTGGCGGCTATGGGTATGTAAAAGAGTATCCCGTGGAAAAGTATTATCGGGATGCAAAAATTGGCAAGATTTACGAAGGTACTTCAAATATGCAGCTCAATACTATTGCCAAACTGCTGTTGAAGTAAGAATTATAGGTTAATAAAAACATGAAACCTTAGGAGGTAAAAACCTTCCTGAGGTTTTTTCATGTGAAGCAAAATCACACTTAGTTTGATGTTAAAGGGATTTTTGGGCGATTTTTTTAGAATTTTTGGAATGATGGGGAATTGTATTGTTGTTGAGAAATAGTATTTAAATAGGGTATAGTAAAAGAAAAGCCCGTAATCATCTATAAACCAAGGTTAAGCTAAATTTTCAGTATGGAATCACCGGATATCAATGCACTTAAACAGTGGTGCAAAGACGAAGAAGCATTTAAAAAAGTAAAAGCCTTTGTGCAGGATATTGTAGCTAAGGCAGATGAACTGGATAAAAGATTAGGCTTGCTCGAGTCTGCAATTCGAAGTGATTACGATTCCATTTTGATTACTGAACTTACCCTCGAAAGTCCCGGACCCAAGATCGTGTATGTCAACGATGGATTTTGCGAGATGACGGGGTATTCAAAAGAAGAAGTAATTGGTAAGACCCCTCGTATCTTGCAGGGGCCCAAAACCGATCGGGCCGTGCTCGATAAGTTGAAACGTCAGCTTAAAGAGGGACAATCGTTTTTTGGTCAGGCTATTAATTATCGCAAAGATGGTTCCGAGTTTGTAAATCAGTGGGATATCCATCCGCTTACAGACGCCGATGGAAATATTACCCATTGGGTTTCCTACCAGCATGATATCACCAAGCGGAAGCGGGCGGAAGAGCACCTTGTGGATCAAAAAGTTGAGTTTGACGGGCTTCGTGAAGAGTCAAGGCGCACGGTTGTTGACGTCGATGTGCAGGGAAATATTGTGATGGCAAATAAAGCCTTTCGCGAGCTTATTGGTTATAGCAAAGATGAGCTTAAGCAGATTAAGATATGGGATTTATTTCCCGATAAATATATGAAATCTATTAAGGGTCGCTTTGATAAGAAAGATGAGGATATCTATTTCAATGAGGAGGAGTTTAAAGGTATTATTAAGCATAAAAACGGCTTACCCATACAGGTGAAGGGGAAAACTTCAATTTTAGATCTCAAAGATCAAAAACTTATTCGTGCCGAGGTCGAAAATATTTCGCTCAAGAAACGTATTATGGAAACGCTTAAAAAACGAAATAAAGATTTTGGTCGTGTGGTGCGAAGGGCATCCGAGTTTACCTATCAAGTGGCATTGCAGGGGAAAAAGCCTGTTTTTGAGTCTGTTTCGGAAGACTTTTCGGCGGTTACCGGGCTGTCGGCCGACGCTATTTTAGGCTCGGATGATGTTGAACGTTTTATTCATCAGGATGATGTAAAATCATATAAGGAGCATCTTCAAAAGGTGCTGCAGGGTAAAGACTCAACCTGTGAATATCGTATTAAAAATCATGAGGGTACATTTATTAACGTACTGGATTACGGCAAGCCCAAGTGGGATGCGGATTCCGAAAAGGTAGTGTTTGTATCTGGGGCGGTTTCGGTAGATCCGGCGTATGAAAAGTCTAAGGTTTAACCTTAATTTGTTGGCACTTATTTGTATTTTCAAACGTACTGCAAATAACTGACAAATTTAGATTATGGCCGATATCCACGAGGTACAACAACAAATTATTGATGAATTTGGTGCGCTGAGCGACTGGACTGAGCGTTATAAGCATATCATAAAACAGGGTCGTAATCTTGAGCCGCTGAATGAGACGTACAAAGTGGAGGAAAACCTTGTTCGCGGATGCCAGTCTCAAGTTTGGTTACATACTTACCTTGAAGACAGCAAAGTAATTTTTGAGGCCGATAGCGATGCAGCCATCACTAAAGGATTAGTAGCTTTGATGGTCCGTCTTTATTCGGGGCAAACACCGGATACCATTATCAATACCAATCCCACCTTTATAAAAAAAATTGGTATGGAGCAGCACCTGTCGCCCACCCGTTCGAATGGTTTGGCATCGATGGTAAAGCAGATGAAAATTTATGCTATGGCTTACAAAACAAAGTTGGAAAAAGAGCAGACACAGGCTTAAGATCAGGTGTTTATATTAAGGTCTTTTAATATCATTAGGGTACTATTTTCAGTTTATTGGTGATACAATTTATGCTGGCTGCTCGAAATTAGTTATTACCCGAATATGTATTCACTGGCAAAAATAAAACAGCTCGCCTCGGCAAAAGATCTTATCCAAAGTAAGATTGAAAAGATCAATAAAACCGGACTTATTGTACTGCATCACGTCTCGTTTTCACTTGCTGCAGTAGCGGTGTTATTTTTGATTGCCTTCCGTATCAATGGTTCTATTTCATTATCGTGGTTTTTCACGAGCATCAGCATAGCCTTTTTGTTGATTCCTTTTTTAGCACGTAAGGGATTTGAGAACACCTCCAAATTTCTGCTACTGTCGTATATCAATGTATCGGTGCTTATTTTAAGCTCCGTTTTTGGTAAGGAGATGTTTATTCAGGCTTTTTATCTGCCCGCTTCGGGGTTGGCCATTCTATTGTTTGATAAAGATCATAACAAGCTAAGAAACCTCGGCATTGGTATGTCGGTGGTTTGTTATATTATTTTGGATTATGTGATCTTTGACCGGCTGTATTTATCGGCGCAGGAGGGTGAAATAATAAAATGGAGTATCCTTGGAGCGGCATTTATTACTACTTGGATTACGTTTAATAAATTTTCGGATTCTAAGGAATGGGCCGAAGAAGAAACCCAAAAGCTGCTGGCGAAAACACAATCGCTAAACAAAGAGCTGTTGCAAAAAAAGGAACAGCTTGAAAAAAATGTACAAAAGCTTGAAAAGGCAAAACAGCAGGTTGAGGAAGGTTCAAGGGCAAAGTCAGAATTTTTATCCACGATGAGCCATGAAATTCGTACGCCCATGAATGCCATTATTGGGATGACGAATTTGCTCGTAAAAGACAATCCGCGTGAAGACCAGCTTGAGCAGCTCGAAATCCTCGACTTTTCTGCCAAAACCCTCCTCTCTTTGATAAACGACGTACTGGACTTTTCCAAAATAGAATCGGGGCGCATAGAATTTGAAGATATCCCATTCAATTTGAAGAACATGCTGAATGGAGTGCTCGAAAGTTTTCGGTTTACGGCACAAAATAAAGATGTGTCACTATATCTTGACTTGGATGAACGGCTGCCCGAAGTTATTACCGGTGATCCCAACAGGTTGACTCAAGTATTAAATAATCTCGTTAGCAACGCGGTAAAGTTTACCGAAGAGGGAAGTGTTGGTATCGTTGTGGAAAAGCAGGATACCGATGATGAACTGTTTAACATACTTTTTACCGTAACTGATACAGGGATTGGCATCTCGAAAGATAAGCAGGAAAAGATATTTGAAAGCTTCACTCAGGAACGCACTGAAACTACAAGGGTATTTGGTGGAACGGGGCTGGGCCTTACGATCAGCAAAAAACTTGTTGAGCTGCAAGGCGGTACGATTAGCGTAGAAAGTACAAAGGGTAAAGGCAGTACATTTTATGTTGAGCTGCCTTTTAAAAAGGTAAATAAAAGGCAGCCAAAAGAGACGAGCATACAGCCAACCCAAGGCAAACAGTATCCCAAATCACTGAAGGGCGCTAAAGTGATGCTGGTTGAGGATAATGCAATTAACCAGAAGGTAATGATACGGTTTCTTGAGAAATGGAATATTGAGGTTGTATTGGCAGAAAATGGAGGGCAGGCTGTAGAACAGATGGAGGATAAATCAAACATACATCTGGTGTTGATGGATTTGCAAATGCCCGAAATGGATGGCTATGAGGCCACCCGAAAAATCCGGGCACTTGACAGTAAATATAAATCCAACGTACCTATTATTGCTTTAACGGCAGCAGCCCTGAAAGAGGTGAAAGAAAAAGTGTTTGCCTCTGGCATGAATGATTATTTAACCAAACCATTCAATCCGCCTGAGCTGCAGAAAAAGTTGGAGCACTATATTTTAGAAAAAGGATAAGTTACCCTTTTAAAGTAAATCCGACCTTAATAACTGCCTGCCACTGGGCAACTTTGCCATCTTCGATGGTACCCCTCGTTTCAACAACTTCAAACCAGCGCATGTCGTCCACTGTTTTTGAGGCTCGAGCTATGGCATTTTCTACTGCGGCTTCTACCGACTTTTCAGACGTTCCGGTAAGTTCAATTTTTTTGTAGGTATGATTATTCATGATCTTTCGTGTCAATTAAGAGTTCATTAGTAATATGATATCATTTGGGCAATAAAAAAAGCGTCACCGGTAAAGATGACGCTTTTAACTAATGATATATAAAATATGTACTTAGATTGGAATTACCTCTTGTGCCTGTAGGCCTTTTTCACCTTCTGCAACAGTGAATTCAACTTCTTGGCCTTCTTCTAATTTTTTATAGCCTTCCATTTCAATTTCACTGAAGTGTACGAAAATATCTTCGCCTTCTTCTCTGGTTATAAACCCATAACCTTTTCCGTTATGAAACCACTTAACGGTTCCTACTTCACGTTCTGCCATGATAAATCTCCAAAAGTTTTTACTTCTTGTGCTACTTAATTGTTAAATAACGCCTTGCTAACGCATTAAATGGCGCTTAAGGCACTAAGTATAGTATATTTTTTGTGGATTACCTACTATCCGTAAAATTTTGTCATCAAATTTTAAGTATTTTAATTGAAACACTTTAAATACCAGTAGTTATTGTTTTAAATGTCGGATCAACAGCGATTGTTTGAGCACTATAATCCACTTGAAGATAGAGTGGGCACATCATTTTTTGAAGAGCTTCCTAAAGATCCAGGAGTTTATAAAATGTTGGGTCGTCAAAAGGTACTACTTTATGTGGGAAAGGCTAAGAATCTTAGAAATCGATTATATACCTACCGGCGTGCTAAAATGGAATCGGCCACTCGAAAAATTATTCGTTTGATACGGATGACCCATGAAATTGAGATTGAAATTTGTGACTCAGAAAAGGAAGCGCTCCTGCTCGAAAACAAATTGATTCGTACCCATCAGCCAGAATTTAATTATGCTAAGAAACAGCCGGAAACCTACTATTTTATAGGTATTGACAGAATGGAACAGGCACTGCATTTTAGCCTGCAGATGCATCGTCCGGAATCAGAGTATGTGTACGGTTCGTTTAAAGGTCACCGGCTGGTACGTAAGACGATGGGCAGTATTATTCGACTGTTATATATTTTTGAAAATGAGATTGAATCCGTTTTTAAACTACCCTCCTTGTTGACACAAAAACTCACGCCTATGGAATATAAGCTGCATCTCGATCAAGAACAGACGGTGATATCTGATCTGTGGCCACAATTACAACATTTTTTAATAGGAGCCAACATGAAGTTTATAGAGCAACTGACGGATTACGCTGCAGAACGCGATTTGTTAGACTCTTTTGCCGGCTCTATGATTCTGGATGATCTCGATAGTTTGAAGTGGTTTTATGAGCGATGTTCATCAAGAAACTATCAAATCTATAAGACGTTGGAATTAGATTCTCCGCTAATTCCCCAAGAAAACCTGGACGATTATCTTATAGAATGGGTATTTGAAAGAAAAGATAATTAATCAAATATGGGAGCTTCTAATAGTAGGAGGGTAAATAACGCCAGGCGATCCAATGTTTCCTCTAAAAAAATTTTTTCGTGATAGGCGTGAGCTCCTTCGCCAACGGCTCCCAATCCGTCAATGGTGGGAGAATATAAGTTTGTAAAGTTCCCGTCCGAAGCACCTCCAGAGATACCCTCTTGTAATTCTAAATTTAGTTCCTTTCCAAGTTTTTGGGTTATATCCCAGAGCTTTTCATTGGATTCAGCTTTCTCAAGTGGAGGGCGGTTGATGTCACCGGTTACTTCCAATTGAATTCCGTCAATATCTGGTTTTAGATCATAGATTTGTTTTTTTATTCGCTCCCCATCTTTCTTGGTAGGAACTCTGACATCCACAACAGCTTTACTTTTGGCTGCAATTACATTCGAGCGTTCTCCCCCCTCGATGGTACCTACATTAATAGTGACTCCGCTGGCAGGGTCATTTAGCTTAAATAGTTGCTGCACAATATGGGAGAGCCCTAATATGGCACTTACCCCTTCATCGGGGGCAAGTCCGGCATGCGAGGGTTTCCCATTGATGGTGATTTCAAAATCTCCCACTCCTTTTCGCTGCGTTTTTATTTTTCCTTCCGTTCCCAACGAAGGCTCTAAGACAAAAGTACGTTCGGCGTTTTTTGCTTGTTTAATAATAAGTTCCTTGGATTCATCACTGCCAATTTCTTCATCGGAATTGATCAGAAAAATGGGTTGAACTTTTAAGTCTAATTTCAGTTCCCGGATAGTTTTTAATGCAAAAACCATCATGGTGAGGCCGGTCTTCATATCAAAAATACCGGGGCCGGATGCGATATTATCCTCAATACTAAAAGGCATTTCATTGAGGGTGCCCTCATCCCAAACCGTATCACAATGACCAACAATTAGCTGGGAAGGTTTGGAGGAGGTAAAATTAGCTGGCTTGCTTAATAGTTGCCCCGCGGAATTATTTCCTTCAGAATATTCCGTTGCATATCCTAAATTGTCAAACTGTTGGGACAGAATTTTCCAGGTTGTTTTGAACAGTTCGGGTCTATTAGATGGAGTTTCTTGTTCAACCAATGACTGGAGTACCGACAGAAAATCGGCTCGGTGTTCGGTAATATAGTCCTTAATTTTTCGGGCTCGATCTGTCATACTAATTATCGCTTAAACTCTTTTGGAAAAGGGAATACATTACTTTCTTTGATGATACTAAAGCGGTTGGGGTGCAGATAAGCAAGCAGGGGATTCTCATAGATAAGTTGCCCTTCATCTACGCCATTGCCCGTTTTTCTGCTCATCTTTTTGTGAATGCGAGCCGCTACAATTTCGCCAACGACCATTTCCCATTCACCAAACTTGCCCAGACATTCAGTGAACTTACACTCCAACTGGAAATATGATCCCTCTAAAAAATAGCCCTCAATTTGTTGTGCTGATGCAGTAGGAATATTGTTTAGCATTGGCTTAGAGTCATCCTCCTCGCGCTGTGTAGCGGCAAGACTTGTAATGGTAAGCTGGTCGGGAGTCGGGAAACTTACGGTAAATACTTTTTCGCGCATAACATTTCGATAGGTGCTCTTGCGGGGAGTGCCCATAAAACCGAAGTGATTGCTGAAGCCCAGGGGCATAGCCATGTGCTTGGGGGCAAAGTTGTAGTTTCCATCCTCTTCTTTGCTACCGATAACCAGCAGTGAGTGTACCGTGTGGCAACGGTCCCACACATCTTGTTCTACATCCAGTTCTATCATGTCTTGGTTGTGTTCTTCACTCATAATGACTCCTCATTCGAATTTAAAATATTGGGCTGGAAACTCTCTTTAAGTTCCAGGATTTCAAGTATTTTGAAAAATATTTCCGGTGGATTAACGAGTTGTAATGCTATACCATCTTGTTGACACTTATACATGAAAATTACGCCTTCGCTGTCTACAAAGGAGCATGAAGTAAGGTCAATAATGAGGTGCTTGATATCGCTGGAAATATGATTGGTGATCATATCTTTCACCCACACATTAAATCCACTTTCTATGGTAACAGTAAGCGAATTACCTTCTTTATGTATCTTTGGAATACTCATTGGCGATAAATGATTTTATTTCGTTTCCAAAATCAGAATGAACATCTACCAAGTCAAAATCAAAAGGCCTGCATATTTTTTGAAGTCGAAGATAGTCTTCATCATGGTGAAAATAGGGCGCCAGTCCGCAGTAGATAAATCCTAATCCGTCAAGGTTCTGCAACTGCGCCGGAGTGGCTTCGTTTTCGAGCGGTAAATCCAAGTAAATGGCATTGGGGTCTTCCTGCTCTGTTAAACTATTCAGGATATCTTGCAGTACAGATCGAAAATCGGGTCCATATTTATTAACGATAATAAGGGAGGTCGAATCTGAGTAGTTGATTTCAATATCAGCGTCTGACCGTTTTGCCATTTCAACGTGATCGGGCTCTTTTTCTGTAACGGGAATATTTAGTAAATCATAGGTTTTGCTAAGTATAGCGCGATATTTTTCGGGCAGGTACACGTTTTTAGCCTCATGGTCTTGCAGCGGCAAAACATCAAGAACTACCGAAACCGGCTGCGGATATTCCTCATCAAATCCCTTGAACACGACATTGTTGGTTTCCAAAAGCATAAGTCCTGTTGAAATGAAACCAAACTTTTGATTTACCCGCTGGCTGACCGGATGAATAGTTACGGCTTTGCCAAATAACGCTTCCAAACGCTGGTTTTGTGCGACCTCAATAAGAAGTTCCATCATCCCGCTCATAATGCCCTGTTTGCGGTATTCCGGAGATACAACCGCTTCACCAACTTCGGCAATATTAGAATCCTCTTTTTTTAGGATGGCAAAATATCCTAAAGCTATACCGTCATCGCTTCGGGTAATGACTCCGAGTTTTTCTTTACCGATAAGTGTTTGTTCAATCTTTTTAGGAAAGTAAAGATCTTCCTTTGAATAGGAGTATTCGTACGTCCGATAAATAAGCTTGGCAATGTCTTCGGCATCTTTTGGCTTAATCTGTTGAATTTGATAAGAAACACTTGGAGCTTTTTCTTGTATTTCTTTGGGTTTACGGGCGCGGGAAAGCTCCATTAATTTATCAATGTCGTGGACATTGAGTTTTTTCTGGAGCCTGAATTCCTTCCCTTCCTTTCCCCTGTTGATGAATAAAAAGTCGTCGGTAAATTTACGAATAATGCGCAGGCCGGCCCCTTCAAAATCTCCTTCTGCAATGGCTTTTTGGGGATTATATTTGTGCTGGTCGGGATCAAAGGGTTCACCTACCTCACTGGCAATGACCTCGATATTGGTAAGCGATTGCCGAAATGTTAAATCAAAAAAACCAGTGGTGCTTTTAGGATATGCAAAGAGAATGATATCGGTGATGAGCTCACTGACTGCAATGGTAAATTCCATTGCTTCTTGGCGGGGCAGTCCGCAGGTTAAACACCAGCTATGAGTAAACTCGCAAATGGGTGTTATTGCCTGCTCATCTGTTGATATGTGTAGCTGAATATCCATGAATAGAATCTACGAATCAAAAAGTTATAAACGATTACGCTATAAGTTAATGTAGCATTTCGCCAATAAAGATACCTCGATATAACAGGT
Organism: Bacteroidota bacterium; assembly: GCA_051746985.1. GTDB lineage: Bacteria > Bacteroidota > Rhodothermia > Balneolales > Balneolaceae > Fodinibius. The sequence goes on from JBNJFP010000003.1 coordinate 17,228, forward strand.
AAACGCCAAAAGAGACAGCCAGGTATGGGATCCAGTTATTAATGCGCTGTCGCCATCGTAAACTGATGAAACTTGGGGCCAGGGCCATAGCCATCATTGCCGGCAGGGTCCCCATCCCGAAAAGCAACATAAAAATTCCGCTTTGTAAAATAGTGCCGGTGGTAGCCGCTCCGGCAAGTCCAATATAAACAAAACCGCAGGGCAAAAATCCATTTAATATTCCAATGGTAAACAGGGCGCCAACCCCTTTTTTATTAAACCGGGTGCGTATGGTTTGATTAATCCAATCATAAAATTGGTTGAGCCCCAATTTATTTTTCCAGCTTTGAGCAGGCTTGAACTGAAATAGGGCGCCCATAATAATGATAACTCCCAATACTACTGACAGCAGCTGCTGAAATCCTGCTAAAGCAATAGATTGCCCGACCAGCCCAACAATAAGACCCAATAGCGTGTAGGTTACAACTCTGCCGATGTTGTAGAGGAAACGTCCGACGACCAATTGAAAGGGAAAATCATTTTTTCCGGGCAGCGCCAGTGCAATCGGGCCACACATTCCGATGCAGTGAAAGCTCCCAAAAAATCCGATTGCCAGGGCGGCCCATACGTCCATTTTATATCTGTATTCTATTATCGGTTACTACAAAAACCATTACTCATCGTAATTATTAAGCACGGATATCAAAAATTATGGCACAGCGGGTTTTTGTTGTTTTTTGATTGTTCAATGAATTATTTTAGGGCTAATTATAAAAAATAAGGTCATTATAAAATAGGGGATTGAATCTGTGATTGCATTGTGGATTTTGTCACATCATTATCCATCGATTCATAATTTAAAAATAGTGCACTGCGATTTATTTCAATGGGGATCATAGAGACACCCAAACCCAATCTATAATTTTTATGCTATTATCAAACGCTTGCGTTTACGGACTTCGGGCTTCGGTTTATTTAGCTGCAGTTTCGGACGACTCGTATGTTTCTATCAAAAAAATTAGCAGCGATCTCGATATTTCACATCACTTTTTAACAAAAGTACTGCAACAGCTTACCAGCGCTAATTTGATGGAATCAATGAAAGGTCCAAAAGGGGGCGTGCGTTTGACTCATCCTACCAAAGATATTACGCTGTTGGATATTGTGGCTGCAATCGACGGCATGGATATTTTAACAGAGTGTGCGCTGGGTCTGCCCGGTTGTGGATCAGCCAAACCATGTCCCATTCATGATAAGTGGGCTGATACGCGCGATGAAATACGAAAAATGTTATCGGATACATCACTGCAAGAGCTGGTGGATGAGGGTAAAACTGGCAACCTTCGCATCACAGCCGACGGCAATTTCCGCTGGGTCTAAGGTTTCGTTTTTTGGGATGATGCTGGTGCTCGATTTGGGGCCGTGAATCTTCATAACCCGTTCAAAGTAGCGCCCTACCATTGCAGCTAAAAAGTTTTAAGTCTCAATAGCGGCATTATGATTTTCATCCACAACGAAGGTATCACCGATCCCCATATAAACCTGGCGCTCGAAGAGTATGCGTTGCGTAATTTTGATTACGACCACGATTATCTGCTCTTTTATATCAATGAGCCCTCTATCATTATCGGTCGCAACCAGAATACGCTCGAAGAAATCAATCACGAGTATGTCGAAGAGAATGGCATACATGTAGTCCGACGAATTTCGGGTGGCGGAGCGGTCTATCACGATACGGGGAATCTGAACTTTAGCTTTATCACGGATTATGACAAGAAGAGTCTCAATAATTTTGAAAAGTTTACCGCTCCGATTGTTCGTGTGTTGAATACAATGGGAATTGATGCTGAGCTGAGCGGACGTAATGATCTCCAGGTTGACGGACGCAAGATATCGGGCAATGCCCAGTTTTCGAGCGTGGATCGCATGTTTAGCCACGGTACTTTGCTGTTTGACAGTGATTTGGACGAAGTGACCAATGCATTGGATGTTAAGATGAGCAAAATTGAGTCGAAGGGGCATAAATCCGTACGTAGCCGCGTGGCCAACATCAGTGAGTTTATGGATTCGCCAATGGAAACGGCTACCTTTCGCAAGAAGTTGCTGGAGGGATTGTATGAGGATAAAGACGACTTTGAAGCCTATCATTTGACTGAGGCTGAGTGGAACGAGGTGCATACTCTCAAGAATGAAAAGTATGGGCAGTGGGACTGGAATTTTGGCAAGTCGCCCAAGTTTAATATCCAGCGCGCCCGCCGCTTTGATGCCGGAGAAATCGACCTCCGATTGGATGTGGAAAAAGGTCATATCGACAACGTCAAAATTTACGGGGATTTCTTTGGCAAGGAACCGGTGGAGCAGCTCGAAGATCATTTGCAGGGAGCACGTTACGACCGCAGCGAAATTAAAAACCTGATCGATCCCATCAATATTGAGCAGTATTTTGGAGCGGTGCCCAAGCCAGAATTTATAGAACTGGTGTACGGCGCCGATGAGTAATGGGAAATTAAGTTCTTTTTATGAAATCACTTTTTAAAGATCTGACTATTGTTGAGCTGGCCGGAGTACTTGCCGGTCCGGCCGTGGGCAATTTCTTTTCCGAGCTTGGTGCGAAGGTTATTAAGATAGAAAACGCCAAAAATGGAGGCGATGTAACCCGTCAATGGCGTCAGCCGGGAGAGTCATACGATGGACCATCTGCTTATTTTTCGTCGGTCAATTGGAATAAAGAGTCTGTGTTTTTGGATTTGGGGAATACCGCCGAGAAGCAGAAAGTGGAGCATTTTATCAAAGAGGCAGATATCGTCATTACCAATTTCAAAAAGGGTGACGACGAAAAGTTTGAGCTTACTTTTGAAGATCTGAAGGCGATAAATCCCACAATTATACAGGGACACATTTCCGGTTTTGGTACTGACAGCGATCGCCTTGCCTACGATTTGATTCTGCAGGCCGAAACGGGCTTTATGTCGATGAACGGCCAGCCCGACAGCCCACCCACCAAACTGCCGCTGGCTCTCATCGATGTGTTGGCTGCGCATCAGCTTAAAGAGGGTATTCTGTGTGCCTTGCTCAAGCAGAAAGAGCATCCGGGGCAGTCTTACCGCGTGGATGTCAGCCTGTACGACAGCGCCATTTCTTCGCTCATAAATCAGGCTACCAATTGGCTGATGAACGGCAATGTGCCCGAACGGATAGGCTCGCTGCATCCCAATATTGCGCCGTATGGAGAGATTTTTACAACGGCCGATGATTACCAGATTACCCTGGCCGTTGGCAGTGATCGTCAATTTCGTGACTTGTGTGATGTCTTGGGACTGGAGGAGTTGGTCGAGAATCCAGATTATCAGCATAACGAAGAGCGGGTACAGAATCGCCAGAAACTCGCAGAAGTTTTGGCGCAGGAGATTGGCCAGTGGCAAGCAGATAAGTTGCTGGAGGAATGCCAAAATCGTTTTGTCCCGGCGGCAGAAATTAAGAATCTGCAACAGGTTTTTGAATCAGAAAAAGCTCAAAAGCTGCTATTGAAAGAGCAGAAAGAGGGACGCCAAACCATCCGCCCCAAAACGTCGGTATTTACCATTCAATCGTAGCACCTGCCGGTAGAACAAGCAGCATCAAATCAGCAAAAAGAGTAAGTCTTTATTTAGGATAATTTACTCTTTTATTTCGTATATTTGGACTAATACTTTCAATGAGCTGCAAAAAACCATGAATTTTTCGACTGATCTGTCTTCGCTTACATCCGTGCTGAAAGAAAATATAGATCTATCGGACTTGGGTATTTCGAAGCACTTTGAGCCCGGCGACACTATTGTCACCGAAGATGCGCCCGTGCGCTCCATCCCGATTGTGACTAAAGGGAGTGTAAAAGTGATGCAATCCGATAATACGTACAAAGAGATGGTGTTGTATTATTTGCAGCCGGGAGAGACATGCATCATGTCGTTTTTGGCTGGGTTGTATCACGATACCAGCAAGGTAAAGGCGGTGGCCGAAGAAGAATCGGAGGTGTTGTTTATTCCGGTGGATACAATTCACGAGCTAATTCGCGAGCATCCTGAGTGGTTGAATTATATATTCCAGATTTATCACAAGCGCTTTATTGAGTTGTTGAATGTGGTGGATGCGGTGGCGTTTAAAAAGATGGATGAGCGCTTGCTGCAATTTTTGAAAAAACGCTGCGAAGTGATGGAAACCAATACGCTGACGATGACCCATGATCAGCTGGCCCAAGAGCTGGGTACGGCGCGTGAAGTGATATCCCGACTGTTGAAAAAGATGGAGGTGGAAGGGCTGGTTACGTTGGGAAGAAATAAGATTACGCTTATGTGATAAAGGTCACTGACATTGGTTGAGAAGCAAGTTATAATGGCTTTCAAATTAATTAAAAGGAAATGTAAACATGAACAAAACGTTACAACAAACATTGTTAAGCAACTGGCACCCGATGCGATGGGTGGCACTTACCATTGGTCTATTTTTTATGGCGATGGGAGCATGGAATGCAGATATGGTATCGGTATTACTGGGAGGATTTTTCCTCTTTCAGGCAGTAACAAATACCGGATGCCTGTGCGGAAATTGCGCAGTACCGGTTCAGGATTCGGTCGAATCCCAAAACAAAAAGAGTGATAACGTGGAGTTCACAGAAATTAAAGACAACTGATATGGCTGAGACAACACAAAAGAAAACGACGTTTAACGATATTATTAACGGAGAAAAGCCGGTGCTGGTTGATTTTTATGCCGACTGGTGCGGTCCCTGTAAAATGATGACTCCCATTTTAAAGGACCTGAAAAAACGAATGGGAGAAGAGATTAATATTTTAAAAGTGGACGCCGAAAAAAATGCCGACGCCGCCATCAAATACAACGTACGTGGGGTGCCTACGCTGATTCTCTTTAAAGAGGGACAGATTCTCTGGCAGCAAGCCGGTGTGGTACAGGCCAAGCAACTGGAACAAATTATTAATCAAAAAGTTGGACAGTCATGAGCAATAACAAGCATGAATATCAAGTAGATTTAAATTGGAAAGAGGGACGCATTGGTACGCTGAGTTCCCCCGAACTCGATGACAAGTTGGAAGTGGCTACGCCCCCGCAGTTCGATGGTGGCGTAGAGGGTATCTGGTCGCCCGAGCATCTTTTTGTATCCTCGGTGAGCAGTTGTTTCATGACCACATTCGTGGCAATTGCCCAGTATTCAAAGCTGGATTTCGAAGATCTGAAGGTAGAGGCGAAGGCGAAACTCGATAAAGTAGAGGGGAAGTTTATGGTGTCAGAAATTACTCTAAAACCTGAGCTTATAATTGCGAATGAGAAATTTTCCGATAAGGCCAAGCGCATTATGGAAAAGGCTGAAGAGGCTTGCCTGATTACCCGATCCATCAAATCAAAAATTGTTTTTGAACCGAAGGTGGCTATTGCAGCACTTAATTAAGATCTGAGCTAATAGGGTTTTAAGCATTACAACGAAATTTAATTCTATTTAACCTAAGAAAGTATAATTATGAGTGATCTAAACAGGATTGGTTTGAACAAAGCCAAATCAAAAGAGTTAGGAAATAAGCTGAATGATCTGCTGGCAAATTACTCCGTGTTTTATCAAAATACGCGCGGATATCACTGGAATATTAAGGGTGATGATTTCTTCGAGCTGCACGTGAAGTTTGAAGAGCTCTATAATGATTTGCTGGTAAAAATTGATGAGGTGGCCGAACGTATTTTAACACTTGGACATTCTCCCAATCACCGTTACTCAGGCTATATTGAAAAGTCTGATATTGGAGAAAGTAAGCAGGTGTCAGATGGGAAAACGGCCGTGCATGAAATATTAGATGCCTTTAAAACGATTATTACACTGCAGCGAGATATCCTGGAGCTTTCTGAAGAAGTAGGTGACGAGGGGACCAACGCCTTGATGAGCGATTATATCCGCGAGCAAGAAAAAGAGGTATGGATGTATTCTTCGTATGTGGATGAAGGTTGATTGATGGAACGCCAACAAGGTTAAAGCTCTTTATGTTAATCCTTGAAGGGCAATTTATTGTCAGCATAATGAGTGAACGAAAATTTTCAAATTATTAACCCGACCAGATTATGTCGTATTATTTTAGCAAAACATTAAACACTACCTTTGAAGATGCAATCGAAAAAACAACTGAAGCACTCAAAGAAGAAGGCTTTGGCGTACTAACCGAGATTGATATCAAAGCCACGCTTAAAAAGAAGCTGGATGTTGATTTCAAGAAGTACCAGATTTTGGGAGCCTGTAATCCTCCGCTGGCCCACAAAGCATTGACGGCAGAAGATCATATTGGGTTGATGCTGCCTTGCAATGTGATTGTGCAGGAGCATGAAAATGGAGAAGTCGAGGTTGCTGCGGTGGATCCTGTTGTTTCTATGCAAGCAGTAGAAAATGACGAGCTTGGAGAGGTGGCACAAAAGGTTCGCGATCTGCTTAAAAAAGTGATCGACAACTTGTAACAACGTTTGCGAAGCTGTGGATTACCCTGTCTGCCGGCTGGCGGATGAGGGTATGAAACAGATTGCTTTTCAAAAATTAGGGTGCCTTATAAACCACCGAGTTAATATTCATGCCGGCACCTACTGATGCTAAAACCAAGGTATCACCTGATTCTATTTGGTGACCATCCATCTGATTGCGCAAAATCAGGTCAAGTAAAGTGGGCACGGTGGCAACCGAGGTATTGCCAAGCCATGAAATGGTCATGGGCATAAGATCTTCGGATACCGATTCTTTGCTGTAGAGCTTGCCCAGCCGTTTTAAAATAGCGGCATCCATTTTGGCGTTGGCCTGGTGGATGAGCACTTTGTGGACGTCATCAAAATTGCGGTCGGCTTTTTCCAGGCTCACTTTAACAAGATCAGGCACATTGGTGAGCGCATACTGATAGAGTTTTCGGCCATCCATATGCATGTAGATAGGTGCATCCGCCGATGAAGGCTCGAAGGGTGGTTCCATGCGCAAAAAGTACGCTTCTTCTTTGGCATCCGTCCGGGCGGCATGACTTAAAATACCGATGTCGTCATCTGTTTTATGAGATTCCAAGACCGTAGCGCCCGCCCCGTCGGCGTAAATCATGCTATCCCTGTCATTGGGATCACAGATGCGCGACAAGGTTTCGGTGCCGATAACCAAGCAGCTCGAGGCATCGCCACTTTTTAGATAGTAATTCGATTGAATGAGTCCCTGTACCCAGCCCGGACAACCAAATGGAAGGTCGTAGGCCACACACCCAGGATTCTTAATTTCCAGCTTTTGTTTTACCCGCGAGGCCAGGCTGGGCACCATATCTGTAACCGGGTTATCAGCCCTGATATCCCCAAAATTGTGGGCTACAATAATATAATCCAGCTGTTCAGGTTTAAGGTCCGCATCTTCAAGTGCTTGTTTTCCTGCCATAGCGGCCATGTCGGAGGCCAGCACATTGTCGGCGGCATATCTGCGTTCTTGAATGCCCGTAATTTCCTCAAACTTCTGAATAATCTCCTTATTTGTTTTGTCAAAGGGAGAACCATCAGCATTTAAAAAGGTTCGATCCAGAAAATCCTCGTTTGAGACTTTTTTGGGCGGAATATAAGAGCCGGTGCCGGTAATGATAGAACGCAGGGAGTGGGCCATAATACTTTATATCGAAATCGAAGAAACTGTGATTGTGTCCTTATGTTTATGAACTTAAATGTTGCTGATAATTTTATCGAACTCCAAAAAAGAAAAGCGTATCTGCTATCTTTTAAATAAATACTGGTTATTACGTACAATATTGTCTTTTATTTATAATCTTCATATTTGATACACATTCAAGCCGTTAGTTTCAACTGAATTTTTGAGATAAGGGAATGCCCCATTATCATTGTGTCGCATCAGTTTATAGGTGAATTTCCATAAGAAGAGTTCATCCAACAAATTTGAAATTATAATTGACTAAAAAAGTCGCCTATGTCTTATACAGACAAATACACCACCGCCGAAGAAGCCGTAAAACTTATTAATTCGGGAGATCGCGTTTTTATCCATAGTGTGGCCGCCGCCCCGCAGCCACTCATTAATGCGATGACCGAACGGGCCCCGGAGCTTGAAGATATTGAGATTGTTCATCTGCATACCGAAGGGGAAGCACCCTATGTAAAACCGGAATACAGCGACACTTTTCATACCGATGCGCTGTTCGTGGGAGCCAACGTTCGCAAGGCGGTCAATGAGGGCAGTGCCGATTATTTGCCCATTTTTTTGAGTGAGGTGCCCGGCCTGTTTCGCCAGAATATTATGCCCATCGACATGGCGTTAGTTCAGGTTTCTCCGCCCGATAAACACGGCTATTGCTCGTTGGGTGTTTCGGTGGATGCTTCTCGCGCAGCCCTGCAGGAGGCCAAACGGGCCATTGCGCTGGTAAATCCGAATATGCCACGTTCGCACGGAGATGGCATTTTTCATGCCAGTCGGTTTAATGCACTGGTAAAATCAGAGGAGCCGCTACACGAACATACGATTCCCGAGCCCACTAAAGTAGAACGGAAAATCGGCCAAAACTGTGCCGAGTTGGTCGAAGATGGGGCTACGTTGCAGATGGGAATTGGGGCAATTCCCAATGCGGTGCTGGATGCACTGGATGATCATAAGGATCTGGGCATTCATACCGAGATGTTTTCGGATGGAGTAATGGATCTCGTAGAGAAGGGCGTCATCAATGGTAAGGAAAAAGCCACGCATCCCGAGAAAATCGTAGCCAGCTTTGTAATGGGCAGTCGGGAGCTGTACGACTTTGTGGATGATAATCCCATGATTGCCATGCTGGATGTGGAGTATGTTAATGACACGGCCGTGATCCGAAGAAATCCTAAAGTAACCGCGATTAATTCTGCAGTAGAAGTTGATATCACCGGACAGGTTTGCGCGGATTCTATTGGAACCTACCACTATTCGGGTGTGGGTGGGCAGATGGATTTTATTCGGGGCGCTTCGCTCAGTGAAGGAGGAAAGCCTATTATCGCACTGCCGTCAACTACCGGCCGGGGCGAAAGTAAAATTGTGCCTCATCTAAAGCAGGGTGCTGGAGTTGTTACAACCCGAGCGCACGTACATTATGTGGTTACTGAATACGGAGTTGCTAATCTGTACGGAAAAAACCTGCGCGATCGCGCCAAAGCGTTAATTGGCATTGCCCATCCCGATCATCGGGAATCTCTTCAGCAAGCTGTTCGCGAGCGGTTTAAGCACGTATAATTCGGGCGCAGATCTAATTTCGTAATACATTGTCGGAAGGCTTCATCTAACTCTTGTTTGATGAAGCCTTTTTTACTTCTATAGATAATTTTAACCCTATCTATAGGAGATAGATATTAACTTTGTTTAGTATTTTATAAACAAAGTTAATAGTTTGCGATTCTTTAGAATAAGAAGTTAGCATCAACATGAATATCAGTAACATCGGAAAAGATTTTAGGGCCCTTTTTACACTTGAGCCAGAGATAAGAGCACAGGCGTTGCTGATGTTTGCGTATAATTTTATTCTTCTTAATACACTGTACTTGCTAAAACCGGTACGCGACAGTTTATTCTTGGAGCAGGTAGGTGCTTATAACTTGCCATTTGTTTTTATTTTAACAGCCATCGCTGTTATTCCGATTTCTATTGGATATTCTCGCTTATCAAAGCGTCATTCAGTGGGATGGGTGGTATCAGTCGTGACGCTTTTCTTGGCCGCTAATTTGTTAGTGATATGGTTCTTCATCGAGATGAACAATATCTGGCTGTACTATGGATTTTACATCTGGGTAAGTATTTACAGCGTGCTTATTACTTCTCAGTTCTGGTTGTTTGCCAATACCATTTTTAATTCGGTGCAGTCAAAAAAGATTTTTGGCTTTTTAAGTCTTGGTGCAATCGCGGGAGGTGTTTCAGGTGGAGAACTTACAGCTATATTTGTAAATCAGCTATCACTGCAGCCCGAATCGCTGCTTTTGATGTCAGCAGTGTTGATAATAGCCACCACACCATTGGTATGGGTGATTTTGAATAGTGGCAATACTGATCTTTCGAAAGTTGAATCTGTGGAAGGCTCAGAGGCTGAGGAGTCCATTTCCGGGAATCCGTTGAAAGAGATTCTTTCCCATAATCATTTGCTGTTGATTGTAGCCCTTATTGCCATTACAGTAATGGTTACAACGCTCATCGACTACCAATTTAAGACGGTGGCAGAAGCAGCATTTGATACTGAGGCAGCATTGACTGGCTTTATGGGAAAATTTTATGGGCGGGTGAGTCTTGTTGCACTTCTAATTCAGCTATTTATAGGAACGATATTTACCAAAAAGTATGGGGTTACGGGATCACTGTTGCTACTGCCACTTGCGTTATTAATTAGTGCGGGGGGGATGCTGCTGGTTCCGGGGCTGGTTGCCGGTACCTTAAGTCGCGGTATCGATCAAACGCTGAAGCATTCCATCGATCGTACCGGACGTGAACTGCTTTTTGTTCCCCTTCCTAAAAAGCTAAAGAATCGGGTAAAAGTATTTATTGATCTTTTTGTAGATCATGGTGCGCAGGGACTAACAGGACTACTGTTGCTGGGATTAACGTTTGGACTCAGTCTTGATGTGCAAGAGATTTCGGTTGTAGTGATTACATTGCTTGTCGCTTGGGTTGTAATCGCCAAGATGGCCGGAAACTCGTATATAGATGTATTTCGCAACACGCTGAAGCGCAAAGTCAGGGGAAGCTGGAGAAAAAACGAGCAAAAGAAAAGTCGATATAAAAAAGCCAACAAAGAAAGTATTCAGCAGTTGCTGCACAGTGATGAGGAATCAGACCTGCTGTGGGCCCTGGAGATTATGGCAAAAGAAGATATAGAGATTAAGCCTGAGCTGTTGATTGAGAATTTAAATCACTCGAGCTGCAAGGTACGCATTAAGGTGGTGCGGCTGCTGCGAAAACGAGAGTTTGGTAGCTGGGTTGATGAGGTAATGGGTCTGGCCTACGACAATGATGCTGATGTACGTATGGAGGCGATTAGATATGTGTATCAGTTTTATGAAGGTGATCGCCGTGAGAAGTTAACGGTAGGATTACACCATGATGATGCTCGTGTACGAGCGGTGGCCATGGCCTTGATAGCTGAAGAGGGCGATGAAGATGAGCAACGGTTGATAACAAAGAATCTACTTGAAGAAGCGGTACATTTTGACGGTCAATTTGGGCAAGAGCTTCGCAAACAGGCTGCAAAAGTGTTGGGTGAAATGTATGATCCAGATTATGCCCAACTCCTTAAAGAGTTACTTAGCGATGAACATCCATCCGTGGTAAAGCAAGCCATTACAAGTGCGGGTAAGGTGCAAGATCGTCGGTTTGTGCACGAACTGTTGCTGTTGATGGGGAATGGTATTTATCGAAAAGCAGTGGAGCAGGCTCTTCGTGGATACGGAAGCCGAATTTATGGCACTATGTACGACCACATGATCGACGCACAATTGCCGGTATCAACGCGGCGATATATCCCCTGGCTATTTTCACAGACGGTAAACGAAGATTCGTGGGAGATTCTGAAGATGAGTCTCAAATTCTGTTCTATTCCCATTCGGCACGGCATTATCAAAGCACTCTTGCGAATGCGGAAGCAGCAACCGTCTCTTCGAATTTCAGATGAAATTATTGGTCAAAATATTGAGCTCGAAATAGAGCGGTATTCCAAGCTTGCAAAAGCACTTTCGTTCTATCGTGAAGGTAAGATGGTTTTGGCTGAAGATGCCGATGAGATCTTGGAATATGAGATTGAACAGACGTTTGAAAATATGTTTCGGCTTTTAAGCCTAAACAATAATATGGATGATATCGACAATGCCTTTAAGGCAATTGTGGGTGATAATTTACATTTGAGGTCAGATGCCATCGAGTTCATTGAGAATCTCATTCCCTGGGATGTACGTAAGTTGCTGATCCCCATTCTGGAAACCTACCACAACAATGCGCTGCCGGCCAACAGCTTTAGTAGCTCGCTCACCGATACCGAAGAGGTGCTGTACTTCCTAAAAGAAATTTGTCATGCGGAGCTGGAGCGGAAGTTAACTCCCGACCTTGAAACTGAACACGAGTTAGGCTCGCAAGCATTACTGGAAACAAAAATTAAGGCTGATCTCGATAGTTAGCATGAGATATCAAAACGAAACATATCAAAAAAGTACGATAGCAATACACCTGGCCGTTGCCTTTTTTGTGTTGGGGTTGATCTATCCGCTGCCGGTATTTTCGCAGGCGGACTTAAGCAATACCGATGAGAATGATTCCAATGCGGTTCCATACAAAACTGAGCGAAGTGTCGGCTACCATGTGCTGGCGGCCCCGTCATACCTTTTGCATTGGGCAAGTCGTCCGCTGGGATACGCTGTAAAGTATGCAGAGGAAGAATTTCCACACTGGTTTGAAGGAGAGCGTGGTCCTTATGGCTTTTTGCCATTGGTAGAAATCGGGGGGGAGGAAGGGTTTGCTGCGGGCGCGCTTCTGTATCACGATCACCTGTTTTTTGAAGATCACCGGGCACGGGCAGAGATTTTATTTGGCTCGCAGGTGTATAATGAGTTTGATCTGCAATACCGGATACCAATTAAAGGGGTTGTAAATAGTAATCTCACATTCGAGGGGGAGTACGAAAATGCTCCAGAGCGTTCGTACTACTTGAACAATACCAATGAGGATCTAAGTTACGCCAGCGAATTTGGAAATATTCAGGTTGACTATAAACAGCAAATAAATAGCTGGTTGCAAACCCAAGTTAATGCAGCTTTTCGAGACAGAACTATCAAAACGAGTAGTTATGAGGATAATCTTAATGAACAGATTCCTACATCGTTGCTCGGTAATAACAAGCTATTATCGTTGGGCAACAACTGGACTTTTAATTATAAAAATGGACGCAAGCGAACCTTGAGTGGCACACAGTACAAGGTGGGTGTCGGATGGACGCAATCAACCAAAAACGCCGATTTGAAATTTTTAGATTACCGCGCAGAGATCCATCACTTTTTGCCTGTTCCTATTTTACCTGAAACCAGACGACTGGGCATCAAGATGCAACTTCAAAAACAGGAAAATATGGGATCTGCTTCTATCCCTTTCTATGAGTTGAATTCCCTTGGCGGAAGACGTGATCTTCGTGGCTTTCCCAGTAACCGATTTCGGGCGGTTGGAACGGTATTGGTGACGGCCGAATATCGCTATCCAATATGGGACTTTATGGACATGGTGATATTTGCCGACCAGGGTCAGCCGTTTAACAGCTACAGCGATATTTCATTGGTTGATTTTCGCTCATCATACGGATTCGGATTTCATCTGTTGTCACAGCAGGGGTTGGCCTTCCGATCAGAGTTTGCATTCAGCAACGAAGGCGGTCGATTTATCATCAGTATAACTCCAAACTTTTAGCAGAAAATGATCATTCGAGGCCGGTATATTTTAGGAGCTTTGTTAATGGGGGTTATGATTTTTGGGCAAGGCTGTTCTGCGACGAAGCCGTATGCCGAGGGAAATGTAAAGACGTTTGATCCCGATACAACTCGCATTGAGATGCCAAAGGAGCAGCCGCAATACCAGTATTGGGATCGCATCGATAATTCCATTTTTCATCAGCTCGAAAAGCCGCTGGACTTAAATCGCCCAGTTCGTTTTGTGGGTCGTAAACTGGGAGTGAGCGACAAACGCCAGGCGGATAATATTAATAAGCTGGATGAAGTGCCCGAGTCGAGCTGGTACACCCACCGCCATTATTATGAAGAGATGAGTCCCGAAGAGTTGTCAAATGGCCCCAACACGGTAGCACCAAATACCGATGGGATATGGACGATTTTCAGGGCAAAATTAGAAGGAGCCAACTCTGGCTTTTTTATTGAGGATGAAAATGGAAATCGCTATCTCATAAAATTTGACGGCTATAACTATCCCGAGTTAACAACTGCTGCTGATGCTATTTCTACTAAGATATTTTATGCTGCGGGCTACACCGTTCCCGAATCTGCTATCGTTTATTTTGATCCCGATAAAGTGAGTATTGAAGAAGGTGTGACCATCGAAGAAAACGGAGAAAAACGTCCCATGACGATGGATGATTACCGCGCCATCGTTGCAAAACGTCCCGCTAATGAAGAAGGAAATATAAGGGCTCTGGCCAGTAAATTTGTAGCCGGTATTCCATTGGGTCCGTGGAATTTTGAGGGTACAGTCAAAGATGATCCCAATGATCGGGTGGCGCATGAACACCGCCGCGAGCTGCGAGGCATGCGGGTGATTAGTTCGTGGCTTAATGATACCGACCGGCGCGACGCCAACACGATGGCCGTCTATAATGATCAGGGCTATATCGATCATTATGTGCAGGATTTTGGAAACACGCTGGGTGCCAATGGCACGTCCATTCATCAACCCATACAAGGTCAGGCTTACTTGATTGACCCGCGATACATGTTGGTGTCAGCAATTTCAATGGGTGGGTATGTTACGCCTTGGGAAACGATTGAGCCGGAAGTTTCACATCCTTCAGTGGGATATTTCAGAGCTGATGTTTTTAAACCCGGTCGCTGGGTGCCCACGCATCCGCTGCCGCCTTTCGAAAATATGACGCTGCGCGATGCGTTTTGGGGTGCCAAGCAAGTGATGAGTTTTTCGGATGAGGATATTCGGGCTATTGTAGAAACAGGCACCTATTCAGATCCAGAAGCTGCAGAATATATCATTGAAACACTTGCCCAGCGTCGAGATAAAATAGGTCGCTACTGGTTTGCCAAGATGAATCCCTTAGATCAATTTAAGGTACAGTTGCAGGATAATAGGCTTCAACTTTCGTTTAAGGATTTGAGTGTAAGCAGTGGCTTGGTAGATGCTTCGGAACATAAATATCAGGTTGCGATTGCATCCGAAAATAATACGTTTTCGCTAAGGAAAGAAGTGTATAAGCCGGAACTTGAAATAGAGCTCAATGATGATATTTCCCAAGATGATTTTTTGCGATTTGAGATTAAAACGTTGGGCAGTGATCTAACTGGCGATGGCAAGTTGGTAACGGTGTACGTTGCGTTAAATCATGATAAAAATCGAGTAACAGGTATTCTGCGCGAAGAATAATTGACAATAATCAGATGAAAAGGCTATTTCTTTTAATATTAATCCCGATTTTTCTTTCGGGGTGCGTTTCCACTAAGCCCCCATCAGCTGATGAAGTGCCGGTGGTAGAACAAAGCCAGCAGCCTGGTGAAGGTGAACGGTTATATTCTGTTTACTTGGTGGGAGATGCCGGTGAAGCAACGCTTAATCCGCTTGAGCCGAGTTTGTCGGTATTGAGCGAAAAACTGCAGGAAGCCGGGAAACACAGCGCGGTTGTTTTTTTAGGAGATAATGTCTATCCCCATGGATTGCCCCGCAAGGATCATCGCAAACGAGAACGGGCTGAGAATCACCTAAATGCGCAGTTTAAATCCATTGAAAATTATGCGGGGAAAGTGCTTTTTTTGGCGGGTAATCATGACTGGGATTCAAGTCGGCGGCGTGGTTTGCGGGCGGTGCAGCGTCAGGAACGGTTTATAGAAGAGTCATTGGATCGTGGGAATGTTTTTTTACCTGATAATGGGGAGCCTGGGCCGGCCGTAGTACAAACTGGGAAAGAGGATTTTGAGCTGTCCATTGTGGCACTAAATACCCAGTGGTGGTTGCATCCCTATAACAAACCGGGCGCAGAAACGGATAGTGTCTTCGATGTTACAAGTGAGCAGGCGATCCAACAGGTGCGTGAAGCGGTAACTGACGAGGATGCCGATCAGGTATTGGTGGTAGGGCATCATCCGATGTATTCGAATGGAATAAATGGTGGAAAATTTCCATTAAAAACGCATTTTCTTCCTCCTGTGGGAGGGTCATTGTATGTGTGGTATCGAAATACTTGGGGGACTGGTCAGGATATTTCAAGCACAAAGTATCAGGCAATGAAGCAGCAGCTAACGGATGTTTTTGCCGAGCGAGATCCGTTGATTTATGCTTCGGGACATGATCATAGCCTGCAGTATATCACTTTTGATGATGAGCGACGTAACCAATATTATGTCGTCAGCGGATCGGCGACCATTTCCAGTTATGTGAGAAATCCCGATTTACCCAGCTTTGGTATTCAACAAAAAGGATTTTCGGCAGTACATTATTATGAAAATGGCGTTTGGGTTGAGTTCTGGAATGATGACGGCAAGCGGCTTTTTGAACAGCAGATCGCTGCTGGATCAAAACAAAAACGATTGGCAAAATAACTAAGATAGGGTAGCATTATGAAGGCGGTAGATGAAAAGATATATAAGAAAAAAAAGAAGTTTGTAGAAGAGGTTAGTCTCATTTTTGAGGAGCAGGGACATTCTCGAATCAGCGGACAAATTTTGGGCTGGCTACATGTGTGCAAGCCGGAGGCACAGTCGTTTAATGATTTGGTTGAGCATCTAAATGTTAGTAAGGCATCGATCAGTAATATGACGCGTTTGCTAATTCAGTCGGGATTCATTGAAAAAGTGCGGATTCCTGGCAAGCGCCAAACATACTTCAAGTTGGTTGAACATGCCTGGTGTAAGGTGATGGAACGGCATCTCGAAAAAATGAAGCAATTACGCGATATATCGGCAAAATATCAAGAAGTGTTGGATGCCGAGGGGGAAGGGAGAATTGATCGGTTAAATCAGATGCATGATTTCTACGACTTTGTTACAGAAAATTTTCCGGATTCGATCGAGGATTATAAAAAGAGTTGTGGCAATGCTGACTAAGTAGGTTATTCAACGGTTTTTTGCTAATTCGCTTCTTTCTGAAACGCCTTCCTTTGATAAGACGTTGTTCATGATGCAATGAATGAACAGGTTATAAAAAACAGTATTTTTTATGAGTGAAGAGATGAAGGCATCATATTTTGAGGAATTTGGCGAACTGGATAACATTCAAACCGGAACGCTTAAGCGCCCGGAACCCGGTGAAAGTGAAGTGCTCGTCCGCGTGAAAGCGGCGGGCGTAAATCCCGTGGATGCCGCTGTAGCCCGTGGCATGCTGAATGAAGTAATTCCCGCAGAGTTTCCCGCTGTACCCGGGTGGGATATGACCGGCGTTGTTGAAGAGTGTGGCTATGCGGCGCGTCGTTTTGAGGAAGGCGATGAGGTGTATGCTTATGCGCGGCGTCCTACCGTTCAGCATGGAACGTTTGCTGAATATGTGGCCATCCCGGAAAGCTATCTTGCCAAACGGCCCCAACAGATTTCGATGGAGGCTTCCGGGGGAATTCCTTTGGTAGGGTTGACGGCGTACCAGTCGCTGTTCCAGTTTGGAAATCTCCAAAGGGGAGATACGTTGCTAATTTTGGGTGGTTCCGGCGGAGTTGGAACCATGGCGATCCAGCTGGCTAAAACCATTGGCGCAAAGGTGATTGGCGTAGCCGGTGCCCAAAATCAAGACTATATGAAAGAACTCGGTGCTGATGAGACCATTGACTACAGCGCCGGCGATGTAGGTGAGGCCGTCAGAGAAGTGGATGCCGATGGGGTTGACTTTATTTTTCACTGTTCGCGCGGTGATTCTCTGGAACAAAGTATTGATACCTTGAAAAGTGGTGGACAGTTAATATCGATTACAAACCGTAATCCGGATATTCCTGAAGATATTAGTTTTCAATACGTATTTGTTGAACCCAATGCCAAGCAGTTGAAGCATATCCAAGAGCTGGCTGATGATGGTCAGATAAAAGTACCGGTTTCTAAAACCTTCGATCTTGATGAGGTATGTACGGCCTTGCAAGAAATTGAATCGCTCCATACCAGAGGCAAGACCGTGATTACACCCTGATATGGGCAAAAGTCCTAATAAAAATTGTAAAGGCCGGCGGCTTTATCCGTCGGCCTTTTTTATTGGTACATGCTACCCTGAGGGGTGACAATATGTTTAAATATGAGTGTTAATTTGCTTGATTCAGCTTATCTCGGCTTGCATAAGAAACAGCCAGCACCCCAAATAAGGTAATGGGCGTAAGAATAGCTGATAAAGGATCTCCGGTAGAGGCGTGGGCAATAGCTGCAGAAATCATATTGAAACTGAAGCCGGCATATACCCACTCTTTAAATCGCCTTGTAATGGGGGCAAGGAGCAGAACCACGCCTATAATTTTTGCAATCCCAAGCTCAATGCGAAAATAATCGGGAAAACCGAGATGTTCGAAGGTTTGAACCATATCGGGACTCACAAAATACATGATCCCGCTAAAAAGCATCATGGCGCTAAAAATTCCGGTTGTTATCCAATAAAGTATGTTCAGTTTTTTCATTAAGTAAGGTAAATCTAATCTTTAATTACGGTTAGTGAATACGTTATTTATCAAGTTCTTGTAAAAGATCGTTCAGTTTGAGTGGTTTTGTGATCATTTTGACAGAGCCGTTGGGGTCATATTCCCATTGTTCTTTGGGGCGATCGCGGTACAGCTCTACCCCATTCCCGTCGGGATCATCAAGATAAATCGCTTCTGAAACCCCGTGATCGCTGGCCCCGCTGATAGGATAATCATGACCGATCAGTCGTTGCAGTACTTCGGCCAGATCTTTTCGGCTGGGATACAGAATAGCTGTATGATATAACCCCGGACTATTTTTGGGAGCCGGTGCTCCACCTTTACTGTGCCAGGTATTTAGCCCGATGTGATGATGATACCCTCCGGCCGAAAGAAAAGCCGCATTTTCACCGTACATGGTGGTTAGTTCAAAACCAAGAAGGTCGCGGTAAAATTCGAGTGCCCGATTTAAATCCGAAACCTTTAAGTGAACGTGTCCGATACGTGTCTCTGCCGGAGTGGTATAATCGTTAGTCATAAAATTTTCTTAGATGCAGTGTGAATTGTTTCCTAAAATAGCGAATTAGGACTCGTTTTGTCATTGATACTTATCAGAAAATGACGTTGATAAATATCAAAATGGGCTATTGGTTCATCTGGCTACGGACCCGGCTCAGGGTTTCGGGACTCATCCCAAGATAAGAAGCGACCAGGTTCAGAGGCACACGATTCATAAATTGTGGGCTGCGTTTGATCAGGCGGGTATATTTCTCTTCGGCCGTACGTCCCAGAGCATTTTCGACCCGTTGTTGGAGTGCTACATAGGCATTTTGGATGATCATTCGCTGGTAACGTTCGTAAGCTGGAATTTCCTTCATCAGTTTCTCATGATTATCGTGATTAATCAGTAACAGCTCGGCCTCTTCAAGCACCTCAATGTTTAGCGTTGAGGGAGTGTTCGTAAAAAAGCTGTGCAGGTCGGCAATCCACCATCCTTCAAAGCCAAATTGCATCACATGCTGATTTCCTTTTTGATCTACAGAATACGAGTAAAGGGCCCCCTTCTCGATGAATGCAATTTGCCGACACACGTCGCCCTCCTGAAGGAGGAACTGTCGCTTTAACATGCGTTTGGGGCGAAAACTGTTTTTGCACCGTTCCCATTGGTCATCCGTCAGTGATACATTTTCGTGGATACTCTTATACAGTTGCTCAAACATAAGCTCAAATTTGATACCGGTTTTTGAGCAATGTATCGGTTCTCGGTTTGATTATCCATCCACAGAAAAATCAAGATATAAGAGCATTAAAAAAGCGGATCCCTTATGAAGAGTATCCGCTTGGAATATGGTGATGTTCGTCAAATAATCAATTTTTGACCAGCTGCACATTGAGCTGCAGTTTTATTTTATCACCTACAACCACATTTCCGGCTTCGGTTACTGCATCCCAGGTAAGGCCGAATTCCTTTCGGTTGATGGTACCGGTGATTTCAAATCCCGCCTTTGTATTTCCGTAGGGATCGCCGACGGTTCCTCCGTGGGTAACATCCAGGTCAATTTCTTTGGTAAGGTCGCGGATGGTCATATCACCGGTCACTTTGTATTCATCGTCGCCGATTTTTTCAAATGCTTTTGACTCAAATGTAAGCTCGGGATATTCTTCCGCGTTAAAAAAGTCGTCCGACTTCAGGTGCTGATCGCGGTCGTCGTTATTGGTAGAAATACTGTTAATATCAGCAGAAAAGTAGGCCTCGGCATTTTCAAAACTGTCTCCATTAGCTTCTATCTTTCCCTCGAATGATTTAAAACTTCCGGTTACGGTCGAAATGACCAAGTGCTTTACTTTAAATTGAATTTCAGAGTGAGTGGGATCAATTTGCCACAAAGTTTTTGTCGTAGTAGTCATGGTAATTAATTTGATGTTAAACTATTTTGTTCGATTCTAACATAGCACATATTTACTGGTGATCCATTGATATTTGACAGGAAATTCTCTTGATATATGTCAAGATTCGTGGGTCGGTGTACTTGACAGTAGTTAAGACGTTGCCGGATCTATATTAGTTGCGGGGAAAGTAACAGACAGAATTGATCAAGGCACGATTGTACTTGTGGGAATCGTTATTTAAGCTTCACCCTTTTTGATTAACTGTTAATAATACCCATTTCCCTTACACTGTTATAGTCAAAAGTTTTACTATCCATCCACGTTTGATTGGTTTTTTTTATGATAACCTGGTAGTGAACACACTTTTGATCGTCAAAATAGATACACAATACTTCAAGCTGTTCATCTTTTTCCTTGATAAAACCCATTTTATTACCCCATTGATCCAGAAACGTAAAACCGCGATTCTCTGCTAAATTGCGGCAAAAACTTTTGGGTTGGCCTATTAATTTTTCAAGGGTATTTTGTACCAGTTTTGTTTCGCTGGAATTTAAGGTGTTTTTTTGCTGGAAAAGCATCTTTAAATGTATTTTAAACTCTCTCTGATAAAACAATGTATAATTCAACAGTACAAAAAATCCAATTTAAAAGCTATAGAAATAAAATGTATTATTTTTTAAATGGGGATTTTCTTTGAAATGATAAATAGTCTATTCCAATAATATGCATTGTTAATAAGGTGAAAAAGCAAAATAATCGGGTACGAAATGATATGCTTATTTTGTAATAACGTGTGATTTAAGATATAATAATTCGAAGATAGAGCTTTGTTCAGCGTGTTGGGATTCCTTTCAATAATATTAGGGATGTAGGTATCATGATTAAAACCAGATCATTATTACTGTCGGCTATCGTCGCTTCGTTGGCGGGGTTTTTATTCGGATTTGATACCATCGTCATTTCGGGAGCTGACCGGCCAATACAAGAATTATGGCAGACCAGCGACCTTTTTCATGGCACCTTTATCATGTCTATGGCGCTGTGGGGAACGGTGATCGGCGCGCTGTTTGGTGGTATCCCCTGCGATAAGCTGGGGCGAAAAAATACACTGTTTGCCATCGGAGTGTTGTACCTGCTGTCCGCATTGGGATCTTCACTGGCGCCCGACCCGTATATTTTTTCTTTATCGCGTTTTATCGGGGGATTGGGCGTAGGAGCCTCCTCGGTAGCAGCGCCCATATATATTTCCGAGATCACCCCGGCCAAAGATCGCGGGCGATTAGTGGCATCCTATCAGTTTAATATCGTACTTGGGATCTTAGTTGCTTACATATCGAATTATGTGATTGGCACTTATTTTGATGATGTGGCCTGGCGATGGATGTTGGGAGTAGAGGCGGTACCCGCTGCCATTTATGCCTTTTTTGTGCTGGGCATACCCGAAAGTCCGCGGTGGTTGGCGCTTAAGAAAAATGATGATGCAACGGCAAGAAAACTGCTCGAGCAGCTTAATCCCAAAGCCAATATCGAGCAGCTTATGGCAGATATCAAAGCATCTACAAAAAAGGTTACCGATGCTAAATTCTTTTCAAAGAAGTACAGCTTTCCAATTATGCTGGCATTTCTGGTGGCGTTTTTCAACCAGTGGTCGGGCATTAACTTCGTATTGTATTATGCACCGCGCATCTTTGAACAGGCCGGCGTTTCAGCAACAGAAGTGCTGGGAGCATCCATCCCACTGGGAATCGTCAACTTGCTGTTTACCATGCTGGGGATGTACCTGATTGACCGCGTGGGACGAAAGCAGCTGATGTACTACGGATCATTCGGATACATACTGTCGCTATCGGGTGTTTCATGGGCCTTTTTTAGCGGCGCCGAGGGCGGAATCGTTGTAGCGTTTGTTTGCTTTTTTATTGCGGCGCACGCCGTGGGGCAGGGAGCTGTTATTTGGGTGTTTATTTCTGAAATCTTTCCCAATAAAGTCCGCGATTCTGGTATGTCATTGGGATCGGGCACCCACTGGATTTTTGCCGCCATCATTACGCTCATAACTCCAACCGTGTTGAGTGCCTTTTCGGGCGGAACCATTTTCGCTTTCTTTGCTTTCATGATGTTCTTGCAGCTCCTGTTCGTCTGGAAAATGATGCCCGAAACCAAGAACAAAACATTGGAAGAACTCGAAAGAGAATTACTGCCCGAAGAAGCAGAGCTGGAAGGAAGCTGGGAATAACAACCTTAAAAAATTGGACTAAGATAAATTAAGTAGTAACAGATTTATGAGTGAAAAGAGCAAGGTTATGTGTATTGGTGAAGTGCTATGGGATTCCCTGCCTTCCGGCTTGTACCTGGGCGGTGCCCCTTTGAATGTGTGTTACCACTTAAATCAATTGGATATTGAGTCTGTCATCGCCAGTAAAGTAGGTAAAGACCGGTTGGGCAAAGAGGCCGTTCGGCGGATTAAAATGATGGGTATTT
Organism: Bacteroidota bacterium; assembly: GCA_051746985.1. GTDB lineage: Bacteria > Bacteroidota > Rhodothermia > Balneolales > Balneolaceae > Fodinibius. Next base: position 39,922 of record JBNJFP010000003.1, read on the forward strand.
CTACCGAATTAGTGCAGTACGATGATCAGCACGAAACTGGGTTTGTAGGTGTGGAGCTCACTCAAAACGGAGATCCCGATTATTCTATCCTGGAACCCGTGGCATGGGACTTTATTAGATATACCGAACGGCTTGAGCAGGCTGCAGATAATATTTCGGCAATCGTTTTTGGTTCATTGGGACAGCGTAATAAAATTAGCAGAAAAACGATCCAAAAACTCTGGCAAAGTGATGCCCAGCTGATTTTTGATATGAATATTCGAAAACCATTTGTCAACAAGGAAGTTATTTGCCAGTCGCTGGAGATAGCAGATATCGTAAAGTTGAACGAAGATGAGCTCAACTATTTAATTCAGTGGTATTCGTTGTCCGGCGGTCCGCACAATGCTGTTGAAGAGCTGACCGAGCAGTTTAATTGTTCTACGATCTGTATTACCAAGGGGGCCAATGGGTCTATGTTGTTTAGGGATGGGCTTTGGTTTGAGCACAAGGGGTTTCCGGTTAAGGCCAAAGATGTAGTGGGGGCGGGTGACGCCTTTTTAGCTTCGTTGCTGCACGGTATCATCAAAGGGAAAAGTGGCGAAGAGATGCTGGTCTGTGCTAACGCCACAGGTTCTCTGATAGCTCAAAAAGACGGCGCTACTCCCGAGTATAATTTGGGAGATGTAAAACAAATGATGGTATAAAAGATCATTTTTGGGCATATATCATAATATTTGACTATTTGAGCGGGTAGTATAAATAAGTCGAAAACTGTATAGTAGAGTATGGAAAAGTAGGATCTGGTGAAGGTTTTCCGCAGTCTTTCAGGCAACGTGGTTAATCCATGTTGAGATGAAACTCGGTTAGAATATAAAAGTGTCTAAGTGGTTATATAAAGCAATAATAGTTTGACTTTCTGTGAATGATTGTTTTCTATAAGTTGAATGCTATTAGGTTATAGCTGGTTTAGCCAATTGAAAATCACGGTTAAAAGAGTGAATAAGCTAATATTCATTCAATATTTATCTGAGAGGGTTAATTTATTTAACGGTCAATATTAACTAAGTAGGTTTCGATGTGCGAAAACACAAATTAAATATTGGTGATATAAGACCGTTATATTTTAAATATTGACCAATAAAATTTCACATTTCACGAAGTAAATACTGATGGACGAAATATCAGAACCATTACCAAAGTACTACCAAATCTATGAAAAGCTGTTAGGTCAGATTAAGAACGGAAAGTTCGAAGAATTCGACCGTTTTTACAGTGATACTGAACTGGTTGAAAAGTATAACGTGAGTCGAGGGACGATCCGTGAATCTGTTAAGCTTTTGATTCAACAGGGTTATCTTGTTAGAGAGCAGGGAAAGGGTACATTTGTTCGGAAACCCAAGATTGAGCAGGATTCGGACAAGCTGATGGGATTTACTGAGCTGATGAAGAAAAATAATATTGAACCGGCTGCTCAAATTGTTAAAAAAGAGATCGTAGATATTCCTCTTAAACTTACAAAGATGATAGGTCTTGAAGAGGATGCGCAACTCGTTAATATTGTGCGGGTCCGTTTCGGTGATGAGCAACCCCTTATCATTGAACGATCTTATTTTGATAAAGAGCTATTTGCGCCAATTTTTGATTTGGATCTTGAAGCCAATTCCATATACGAACTGCTGTATAATCACACCAGTACCAGGCTGGGTGAGGCAAAGCAGCAAATTTCAGCTGTAAGCGCGGGACAAGAAGAGATGGAGTTGTTAGGCGTTGAATTAAATGCTCCCCTTCTGCTTATGAAACGATTGATTAAAACAAAAGACGGCAATTTTTTCCAATACTCAGAAGATATGTACCGTAGTGATCGGATAAATTTTGCAACTACTACTAAACCATACGATCGACATCACGACAATCAAGGCGTTCCATTGGGTCTCGAAAATAACGGTTGGTAACTATTTGTTGGACAACCAGCTATTCCGCAATCCTTTCTGTTATAGCATTTATTCAAGGATTTTTGCGCTTTTAGCTACAATTCACAAATAAAACTCTTTATGGGATGACCCGCTCACTTGATTAGATGGATTCTATTTCATAAAATGTATAAACAACTATACAACACTATAAGCATTTGCTATGTCTGACAAATATATTTTGGCCTTAGATCAGGGTACAACCAGCTCACGGGCAATCGTTTTTGATAAACAGGGAAAGATTAAATCATCTGCTCAAAAAGAATTTCAGCAGATATATCCCAACCCGGGATGGGTTGAGCACGATGGCAATAAAATATGGTCAAGTCAATCGAGCGTAGCGGCTGAAGCAATTTCTGAAATCGGTTTAAACTGGGATGATATTGCAGGTATAGGTATTACCAACCAGAGAGAAACAACGTTGCTTTGGGATCGAAAAACTGGCAAGCCTATTTATAATGCTATCGTATGGCAAGATCGCAGAACATCTGACTTTTGTGATGAGCTAAAAGAAAAAGATGGGTTAGTCGAAAAGATTCGCAAGAAAACGGGGCTCATTATCGATGCTTATTTCTCGGCAACCAAAATTAAGTGGCTGCTTGATAATGTTAGTGGAGCCCGCGAGAAAGCTGAAAATGGTGAGCTGGCTTTTGGTACGATGGATACGTGGCTGATCTGGAATTTGACGCAAGGTAGCACCCATGTAACCGATGCCACTAATGCATCGCGTACAATGCTATATAATATTAATGACGGTAAGTGGGACGATGAAATCTTGGATTTGTTGGATATCCCAAGAAACATCCTTCCCGAAGTGAAATCCTCAAGCGAAGTGTATGCAGAAACTGAAAATTTTGCTTCGAGAGTACCCATTGCTGGTATCGCTGGAGATCAGCAGGCGGCATTGTTCGGGCAACGATGTATCGATTCGGGAATGGTTAAGAATACGTATGGAACCGGTTGCTTTATGATTATGAATACCGGGGATAAGCCCATAAAATCCGAAAATAATTTATTGACGACCATCGCCTGGGAAATTGACGATGAGGTGAGCTATGCGTTAGAGGGTAGTATTTTTGTTGCCGGCGCGGTGGTGCAATGGCTCAGAGATGAATTGGGAATTATCAATAATTCTTCCGACGTAGAAGATCTTGCCGCTTCGGTTGAAGACAATGACGGGGTGTATCTGGTACCTGCTTTTACTGGTTTAGGTGCGCCTCACTGGGATCAACATGCCCGGGGAACATTGGTGGGCCTTACCCGGGGGGCAAATGCTGGTCATATTGCCAGGGCGGCCCTGGAAAGCATTGCTTATCAAACAGTGGACGTAATTAGTGCGATGGAAGCAGATTCTGGAATTGAGATAAAAGAGTTGCGTGTCGATGGTGGGGCTACTGCTAATGATATGCTCATGCAATTTCAGTCTGATACGTTGAGGGTGCCAGTAGTACGTCCCAACACGTTGGAAACAACGGCTCTTGGCGCGGCTTACCTTGCGGGGTTGGCGGTAGGATATTGGGAAGACCAAGAGGAGATAAACAGACAGTGGAAAAAGGATAAAACGTTTACCCCAGAAAAGTCTGAGGAAAAAGTAAATGATTTGAAAACGGGTTGGCAACGTGCCCTTAAAACGGCCATGCATTGGGCATCAAATTAGATAAAAAAATTTAGGGTTTATACGAATGAAGCGTTCAGAAATGGTTCAATCCCTCAGGGAAACGGATGGGGAATGGGACGTTGTAATAATTGGCGGCGGAGCAACAGGTTTGGGAATTGCAGTAGATGCGGCATCCCGGGGATATAAAACTGTACTGCTGGAAAAAGATGATTTTGCGCACGGTACCTCAAGCAGATCAACAAAATTGGTCCACGGCGGGGTGCGCTATTTGGAGCAGGGTAATATCTCTCTTGTGTTTGAGGCACTGAGAGAGCGTGGCATACTTATGAAAAATGCCCCCCATCTTGTGCATAAGCAACCATTTATGGTGCCGCATTATAAACGCTGGAGAGGTTTTTATTACTGGGTGGGATTAAAGCTATATGATCTTTTGGCTGGCCGATTTGGGATAGGCCCCTCTAAGCATCTATCTAAAAAGGAGGCCATGGATAAGGTTCCAAAGATTGCATCCGATAATCTGCGCGGTGGTATTCTTTATTACGACGGGCACTTCGATGATTCAAGGTTGGCCATTAATCTGGCGCAGACCAGCGCTGAGCAGGGCGGCACGTTAATAAATTATATGAAAGTAACCGGCTTGATAAAGACCGGTAAAAAAGTGAAGGGGGTTGTCGCAAAAGATGAATTATCGGGCGAAGAGTTTTCAATTGAAGGCAAGGCCGTTATAAATGCCACTGGCGTTTTTACGGATGAAATTTTGGCTATGGATGAATCTATATCTGATTCGGTAATTGCCCCAAGTCAAGGTATTCATATTGTAATTGACAAAGAATTTTTATCGAGTGACACCGCCGTAATGATTCCCGAAACAAAAGACGGGAGGGTGCTCTTTGCCATTCCCTGGTACGACAAGGTAATGATCGGAACGACCGATACCCCGGTGGATGAGGTATCATCAGAACCTGAGGCCATGGAATCGGAGGTCGATTATATTTTGGAGCATATCGATGAATACCTAACGAAAAAGCCCCAGCGGTCAGACATTAAAAGTGTGTTTGCGGGACTGCGTCCCCTTGTCAAAAATGGGGATGCCGATAGTACTGCAGACATTTCTCGTGATCATTCGTTGTTTGTAACTCCTTCGGGACTTATTACTATAGCTGGTGGAAAGTGGACGACATATCGTAAGATGGCGGAGGATGTGGTGGATCGGACAAGTAAAGAAGCTAACCTTGCAAAGAAAGAATGTGTAACCAAAGAGCTTAAAATCCATGGATGGAATCCCGATGTGGACAGCAATGATTCATTGGATTTATATGGCGATGACAGAAATCATATAGAAAAAATTGTTGAGATGTATCCAGAATATGGCGAACCTCTCCATGACCGGCTTCCATACATAAAAGCGGAGGTCATTTGGGCGGCGAGAAATGAAATGGCTATGACAGTCGAGGATTTTAACAGCCGTCGCACACGTGCATTGTTTTTGGATGCCAAAGCCAGTGAAGAAATGGCTCCCGAAGTTGCGCGACTTATGGCCGAGGAATATGGTCATGATGAAGATTGGATAAAAGCCCAACTTGAATCGTATTCAAAACTGGCTAAGACATACCAGGTAAATGAAAAACAGGAATCCCTTAATTAAAGATTGTTTATGAAATTATTAAAATACGCAGTTTTAGTTGCGCTTATTGCGATTGTCGGTTGCGGGCAATCTGGACAGGAGAAAAACCTTGAATTGATTGGTCACCGAGGTGCTACAGGCTTGGCGCCGGAAAATACCATTCCCGGATTTAAAAAAGCATTGGAATACGATGTGGATGCTATTGAACTGGATGTAGTGTTAACAGGTGATGATCAGGTCGTTGTTTCTCACGAACCTTGGTTTCGTCATGATATTTGCCTGACTCCGGATGGAGATTCTATTTCCGTTGATACCCAGAAAGATCATTTGATTTATGAAATGGATTACGAGCAAATCGCCGAATACGATTGTGGGTCTGTCCAAAGAGATGGTTACCCGGATCAGCAAAACCAGCCACTTGGCAAACCACTATTGAGGGATGCAATCCAAGAAATAGAAAATTATATTGAGGAAAATGATCTTGCACGAGTTGGATATAGAGTAGAAATAAAAAGTAAGGCGGCCTGGTATGAAGAGGATGGAATACAGCCAGAACCTGAAGTGGTAGCGGAGAAGGTGCACAAGGTATTAGATGAAGAGGGTATTCTTGATCGGGTTAATATTTTTGCCTTTAACCCTCGGGTGTTGGACAAGTTTGACGAAATAGATTCTTCCATTCCGAGAGTATTTTTAATTCCCAAAAGTAAAACAGATTTTGAGGAAAATTTAACAGAATTAAACAGCTTACCCGATGTATATGCCCCGAATTATAACCTCGTCGATTCGGCCCTTGTAGAGCAGGTACACGACAAGGATATGAAACTGAATGTGTGGACGGTTAATGATTATGACGATATGGTCGAGCTTGTGAATGTGGGCGTAGATGGTATTATATCAGATTATCCAAACTATTTTGAAAAATTGCGGGCAGAATAGAATTAGCCGTATTGAATTAGATCTTTAATTAAATAGCAGGTTTATGTCTGAATCCAAGAGCAAAAATATATCACGTCGCGACTTTTTAAAGACCGGAGCGTTGTCCAGTTTGGCGTTGGGGCCGTTAATGCTTGGGGGATGTGATACCCCAGATGAAGAGTCCTTTAAAGATCGAGGTGAGGCAAAAAATGTAATTTTTATGGTCTCTGATGGGATGAGTGCCGGTACGCTGAGTATGGCAAATCTGCTCAAAAAAAGGCAGTTTGGGAGCGAATGCCACTGGATCGATCTATACAATTCCGATCGCAAATTCCACCGTGGGCTGATGGATATGGCCTCGCTTAATTCTCCCGTTCCCGGTTCGGCCGCAGCGGCTTCTTCATGGGGATCCGGACATCGCATAAATAATATGGCAGTAAATACAGGGCCCGATGGGGAAGAATACAAACCCATTAACCAAATTTTTAAGGATGCCGGCAAGAAAACCGGACTCGTAACAACGGCGCGCATCACGCATGCTACCCCTGCTGGATTTTCAGTTAATATTGACTCCCGAAATAAAGAGGATCAGATCGCCCGAAAATATCTCCAGCGTGAATACGATCTTATGCTTGGCGGTGGGGCAAGGCACTTTGAGTCTGATAGTCGCAATGACGGTGAAGACCTAATTTCTAAGTTCTCGGAAAAAAACTACACTATAGCTCGTAACAAACAAGAACTTACGCAAGCATCATCTGATAATCCGTTACTTGGCCTTTTTTACGATAGCCATCTGCCCTACAGTATCGATCATCAGACGATCGATGAACATCAGGAAAATATTCCAACCCTCGCTGAAATGACAGAAAATGCGCTTGGGCATCTGGAAAATCAAAACGGATTTATATTACAGGTCGAAGGTGGCCGCGTTGATCACGGGGCACATAGCAACGATGCTGCGGGAATGCTTTACGATCAGATAGCTTTTGACGATGCTATTAAAGTGGCACTCGATTTTGTTGACCAGCGAGACGATACCCTGCTAATTATCACTACGGATCACGGAAATGCTAATCCCGCCCTTAACGCCGCGGGTGAAGGGTATAACGATTCCGGGCCCTTTTTTGATCGGCTGCAGGATTTCCGTCACTCCAACAACTGGATACTATCCGAGCTGGATGCAAGTAGCTCGGTTTCTGAGATTCGGGAACGGATCGAATATGCTACGGAGCAAGGTGTTGAAAAACAGCAGGCCCAAACCCTGCGTAAAGCACTAAACGGCAACCTGGACACGATTTACGAAATCAAAAATTCTCCCACCAGCGTGCTTGCTTCTATAATGGCCAATTACACGAGCATTAGCTTTACCAGCGGTGGACACACCAGCGACTATGTAGAATTGGCCGCCCTTGGTCCAGGTATAGAAAATTTGGATCACTTTACCCGTAATACCGAACTTTTTGACTTAATGGTACAGACGGCAGGCGTAAATAAACATATGGCTTTGGCCAGATAAAAAAGAGCTTAAGACATAGTTGGGATAATAACATATCTCCCTAATAATACTGCGCCAACTGGTTCGATAGGGTAATTTATTTTTCAAATAGACAATAAATAGATAAAAAAATGCCAAAAATGTTTGGATGTGAGAGAAAATTTTTTATTATGGCACATATGGTTGTATAGACAACTACATGGGATTGGGATGGTAATCTTCTGATGATCTTATGTTTAAAGTTTATTTAAACCCCAAAGATATTTTGGGCACCCAAGTAAATTGGAGTTGATAGTAAGGGTAAAACAGAAAAGTTAATTTTTACTGGAACAATAAATCGGGACACAATGAAAACAATAGGCACAACATTTCGGAAATCAGCTGTCTTACTAATTATATTTTTAACTGGATTTACCTTTCAGTTATACAGCCAGGATGTAAGTGGGGTGGTAACAGATGAAACCGGTTCCACACTACCTGGAGTAAATGTAATAGTAAAGGGCACAGATAGTGGTACATCAACAAACCCAGAAGGGGAATATAGTTTGAATGTTCCAAGTTTGCAGGATACACTGGTATTCACTTTTGTCGGGTATCAATCGCAAGAAGTACCAATTGATGGTCGGTCGGAAATTGATGTGCAAATGCAATCTGAAGTAGTATCCGGCGATGAAGTCGTAGTTGTTGGATATGGTACCCAGGAAGAAGAAAATCTGGTTGGCTCAGTGGGTAAAGCAGATGTTGAAGGGATTACTTCTCGGCCGTCTGCAGACATCGGAAGTTCTTTACAGGGAGCGGTACCAGGATTAAACATCAGGAATGCATCTGGTGGTGATCCATCGGATACTCCGGAGATTAATATTCGTGGATTTAACTCGATTAACGGAGGATCACCTCTTGTTTTAGTGGATGGGATTGAGGAAGATCTTTCTAATGTTAATCCCAAAGATATTGAAAGTGTAAGCGTCTTAAAAGATGCTCAGGCTGCTGCTATTTACGGGGCCCGAGGATCTTTTGGAGTTGTATTGGTGACGACGAAATCAGGCAGGGAAGGTGAAATTGATGTTGAATATTCCAATAATGTTGGCTTCACAACAAATACGGCTCGTACCGATTTTGTAACTAATCCCGCCACCTATGCCAAATGGGCTGATGGTGCCATTGGTAACTACCACAGTGGTTGTTATGTGTGTTATGATGAAGAAGATTATGAGATTGCGGAAGAGGTAGGAAATGGAGAGCGGGAACCATTTTATGAGGAGCAAGATGATGGAACTTATAAGTTCTATGAAAATAATGATTATTACGATATCCTGTTTAAAGATCGCCGGTCTCATACATCGCATAATATCGCTGTTTCCGGAGGATCAGAAAAAGTACAGGGAACTGTATCAGGGAGATTATATGAGCGTGAAAAAATTCAAAATATCCAGGACGCTGAGATGCGGCGATATAATCTTCAGGTTAAGTTGAGTGCTACGCCTTACGATTGGTTGCAACTATCAGGTACCAGCAAGTTTAGCAGTCGGTTTGATGAGCAGTATGCAGGTACTAAAAACGGTTGGGGCGGCGAATTCGGAGTTAGTAAATGGCGTGACCTTTTTCCCAACTATCCGGCCTTTGTAGATGGTGAAGGCGTAAGTGTTGGGCGGACCAGAGATGGTTATGTAGGTCGCCTGGGAGCTCTAAAAGAAGGAGCGGCACATCGCCAATGGCAGCATGAAAAGCAGACGAATACCTTAAAAGCTGAAATAAAACCGGTTGATCAGTTGGTGCTTAACATGGATTATAGCTACAGCATTGACAGAACGGACCGTACATTTAATTACACGCCATTTTCTTATCTGGCAGGTAACGAACTTGAGTTGGTAGAAAATGCCGGTCTGAATCGACATAATGAGTATCGCTGGAAGGATTATTATAAGGCGATGAACATTTATGGAACGTATACTGAAAACTTTGCCGACAAGCATAATTTCAAGTTAATGCTTGGTTTTAACCAAGAAGTTTTTGATCGCGATCGAGTAGGGATGAGAATTGAAGATTTACTCACCAGAGATAAGGGCAACGTTACCTTCGGAACCGAGGTGTTAGATATGGAAGGTTCTACTTTGGAATGGGCGCTTCAAGGCTATTTTGGTCGCTTTAATTATGATTATGACGACAGGTATTTATTGGAAATTAACACACGTTATGATGCCTCATCTCGTTTCCCCGAAGATAATAGATGGGGATTATTTCCATCGGTTGCAGTAGGCTGGCAAGTAAGCAATGAAGATTTTTGGAGCTCTTCGATAGAAGATGTCATGTCCTCGTTAAAGGTACGGGCTTCATATGGAAAGTTGGGCAATCAAAATGTATCGCCAAATACGTTTCAGCAACTTATTGGAATGGGCAAAACGTCATGGTTAGTTGATGGCTCAGAAGTTAACTATGCCCGGGCGCCCGGACCGCTTCCGGCAAATATTGCCTGGGAGCAAATCACATCCACGAATATAGGGATTAATATGGGCTTTCTTGATGATAAGTTGACGACCTCCCTTGATTTGTATGAACGTCATACTACTGATATGTATCTGCCGGGCGAACCTCTGCCTGCTGTATTTGGGGCATCAGAACCTCAAAGAAACTATGCTGCTATGAGAAACAGAGGTTTCGAGTTAACCGTCGGTTATAACGACCAATTTGAAGTGATGGGTGATGAGCTTTCATTTAATGTCCAGGCCAATGTATCCAATAATAAGGGAGTGATCACGAAGTTTGATAACCCAAATGGTTTACTAAGTACCTTCTTTGAAGGGCAAGAGCTTGGTGAAATTTGGGGATATCGTGTTGACGGTCAATTTCAATCAGATGAAGAAGCAGCTGCATTTCAAGATCAATTTGGCAGAGAAAATTTGGTTGAAGTATATAGAGGAATACTCCAATACGGATCAAACAGTGATTGGAACTACCTGAAGGGAGGAGATCTCAAATACATGGATCTGGATGGAGATGGGGAGATCAACAATGGTAATAACACCCTGGAAGATCCTGGTGATTTGGAACGAATTGGAAACGCAATGCCACAGTTTCCTTTTGGATTTAATATCAGTGCTGGCTGGAAAAACATTGATCTCTCTGTTGTGGGGCAAGGTGTTGCCAAACAACATTGGTATCCATCAGGTCCACTGTATTGGGGTACTTATCACAGACCATATGTATCATTTCTCCGAAAAGATATGATTGATAAAGCGTGGCATCCGGACCATCCGAATGATCCTGATCGAATTTATCCGCAACGGCAACGAGCCTACAATGCGTTGAATGCAGGTCGGATGTCAGGTAATATTAATGACCACTATCTGACAAATATCGGCTATCTGAGAATTAAAAATCTGACTGTTGGCTATACCCTTCCGTCAGATCTTTCAGAGAAGATGAACATAAAAGAGCTACGAGTATTTGTTAGCGGTGAAAATTTATTTACCTGGAGGTTTGGGGACTTAACCAAATATTTGGATCCTGAAGAAGTAGGATCGCATGTAAGTTTTTCGAATCCCAATGGTGTTAGTGCAAAACCACCTACCAATACCCAGCAATATCCCATGGGTAAAACGTATTCAGCCGGTGTAGAAATTAGCCTGTAATGTTATCTGCAAAATTTTTGAGGCAAATCCACCAGCACATTATTTAATCTACAATGAAAAAAATATCTATAACAATGAATAGGCTTAAACAAATATCGACAATAGTACTGTTGTCTGTAATGGTTGTAAGTTGTCAGGATATACTGAATCAGCCCCCTGATGATGCCGTGACTTCAGAGGAGTTTTTCAACACAGCGCAAGACTTAGAAGCGTATACAAATGATTTATATTCTGTATTGCCAGGAAAATCAGTGTATATGGATGATTCCGATTCGGATAATATTTTGGGAGTTAGTGCTTCCGATCGAATAAAAGGGACTCGTACAGTACCTACCGATCGGGGTAGTGGCGGATGGTCTTGGGATGATTTGCGAAGAATAAACTATTTCCTTGAAAATTATGACCGGGTAGATGATGCAGATGCCAAGGCCAAATATTCTGGCATTGCTAAATTTTTCAGAGCTTACTTTTACTTCAATAAAGTGAAACGGTTTGGCGATGTGCCTTGGTACGGAGAAGTGATAGCCCAAGATGATGAAGAACTGTTAAATAAATCCCGGGACTCACGGGAATTAGTAATGGACTCCGTTCTTGCTGATATCGATTATGCGGTCGACAATATCCCCGACGAAAAAGAACTAAATCGGGTTACAAAATATACGGCACTCTTATTAAAAGCCCGTATTAGCTTGCACGAAGGCACCTTCAGAAAATATCATGGTATAGATGGACATGAGAGGTTCTTGGAAGAAGCGGTATCTGCTTCTGAAGAATTGATAAATTCCGGGGCTTATACCTTATATACCGATGGCGGTGAAGATGAAGCGTACTTGGATTTGTTTGCCAGAAACGATCAGGATATGACCGAAACCATTTTGGCAGTGGATTATGAATTTGGAACCAGAACCCATGATTTGGCTTATCAGATGACGGCACCCACTCAAGGTCGATGGGGACTCGCAAAAGACCTTGTCAACAGTTATTTGATGGATGATGGCACTCCTTTTACGGATCAGTCCGACTTTGATACCATGGAATTCTATGAGGAGATGCAGAATCGCGATCCACGGTTGACCCAAACCACAGCAGGACCTGATTTTTCTACCTATGGCTCTGATGAACGTGAGCCTGTAGATTTGGATATAACCAGAACCGGATATCGAGTGATAAAAGCCTTGCCTCCAAAAGGAGAGCAATGGGGTTCAGGTGGTTCGTATAATGATGTTATTCTTTTCCGTTATGCCGAGGCGTTGCTGGTTTATGCTGAGGCAAAAGCCGAGCTGGGAACACTTACCCAGGGAGATTTGGATATGTCCATCAATGAATTGCGTGATCGGGTTGGAATGCCTGACTTAAATATGGCTGATGCGAATGCAAATCCCGATTCTTATCAGGAATCCCTGTATGATAATGTTGACCAAGGCGCAAATAAAGGAGTCATTCTGGAGATTCGCCGAGAACGAAGAATTGAGCTGGTGAACGAAGGCTTCCGATGGGATGACATCATGCGTTGGAAAGAAGGACAAATATTTGAAGACCCAATAAGAGGTTTATACTTCTCAGGTTTGGGTGCTCATGATTTTAATGACGATGGTGATGCCGATGTATATGTCCATGATGGTGATGATTCTGGAGCCCCCGACGAGGTAACTTCCACAGTAAATATTAATGAAAGGCAACTTACTGATGGCGATTCTGGAAACATGGAACTGTTCCAGGGAGGATCATTTGATGAATCCAAGGATTACTATTATCCGATACCTCGTGAAGACTTAGAGTTAAACGATAATTTAGAGCAAAATCCGGGCTGGGATTAATAGATTGTAAATGACAGGCGGCTTCAAACTACTTCCTTATAACCCTTCCTGGATTTTCAGGAAGGGTTTAGGGAGTTTAAAAGCCTCTTAAAGTCAATTTTTTATCATTTGAATACGGCTTGATTTAATCGAAAATCACTCCAACAGCTACTACTGATTACGAAATTATAATTCAAATAGTCGCAGTGGCAAGGTGACTATAGATATTGGGATACAGCCGGATTTATGCTCCCATTAAAATATATCGGCTGCTTATTCTTCCTATGTACAATGCTGTTTGGATGCAATCAGCCGGATGAAACAAAAGAATTGAAATTAATCGGTCATCGCGGTGCTATGGGATTACTACCCGAAAATACCATTCCCGGTTTCATAAAAGCTATTGAACTGGGAGTCAACGGGATCGAGTTGGATGTAGCCATATCTGGTGATGATCAAGTGGTTATTTCTCATGAACCTTGGTTTCGTCATGATATATGTCTGACGCCCGAAGGGGATTCTATCGATAAGAAAACACAAAAAAATCATCTTATTTACGATATGAGCTATGAGCAGATTGCCAAATACGATTGTGGTTCTGTTCAGCATCCCAACTTTCCGGATCAGCAAACACAAACTCTGTCGAAACCGTTATTAAAAAAAGCTATCAATGAGATAGAGTCGTTCATAGCCGAAAATAATTACGATCCGGTTTCCTATCATGTTGAATTTAAAAGGAAATCTTCATGGGATAACGAGTTGCAGCCTGAGCCATCCCGGGTGGTGCAGCTGGTGTACGATGAATTGGCTGAACTGCAGATTTTGGATCGAGTTACTGTTCACTCCTTTGATGAGCAAATGCTTCAGGAGTTCAAGGAAATTGATTCCTCGGTTCCGCAGATGTATTCCATCCCAAAGAAAAACAACGACCTGGAATCGAATATTGCTACACTGACCTACAATCCGGGCGTTTATTTCCCTAATTACAGGTCAGTAGATACAACTCTTGTAAAACAGGCTCATGATAATGGGATGCGTATTATTCCCTGGACTGTTGATGAATATGATGATATGATTAACCTGATTGATGCAGGCGTTGACGGTATTTTATCTAACTACCCTGACAAATTTGAAAAGGTCAGGAAGTATCAAGGAACTTCAGATTAAAATGAACACCTCAAATTTTTTAATGGTCAAGGCCTGGATAAAATATCCCGTTATCATTCTGCTCCTGCTTTTAGTGGGATGTGGAGAGGATCCTGTTCAGTCCGATTCTGATCCGCCGGAGGAACCCGTCCCTGCCGAACCGGTGGAAGAAGCACAGCCAGAGGTGCTGTTTACCGAAGCTGATTTGATAGAAGATGGGGAGCAGTCAACAGTAATCATCGACAGATTAATTGATCTTATTGATGCGACGCCCGAAGATGGCTCTATCTATATTTCAATCTATTTGTTTGAGTACGAACCGTTATTGGAAGCCCTGGAAAGAGCTCATACTAGGAATGTGAGTTTGAATGTCATGATGGATATGAGTGATCGCAGCAATAATACGAACACAGCCGATAAATTAAGAGCGCTGGGTGAGAATGTGAAGATTGTCAGTATTCGTAATAATGCAAGTGCATCAGCGATTAATCACAATAAATTTGTATTGTTGCCCGAAGTAGAAACCGAGGAAGGTATGGCAGAAGATCTGATCTTTCAGACTTCTCAGAATTTTACAGAATCAGGGTTAGGAAAAATTCAGGATGGGACGATCCTGTCCAACAAAGATTTGTATCAGGCGTATCTGGATTACTGGGAAGACATGGATAAGCTGTCCGACAATCAGATGAAAAGTTTTAGTTACCGCGAATATGAGGATGATGAAACGGGAACGACGGCCTATTTTTATCCCAAAAGAAAAGATGGTGAAGCCTACGGAGATGATACCATTATTGAAATACTTGATGATATCGACGATCCTTCTACGGCGACGGTTAAAATCGGGATGTCTGCCTGGACGGATTCTCGAATGGTCATTGTAGATAAATTATCAGAGTTGCTATCGCAAGGTGCTGATCTACAAGTAGTTACAAAAAGTGGCATTGGCGAAGAAACATATGATGAGCTGCGTCAATTAAGTGATGATGGAGCTACAGTAAAAATATACAATATGGAAAATTCGGGTGAGCCTAAAATTAACATGCATTCCAAGTTTATGATGATCGATGCTGTTTGGGATGGGGAGGATACCAACCTGTTGTTTACAGGGACACAAAATTTTACGATGAATGCGCTAAGAAATAATAATGAAGTGTCACTTTTATTTAGAGATCATGATTTTTTCAGCAAGTATGAAGATTATTTCGAAGAACTGAAGAGCCTTCCGGGTGTTTGTTGTGATACCCAAAATGCCAAGGATTTTAATTTAACTGTAAAGAAAAGGTAACCAATATGAAGAACTATAAACTGCTGTTTGTTCTTGCGATTTTTTGTCTGTCATCAGCTGCAGCATATGCTCAGGGCGAAAATGAGTCGCCAAATGTAGTGATCATTTTAACAGATGATATGGGATATGCCGATGTAGGAGCCTATGGCGCTCCCAAGATTGAAACGCCTGAAATTGATGATTTGGCAAGTCAGGGGACAAAATTTACCGATTTTTATGTAGAAAGTCTTTGTTCTCCCACCCGGGCCGCGTTAATGACGGGCAGCTATGCACATCGTACTGGCAACTCGGGTGTTTACTGGCCTGATTCTGATGAAGGGTTAAATCCCGATGAAATTACGATTGCAGAAATGCTAAATAATGAGGGCTATAACACCGGTATGGTTGGGAAATGGCATTTAGGACACCGTGACCTCTTCTTGCCAACCAACCAGGGTTTCGACTACTACTTTGGCCTTCCGTTTAGTAACGATATGGGTCCGGATGCACGACCGGCAAAGGGACCGTATGATCCATTGCCAGTTATGCGCAATGAAGAAGTGGTTGAACGCGGCCCTGACCAGAGTCAGTTAACCAAACGATATACCGAAGAAGCCGTTCAGTTTATTGAGGATAAAAAAGACGAAGACGACCCATTTTTTCTTTATTTAGCCCACACCATGCCGCACGTTCCGCTGTATGCCAGTGAGGAATTCGAAGGAAAATCGGATTTTGGGTTGTATGGCGATGTGATAGAAGAAATTGACTGGAGCACCGGACAGGTAATGGATGCCTTAGAGGAAGCTGGCGTTAAAGATAATACGTTGGTTGTTTTTCTTTCGGATAACGGTCCCTGGCTGCAGAAAGGAAAAGATGGTGGTCTGGCAACTCCGCTTCGCAATGGAAAAGGCACAAGCTGGGAGGGCGGACATCGGGTTCCCGCAATTATGAGTTTGCCCGGTGAAATCCCTGAAAATTCAACAATTAAAGAGATGGCTACCGTAATGGATTTGTTTCCGACATTAGCCCATTTGACAGGAGCTGATACCCCCGAAGACCGGGTAATTGATGGAAAAAATATTTGGCCGCTTCTGACCGGCGAATCCGAAGAAACACCTCATGAAGTTTATTTTTACTATCGCTTAAAAAAGTTACAGGCAGTGCGTATTGGGGACTGGAAGCTTCATCTTGAAGGAAAAAGAAGAGACTATAATAACGTGAATTATGATTATTCCAAGGATTTCGTTTTCGAACAGGATGAAGAGTTATATAACCTCGCGGAAGATGTTGGGGAACAACGGAATTTGGCTAAGGATTATCCAGAAATTGTAGAAAAACTTAAAAACGCCGTTAAGGAACACAAAAAGGAGATTAAGAAAAATTCACGTCCTGAGGGTTCTGTAGAGTAATTTAATTTAGTTAACTCGACTTGTTAATGGCATAAGATTAAAATAGCAAAGAGGTTAGTTTAAGAATGAATTCGAGATTCTTTTTATTTCTATTATTGGTAATATCGTTGTTTGCAGAAATAAGTTTTGCCCAGCAGGATAAATCCCCCAAAACTGCAAAGGGATATGTTTATGAAGACATTAACCAAAACGGTGAAAAAGATTCCGAAGAAGAAGGTATTGCCGATGTAATGGTTTCCAATCAGAAGGATGTAGTTCTAACCGATGAGGACGGTGCCTACGAGCTCCCGGTCGAAGAAAATTCCATCATAAGCGTATCGAAGCCGGCCGAGTATTCATTTGCTAAAAATGAGAATAATCTGCCGCAGTTTTATTACGTCCATAAACCGGACGGCTCTCCAGACTTAAAATTTGAGGGTTTTGAAGCTACCGGTTCTATTCCTGATCCCCTGAATTTTCCGCTCATACCATCCCAAAAGAAAACAACATTTAAGGCTATTGTTTTTGGGGATCCCCAGCCGCGCACAGGCGAAGATCTTTCCTATTACAGGGATGATGTACTCTCCGAGCTTGCGGGTACCGATGCGGATATCACCTTGGTGTTGGGAGATATCATGTTTGATGATCTCTCGTTGTACCCGCGGTACAATCGAATGATGAAAACATTGGAAATGCCGGTTTTTAACTTGTTTGGCAATCACGATATTAATTTTGATACCGATGGAAATAAACATGCCCGGGAAACTTTTAAAAAACAATATGGACCCACTTATTTTTCATTTGAGCAGGGAGATGTCCATTTTATTGCATTAAATAATATTGATTACCTTGGCGAAGATGCAGAATATCCACCTTACCGGGGATACATCGACAGCAAGCAGTTGGAATGGGTCGAAAATACGGTAGAACATATTGACGATGACAAACTCATTGTGTTACTCTCGCATATTCCGATGTATTCTAATGGTGAGAGTGAAACACAAAATATTGTGAACAGGGATGAGCTGTTAGAGATATTTTCCGATCGTGAAAACTTGCTTTATTTAAGCGGTCATCGCCACAGAATTTTTCACCATTTTTTGGATGATGAGATTGATAACATTACCCCCAATACGATCCATCACATGGCACTGACGGCCGCATCTGGAGCCTGGTGGGGTGGTCCGAAAGATCACAGAGGCATTCCTATTACGCATCAGCGAGATGGGGTGCCTAATGGGTATCATATTTTTGAGTTTGATGGTAATAGTTATAAAGAACGGTATAAAGGGGCTGGGCATGCTAAAGATCATCAAGTTCGTATAGAACGACCCAAAAGCAGTTTGACGCTCGAAGAGTATGAAGACTCGGAATTCATGGTTAACGTTTTTAATGGAAACGAGCGATCAAAGGTGTTATTTCGGATAAGTGGGACAAGTGAATGGAGAGAAATGGAGCAAATGGATCGCGCCTTTTCTCCCTATTTAAAAGATATCACCGGAGGTGATATAAAAGCGGGATATACACCACATTTTTGGACGGCAGACCTTCCCGCCCTCGATAAGGGAATTCATAAAATAGAAGTACTAACACGAGATATGTATGGCAAAGAGTACCGTGAGACAAAAGTCATAGAAATCGACTAAATCACATATAGACGAAGGAACTATTTAACCATCATTAACGGCAGATCAATAAAAGGGGACTATTATGGCAGAATTTTCTGATTTATGGGCATTAGGAATGTTATTGGCGGCTTTTGCCGGCGGCGCTTTTGGCAGCTCGCTGGGAGCTCTACCGGCGTTTATCTTTACGGGCTTTTTGGTGATGATCGGGGAAACAGCCAGCATACTAAGCGGTGATTTATTAGAGATGTTAGAAATGAATGCCGAATTGGCAAACTCAGCGTCTATCACCGGCTCACTTGGCTTTGGTCCGGTATTTGGTCCGCACATAAGTTTTGCTGCCGGGGCTGCTGCTTCGGCCTATGCCTCTAAAAAAGGCTATATGGATACCGATTTTCCTTACCACGAAGCGAAAAATATTGGTTACGCTTTGGGTACAAGACCTGATGTACTTTTTGTCGGTGGATTATTCGGGATTCTCGGCTATTGGATTACCACCCTTTCCACCATCATGGAATTGCCCTGGGATCCTATTGCCATAGCGGTAGTCCTATCAGCAATCATTCACCGAGTCGTGTTTGGTTTTGATATTATTGGGGACAGCAAAGGTGGGCTGTTGAATATGAAACCTTTTGAAGACGATGAACGCCGCGTAATCGGTGAAGCGGCCACAGAAGAAAAGGGATCAGAAGCTCGTCTAACGGTTGAGCCCTGGCTGGCTCATCAGTATAAATGGGGCAATGTCTCGATGTTAGGAGCTGTGGTTGGAATTCTTGCAGCCTTCATCACCTACAAAACGGGTAGTGTATTTTTGCCGTTCGGCATAAGTGCCGCCACCCTGCTGTTTCTGAACTGCGGCGTGGCCAATATTCCGGTGACCCATCATATGTCGTTAATAGCAAGTACCGTTATTGTTGCAGCTACCGGCGGGGAATACCTGGATAGCTCATTAGCTGCCATGTTGTTGTTGGGTGGGCTGTTTGGCGTGATAGCTGCCCTATTTGGTGAGCTTATACAAAGAGTATTTTATGCCCATGCCGATACGCATTTCGATCCGCCCGCAGCTGCCATCGTATTGGGAACGCTTCTAATCGCCATATTAGCCATGGCCGGAGTATTTCCATCCAGCGCCTGGATACCACTGCCGTAAGTTAGCTGGAAATATAAGGCAACACGAGTATTAGGTGTTGCCTTAAAAATATTGAGATCAAGAAGCTGTAGAAAAATCGGGTATCATTTAAAATGATACCCGTCGAAAGGAATAGCCTCCTCATCCCGATCCAAAAAAATTAAATCGCCGACTCAAAAAAATGGTCGGAGGTTGCAACAAGACACTTCTTATGCATTAAAATAAAGAGCGGCATCACTTGCCGCTTTTTTTATTCAACACTTTAACGTACCATGGGGATCCATTTGAATAGGTTCTGTTGCAGGTTTGGATCCCAAAAGGAACTTTTTTAATCATGTTCCGTTTTGACGAGTGTTGAAGTACATTTTTTATGAATAAAAAATCACTCAATCCCGTTGGTTCCGATGAGCGCATCCACGTTCTGGATGCCCTGCGAGGTTTTGCTATATTTGGCATCTTTGTGATCAATATTCGGGTTTTTAGCGGCTATTCCTACATGCTTGATGAGGCTAAATCCGAGCTGTTGCTTTCTGATTGGAATGCTGCTTTTGACTGGATCCATACGGTGTTTTTCGGTGGCAAGTTCTACACGCTCTTTTCCCTATTGTTCGGCATAGGGTTTGCCATCCAGTTTATTCGGGCATCTTCAACCGATCGCTCTTTCAAGTTGCACTTCAGCCGGCGGTTGTTTTTTCTTTTGTTGATTGGGTTGGTCCACCTGTGGGGAATTTGGTTTAGCGATATCCTCGTTATTTATGCGCTATGTGGATATATCCTGTTGTTGTTCAAAGATTTTTCTGACCGAGGGTTGCTCTGGACCGCCTTTCTTATACTGCTATTACCCGGCTTGCATGCTTTATACCTGCAAATGGCTGATGGTGGTTACACCAATTCGCTTTATCAGATGCTTTCCGAAGCGTGGACTTCAGCCGAGCTGCCGAAAGCATCCGATGAATACGAAACCTTCCAGATGCGTGATTTGGTAGAGGTGATCCAAAGCAGTTCGTGGAGTACGGTCCTTTCTTTTAATTATATTGGTCCGCTTTTAAGAGGATATGTTATTTTTTTGGATGCAAGGCTTTTCAAGGTGCTGGCGGTATTTATCTTGGGCTTGTGGACCGGCCGACAGCTGATGTTGCACAAATTGCATGAAAATCGCTCTTTACTCATTCGGATCGCATGTTGGGGCATTGCAATTGGTATCCCCCTAAACATTTTTTACGGAATGGATAATCCAACCAACCTTCATGACTCGACCTTTATTTTAGCCCAGGATGCACTTGCCCCATTCGGGTACGTAAGCCTGACGGCTGGATATGCGGCCTCGTTCATGTTACTGTACCGAACACACCTCAAAGGTATTTTTACCCGGCTTTTCAATGCTGTTGGTAAAACAGCCCTGTCAAATTATATACTGCAATCTGTTATTGGAATAGTCCTATTTTACGAGATTGGATGGGGGATGGGCCAGTATTTGGGATCGGCCTATTTAACACTCGGCGTATTCATTGTTTTTGGATTCCAGATTATCATCAGCAATATCTGGCTTAAGCGCTACCGTTACGGACCGCTTGAGTGGTTTTGGCGTGTGCTCACCTACGGCCGCTATATTCCAAACAAACGAAACTAACTGCCAGTTTGGGAACACAGCGGATTCAAATCCGTTGACATACTAAAAAACTGGAAATTAAGTTTATAACACCGGGCAGTCGTTCGCATTAAAACTTGTGTCAATTTATGCTTAAAGCAATTATCGCTATTCTGGGCGTCATTTTTTTTATCCCAACTAATCTTTTGGATTCCGAACTGGAGGATCGATTTCGTGATATCGATGAAAACTTTAGCGGTAATATCGGTGTGTACGTCAAGGATCTGAAAAGTGATAAAACGGTGGATTATAATGCCGACCGTGACTGGTATCTGGCTTCGACCATAAAAATTCCGCTGGCGATAGACCTGTTACAAAGGGTGGAAGCAGGAGAGATTTCTCTGGATGATGAACTGGTTCTTGAAGAATCAGACTACGTCGATGGCAGTGGAGATTTGCAAAACCAGGAGCCGGGAACCACATATACCGTTTTAGAACTGATCGAAAATATGATAAAAGACAGCGACAGTACAGCCACCGATATGCTGATTCGATTGCTTGGGGAAGAGAAATTTAATGAACGAATTCGAAATAATATTGTAGCAGACATTCACCCTGTAACCACTATTTTACAGGTGCGATACGATGCGTACGGTAAACTGCATAAACGAGCGGCCAACCTGAGTAACCTTGACTATATGGATCTGAAAACATTCAGTCCGCTGTCAGAACGGCTCGAAGAATTTATCAGACTCATTGAAGTGGAAAAGAGTGAATTAAAACAGGATTCTATTGTTGACGCATTTGAAACCTACTATCAGAGCAAAAAGAATTCGGGCAAGTTAACCGCAATGGGGACTATGATCGAACGGCTTGCCGAGGGAGAGCTGCTTAATGAAGAACACACCGAATTGCTTATCGATATTATGACGGGAACTTTTACCGGAGACAATCGCATAAAGGCGGGTTTGCCGGATGGAGCTGATTTTGCCCATAAAACGGGCACTCAAATTGGACGCTCCTGCAATATTGGACTTATGATCCCGGAGGGGGGCGACCATGAGGATGGCACCGTCGTAGCCACGTGCAGCGAGAAATACGGTCCCCTGCAAGAAGCCGAGGAGGCCATGGCCAAAGTTGGGCAGTCGCTGTCAGACATCTGAAGGTGAGGTTAGATCATTATGTATCTTTTCAGAAATTCGTTTATCCCGATCGAAAAATGAGCCCCCAGCTATCTCCTTTTTTCCAGGCTTTTCCTACATAGGTGCCGTAAACGGTTACCTGCTCCCACTCATCCGGGGTGATATCAATAGGTTCATAAGAGGGGTTTTCTGGTTGTAGGGTAATGCCATCGTTCTTTCTGCGGATGGTTTTCAAGGTCGTTTCCCCACGATAGCAGATAGCGCCAATCTCTCCATCGGCGGGTTCCCGGGGATCAATGATGATATAATCGCCATCGCGGATATCAGCATCTATCATGCTTTCTCCATCAACAATGAGGGCAAAATAGTGGTCGGATTGCTCGGGATGAATCTCTACGGGCAGGTGTCCCAGGTTCTCACTAATTGCTTCGTGCATGGCTCCCGCCGCAATACGTCCCTTAACGGGGATACCGGGAAAAAATCCAGAAAGCTGATTTCTTTTACTGGGATGGATCTCGTACTGCCCCCGCTGAATATTAGACAGGTAGTGCTTTTTTGTGAGGCTCTGCAAATGCTGGTAGATACTGTTTGAGGAGCTATATCCAAACTCATTTTGCATATCCTCATACGAGGGAAATTGTTGGTAATCTTCGTAATGGGAGAGAATATACTCCCAAAGTTTTTGCTGTTTGTCGGTAAGTGATTTCATAAGGCGCTAAAATACCATTTTTTATATGAAATAAAACATGAAATAAAACTTTTTTATGATGAAAAGAATTGAGCTATCTTTTTAAAGAAGAGATTTTACATGACTATTATTGGTTTGTATTCTGGGGTGATATACATCAAACAAAACGCCACCGTATATTATATCGTTATGCAAGGTGAAAAAATGGAATTAATCCAGAGAACGTATGAATATTGAGATTACCCGGGTAAATGATGCAGTTCACTTTAAAGCACAAAACAACGCCGGTAATACCGTCCACATAGATGGAGCTGAAGCCGTCGGTGGAGAGGGAAAAGGCATGCGCCCCATGGAACTGATGCTGGTTTCGGTGGCAAGCTGTAGTGCCGTCGATGTGGTTGAGATATTGAAAAAACAGCGCCAACCGTTAAAAAATATCCAGATTTCGGTCAGCGGTGAACGTCCCGAAAGTGGCGCTCCGCGTCCCTATAAATCTATTGATCTGCACTTTACGCTATATGGCAATTTGGAGGAATCCAAAGTAGCGCGGGCAATTAAGCTGGCGGTTGAAGATTACTGTTCGGCGCGGGCTACTTTGTCGGATGATGTTGAGATAAGCCATAGCTTTGAAATAAAATTCGCTTAAGGAAATAGACTATGAAAATTAATGACGAATTCTGTACGGAATTGATCGAAGCCCATGAGTCGGCCGATGTTTGTCTGGTGCCTGCCATGGTTGTTAAATGGTTTGAGAAAGTACTGGGATTACTGTTTCCCGAATTTTGTGATCGGACGTTTGCTGACAGGGATCAAATTATCGCTTATACTGAGGAGTTACGGAGCGAATTGGTGCAGCTCATTGTATGTGAAAATAAAGTGGGTCAGAATGAGGCTGAGGATATCGCTGATCAATTTTGTGAGACGCTCTCGGTGGTACGGAAAAAGCTGTTGAAAGATGTAGAGGCTATTTTTGAGGGCGATCCGGCGGCCCAAAGTAAAGGCGAGGTGATACGTACTTATCCCGGATTTTATGCCATGGCAGCTCATCGAATGGCACATCTGCTTTATGAGCGAGAGGTTCCGCTCATCCCCCGAATAATCTCTGAGCACGCCCACAGCAAAACAGGCATCGATATTCATCCCGGGGCAAGAATTGGCGAATATTTCTGTATTGATCACGGTACGGGCATTGTGATTGGAGAAACGACCAAGATTGGAGATCAGGTGAAAATCTACCAGGGGGTCACGCTTGGGGCCATGAGCGTTAAAAAGTCGGATGCATCGAAAAAGCGGCATCCCACTATTGAAGATGGCGTGGTTATTTATGCCGGCGCCAGTATCCTCGGCGGCGACACCGTTATTGGCAAAAATAGCGTGATTGGCGGCAATGTGTGGCTGACCGAAAGCGTGCCAACCGAATCCACGATATACTACACTGCAAAAATGAGTCACAATAATGAGGGTGAATCCGATACTATTACTTACAAAACGTAACTATTTATGAATATCGAAGACCTTATTGGCAATACGCCACTTGTTGAGATTAATTCAATTTCAACTAATCCCGATGTTACCATTTACTGTAAGCTGGAGGGACAGAATCCCGGTGGAAGTGTTAAAGATCGTGCGGCCCTTGGGATGATTAATGGTGCGCTAGAGCGCGGTGATATCCAGCCGGGCGATAATCTGGTGGAGGCTACCAGCGGAAACACCGGTATAGCGCTGGCAATGATTGCCAAAATTAAAGGGTTGCAGATGACGTTGGTCATGCCCGAAGATACCACCCCCGAACGGATTAAAACGATGCGGGCGTACGGTGCCAAAGTACTGTTGACGCCTGCCGAAAAGACGATAGAGTATTCGCGGACCAAAGCCGAGGAGATGGCCGAAAGTGAGGAATACGTTATGCTGAATCAGTTTGGAAATGTTGACAATCCGGGTATGCACTACCACACTACTGGGCCGGAAATTTGGCGCGATACGGATGGGGAGATTACTCATTTTGTTTCCGCAATGGGAACTACGGGGACCATTATGGGGGTGTCACGATATTTAAAAGAGCAAAATCCTGAGATACAAATTGTAGGTACCCAGCCAACGGATGGATCCAGTATTCCTGGCATTCGCCGGTGGTCGCCTGAATTTCTGCCCGATATTTTTGAGGCAGACCGTGTGGATGAAATTGTGGATGTCAGCGAAGAGGAAGCGCGCAAGATGACGCGACGCATGGCCGCTGAGGAAAGTATCATGGCGGGCATGAGCAGTGGAGGGGCACTGGCCGCTGCGATAAAAATGGCAAATCAGATCAAAAAAGGGACTATCGTCTGTATTACCTGTGATCGTGGAGACCGGTACTTAAGCTCCGATCTTTTTGAGTGAAGTTTTTCAGAGTATTTTAGGTGAAATAGTTTAATTTATAGAGAGAGGTTTAGAGAGAGCAATAGCAAAACGCTATAGCTTCGACATTTTATTATTGAGAATGCAATTGAAATGATAGAGAGAGTATTTAAGGCGTTATACCCGTTTATAAATTATGTTATCACCTATCCTTTCAGGATTTTGCTGGTCAGTTTGTTGACTGCTTTTGTCGGATTTTGGCTTGCGACCAACCTCAAAATTGATAACGATCTCTCCAAACTTATCCCCCAGTCGTATCCCAGCGTGCAAGCGCTGAATACCTTACGAGAGCAAGTGGGGGCCGAAAATGAGATGGCCGTGGCCATCGAAAGTCCATCGTATGAAACCAACAAAAAGTTCGCCGAAGCGCTGATCCCCAAGGCGCTGGCGCTCATCAATCCTGAAACGACGGAACCATTTTTCAGGCGCGTCGAGTTTCGTAAAGAGATCGGTTTTCTCGAGGAGAATGCCCTGTATTTTGCCACCGACCAAGAACTGGATTTGCTGCAGGAATTCTTGGAAACGCGAACCGAAGAGGCCAAACAAGAAGCCAATCCTTTTTACTTCGACTTTGGAGAGGAAGAGTCCACTACCGACTCGCTGGCAGGAGAGCTGGATTCGATGTATGACGAGCTGATCGGCTCGGAGTACCTGGTGTCGGATGATTCCCTTGCCATGGCCGTCAAGTTTTATCCCTCGGGTTCTCAAACCGATCTGCAATTTATTGAGGACGTTTACGATGCAATGCAGAAGTTGGTCGATGAGATGGAGCCTGCATCTTATCATCCCGAGATGGAAGTAACGCTGGCCGGTCGGCTCCTGCGAACGCTTATCGAAGTGGAAACCATCACCAAGGACGTTAAGGACTCGTTTGGTATTGGTGTGCTGATGCTCTTGCTGGTTGTAGTGTTGTACTTTTTTTATAAAAGCTATCGCATTTCAGCCGGCTCGAAATTTAATGGGCGGGTGCTTTTACAGGAAATCGTTCGCATTCCCACAATTGTTGTCATTATGGCTTCGCCGCTTGTGATCAGCCTTTGCTGGACGTTCGGCATTGCCTACCTGCTGTTTGGAAATCTAAATATTATGACTTCCACGCTCGGTCTTTTGCTGTTTGGGATGGGGATTGATTTTGGGATCCATTTTTTTGCCCGGTACTCCGAAGAACGAGCCTCCGATCAAACCGTATCCGAAGCCTTGATAACAACCTTCATGACTACCGGTCAGGCTGTAACGGCCGTGGGAATTACCACTTCGGCTGCTTTTTTGGTGCTAAGCATCGCGGATTTTAAGGGGTTCAGTGAGTTTGGGATAATTGCTGGACTCGGATTACTATTCGCCATCCTGGCCTATGTTGTTTTTCTGCCGGCGTTGATCAGCATCCTGGAACGTTTTCGATTTTTGAATTTAAAGGTCGCAACCGATCAGCAGGTAGCAGAGAAGCACCATATAAAAACACTTCTCAGCCCAAAACTTTTCGTGCCCTTAATTCTGTTTATCGGCATTGGTGTTACCGTTTATACGATTACCAATCTACCCAAAGTGACGTTCCAATATGATTTCAGCGAACTTGAGCCGGAATATGTTCGCTACCAGGAACTGAACAGCAAAGTTCGAAAAGTCTATAGTGATCGGCGTACTCGGAACGCTGCTTACATCGTAACGGATACGCCGGAGGATGCCCAGAAAGTGGCAGAAGTACTGCGGGAGCGTGCGGCGTCTGATACGCTGACGCCAACCATTGATCGGGTCGAAATATTCCAGGATCGCTTTCCTTTCTTGGAGCAGGAGGGAAACCAAAAGATCGACCGGATTGCAGAGATCAGAGAGCTTCTTTCGGATCCTTTTTTAGAAGGGCAGGACGACCGACAACTGGATCGGCTCAGGCAAGCGGCATCCACGCAGCGGCTTATTTCCCTGGATGAAGTGCCCGACTTTTTACGCAATCCGTTTACCTCACAAAGCGGTGAGATTGGAAACTTGGTGCTTATTTATCCGGGTATAAGCTTGGGAGACGGACGTAATTCCATCAATTTTGCCGATGATGTCGGAGAAGTGCCTATCAGCGAAGATAAAACCTATTATGCGGGTTCTACCTCAATTGTCGCTTCCGATATGCTTCGGCTGATGATTGACGAAGCGCCGGTGATGGTATCGCTGACGATCGTGATTATCATCATCCTAAAATTGGTGGTGCTGGGCAGTGTCAAATGGACGTTGTTGGCATTGCTGCCGCTACTTGCCAGTTTCGTGTGGATGTTTGGGCTGATGGTGCCGTTGGGGTGGCAGCTTAATTTTTATAACCTGGTGGTGTTGCCCACGGTGCTGGGAATTGGAGACGACAGCGGTATTCACCTCGTGCACCGTTACTTGGAGGAGGGCAAAGGATCCATCGCAAAAGTGTTGCATTCCACTGGCGAACATATTACGGTAAGCGTCGCAACAACAATTATGGGGTTTGGCGGGCTGTTATTTTCTCTACATCCCGGGATGCAGTCCATCGGGGAGTTGGCAATTTTAGGTATCGTGTTGACACTTTTGGCTGCCCTTTTTCTGTTACCTGCGGTACTGGTACTGATGGAAAAGAGGGAGGCTGCGAAGGAGATTTCATCTAAGGAATAAACGGGCGGATTCTCCCTACAACGAAATTCAGGTTATTGCCACAGGATAGCCCTTCAACTCCTCTCACTATTTATGGCGGTCAGATGATATCATACCCTAAAAAGAAAACGGGTTGCTTATGAAAGAGATAACAACGGAACGAGAATTGTATCTGGAGTTGATTCAGGATATGTATCATGCGGAAGTGTTGTTGATTCCGGAATTGCGATTATTTATTGAGAAATCTTCTTCAGAGACGTTAAAGAATCACGTGCAGAACCATCTTAAAAATTCGCGTTTGCATGTCACCCGGCTGGAAGAAATTCAGGAGAACTTGAATGCGGAATTCATGGAAGAGCATTGCAGAACGATGAAATCGATGATTCTGGAAACCAAAGAGCTTGTGGAGCGGTGTTCTGGAAATAAACTGACAGATCGGGCTATCGCTGCATCTTTGCACCGTATTACACAATGTCAGATTACGGTATATCAGATGCTGTTATCGATGGCAGATGAACTGAATTTTCGCGGCCATAAAAAAATATTGCAAGAATTATTAGAGGATGAACAAGTATTTGATCATGTGATGGGTGCAAGCGGATCGAAACGAAAAGTACAAGCATAACTTGTAAGAAAAAGTTCTACACCTGCATACATAAAGACCTTACGTTACACCAGCAATTAGCATATTATATTAATTATAGATTTTAAGAGAGAGTAATTGACATACTGAAATTTACACGCTTTCGGGTTTTGCTACGGCAGTTCTCGAAAGAGACCTAAAAATTACCTGTAGGTTTCTATTGGGTTATCCGATAGGATTATCGAATAGTGTGTAACAGGGCCATTTGTCGGCATCTGAAAAGTGCCGGCATTCAAAGCCAGTGAGTAAGGGTGTCCTGTTAAAGGGACTGAGATCATACCTTCTGAACTTGAATCGGGTTATGCCGACGAAAGGAACATCACTGGCTTTTTTATTTTTAATCTCAATTAGTGTACCGTATATCCACCGTCAACCGCCAGGGTTTGTCCTGTAATAAAAGAGGCTTTGTCCGAGCAGAGCCAGACGACGGCTTCTGCTACTTCTTCGGGACGGCCAAACCGCCCCATGGGATGTGCCGCGATGAGGTCTTTGCGTTCTTGGCTATGACTGCCCACAAACCGGTCAATCATTGACGTTTGAATGGCACCCGGACACACGGCGTTTACACGGATTCCCTGCTCGGCATATTCCAGGGCTGCTGTTTTCGTAAGTCCGTTAATGCCGTGCTTGCTGGACACGTAGGCCGGGATGCCCGAAAATCCCAGTAGTCCTGCAACAGAAGAAACGTTAACAATGGCCCCGCCGGAATGTTTAAGCATTTCCGGGATCTGGTATTTTATACAGAGCCAAGTGCCCCGAAGGTTGATATCCATGACCCGCGACCAGTTTTCGGCAGAGCACTCCGGCGTAAACGCTTGGTCACCTTCAATGCCAGCATTATTGCACGCATAATTCAGCTGGCCAAAACGGTCGATCGTTCCCTCGATAAGTGATTTAACCTGGCTTTCTTGACTGATATCTACTTCGAGGGCCAACCCTTTTTCTCCCGACTTTTTAATGAGCTCAAGGGTTTCTTTTGCTGACTCAAGATTTTTGTCAGCGACAACGACAAAAGCCCCGTGCACGGCAAAAAGTTCGGCCGTTGCTCTTCCGATACCTGCTCCAGCGCCTGTAACTAACGCTACTTTTCCTTTCATCATAATTTTTTCTCCCCTAATGTTATAATTATCGATTGATAATAAGGATTAAAGGAGTCAGGTATCGACAGGTAAAATCCTTACGCAAAGATAGTGGATTTATGGGCAGATACTTACTTTTGTAACACTACATGATTTATGTCCCTCTTTAGCTAATAGCTTTGTAAGGTTTTGCTTTACGCACCTGCAAGTAACCTATCTACATCAAATTACACCAACAGAGCATCTCTTTGTTAGTCAGATATGTAGAACTTTACAGTGTTAATAAACCGCTAATTAAGCAATACAACAATGAAATATTTAATTATGGTATCGCTGCTATTACTCTCATGGGGCAGTCATTCTTCGGTATTTGCCCAGCAAACCGGTCAGCAACAACAGCAGATGCAGAAACAGATGCAACAGATGATGCAAAATGTGAATGATCTCATGGACCGAACGCAAACCATGAACCAGGAGATGAATCGCCGTATGCAGCAAGTCCAAAATGAGGAGATGAAAAACCAGTACCAGATGATGCATCGTTTTAATGAACAGATGCAACTTACCCTGGGTACGATGAAAAATGCCGCTGAACGGTGCGACATGATGCAAAAAGATCAAACGATGATGAGGGACCGTGATATGCAGCGCGATATGGATCGCCTTCGCCAAAACCTGCAGGATATGACGAGTCAGGCTGACGAAGCCGTACAGACCATGGAGCGACTTACCAAGCGCTTGGGTCAGCAGGCAAAGGCTTCAAACTGATATAATCAGTGAAAATCGTCCATCTCATATTAAAAATTAATTTAGGTGTTCTGTTGGTATGGCCAGCAGGAGTAGAGCAGTTACAAGCACAAAACCTGTACTACTCCGGCTCCCTGCAATACGCAACAGGCTCCTACTATTTCACCGAGCGCACTGGCAGCTTCTATTTTAGCAACAGCGTGGGCGTGTCATCAACACGGTGGAGCCTGTACGTTTCGATGCCGCTTATTTATCAAAACACGCCGTGGATATCTTATTCTAAAACAGGAACAGGTCCGCTTCCCACTGGCGGCCCACAGAGTGGATTGGTAGATAAGCGCCAACAGCAGGGCAGTGGCAACGGTAGGGGGCAGCGACGGCATACCATAAATCCGGGACCGGCTGATACCGTTAGTTACAGTCAAACTCAGTTTGGTGATCCTTCTCTATCGGCAAATCTTAAGCTTTGGAACAGCCCGTCCGGACGAAGTATGATCAATGCCAATGGCGGACTCAAGTTTCCCGTCGCTGATGAGAATTCCGGTTTTGGTACCGGGGCCTGGGATGTAGGAGGAGGGCTAAGCTGGTCGCAGCGTATTCAACAACATTATCTTCTGATGGTAAGCGGGATGTATTGGTATCTGGGAGATATGGACGAGCTCGATTTGAATAATTTGCTGAGCTACAGTGCGGCGTTGGGACGTACGTTTTCTGATGGCAAGTTGATGGGTACGGTATCTTTTATGGGATCCACTGAAATTATTGACGATGTAGATCCACCCGTAAATGTTGGAGCCGGTTTGAATTACCGGCTATCAAATGCAACAAATCTTAACACAAATATCTTATTTGGACTAACAGAATCGGCATCAGACTTCAGCATAGGAGTAGGTTGGAGCGTAAATTTTTAACAAAATACTTTGAGGATGATATGAAAAGATTATTAATAACTCTTGTTTTAGCAGCTTTGGTGGGTCCACTGTTAACAACGGCATGGGCCCAGCAGCGATCTGGAAAAGGGATGAAAAAGCAGATGTACGAGCGGGAATATGATATGGATGCGGTCGAGACGATCGAGGGAGAGGTGATTGAGATAACCTACAATCCCGGTCAGAGAAATGCCGCTCGCATGGGCGTACACATGATGGTTGCTACGGATGCGGATACCATGTCCGTTCATTTGGGACCGGTTTGGTTTATGGAACAGCAGGAAGAAAAGATTGAGAAAGGTGACCAGGTTGCGATTACAGGTTCACGTATTACCTATGATGGCTCCCCGGCTCTGATTGCCGCCGAAGTAAAGCGGGAGCAAATGACATTGCGCCTGAGAGATCGGAATGGATATCCTGTTTGGAGAGGTTGGCGTAAGAGCGGGAATAATTGATGTTAAAACTCGTGCCGTAGCTCTATTGTAATACGGAAAAGTGTGAGGTGTACCTTTTGGCTTGATCCAAAAGGTACTGAAAGATCAAGTCTTTGAATTATGTTTACGCTTAGACCGGCAGAATGCGTGGATTTTGATGGTCCGTATTCTTGTGTAAGTAGTTTAAAAGTAGTCATCGGTACAAAATTCACAACCGCATTCTTTGGTCTTCGCACACAATTCAAGGCCAGTTATACCAACTCTAAAATCATCCACTTTCTGTAGCTGATCTACTCAAAAATTCCTTAATACTTTTTAACGTCCTTAGTTTCCCATAGTCCTCCTCCGGAATTTCAACCTGAAGTTCCTCGCTGATACCAACCATCATGTTGTAAAAGTCCATAGAGTCAATATCAAGCGTCGGACCTAATTCCTCGTCGGCTTTTAACTGATCAAGATCGGCTTCCGGGGCAACGCGATGCAGGTGCTTTTTGATGATTGTATCAATGTCGGTGTTCATAAATCTTCAGGGTGTTGCAGTTGAGCGTTTAATTTTTCGAGAAATCGGGATCCCGTATGTCCGTCAGTAGCGCGATGATCTCCGGCCAGTACTACAGAGAGTGTTGGACGAATTCCAATAGAACCATCAACGGCTCGGGTCCGATCGGTAATTTTCCCAAAGCCAAGTAAAGCTACTTGTGGTGGATAAATAACGCCATACACTTTTTCAGCGCCGCGTTCGCCCAAGCTGGTAATGGTGATTGTGGCACTGCTAATTTCCCGGCTCTTAAGGTGTCCCTCACGCGCCCGGGTTACCATATCTACAAAATCACTGCGAATTTCATCTAAGGATTTGAGATCAGCATCCAAAATGGCTGGAATTACCAGTCCGCCTTGACGCAGTGAAACCGCAAAACCTACGTGGATGCCCTCCTCGATATGCATCGCCTCATCCGTCCAGAAGCCATTCAGTTCCGGCACTTCGGTCAGCGCATTGGCCACAGCTTTGATCAGCAGCATGGGTGGCAGCAGGCGTTTATCTACCGGTCGGTTTTTATTTTCATCACTAAGCCATTCAAGTGCCGCCTTCATGTCAATATCTGTTTCCAGGTAGTAGTGCGGGATTTCTTTATTGGATTTAGACATGGCAGCGGCAATTGATTGACGCATGCTTTTGCCCTCGGCTTTTGATACATGCTCAGCCATATCCAATTCTTTTTCAAAAGTTTCGTCTGCGGTTTTTTGCTGAGCAAATGCCTCCACATCTTTGCGATGAATAGTGCCGCCCGATCCGCTGCCTGTTACCTTTTTGAGGTCAATATTTAAATCTTCTGCTACCCGTCTTGCTAAAGGGGATGCCTTTGGTCGTTGTTTGAGGGTCTCTCTTTTTTCTATTGCCGGCTTCTTGGTTATAACTTCCTGCTCACCTTCGCTCCGAACTTCTTTCTTTTTTTCTTTCGGTGTTTCAGACGGTTTTACTTCGACTTCTTCGGCTTTTCCTTTGCCATTAATGACGGCCATCACCGAACCAACGGGTACAACTTCCCCTTCTTGAGCCACCAACTCCGTAATCACGCCATCCTCAAACACTTCGACATCGATCAGACCCTTCTCGGTATCAATTTCCCCGATAATATCTCCTTTTTTTACCGTGTCGCCCGGTTGCACGTGCCACTGAATAAGTTTAGCCTCGATCATCTGTGATCCCAGGCTCGGCATGATGAACTTACCCATGGAGACCTCCCATCTTTTGAATGGATTTAATGATTTGTTCGGGTTGTGGCAATGAAGCCTGTTCGAGGTGTTTGGCATAGGGCGCCGGCACTTCCATCCCGCAAATGCGCTCGACCGGTGCATCTAAATCATAGAACAATTCCTCGGTAATACGGGCACTGAGTTCGGCCGAAATGCCCCCGCTTTTCCATCCTTCATCGACAATAACGGCGCGACCCGTTTTGGTTACGGATGCCAAAATCGTTTCACTATCGAGCGGACGCAGCACGCGGAGATCAACCACCTCAGCATCAATATCTTCTTCGGATAATTTTTCGGCCGCTTTGAGTGATTTCTGGAGGCCGATTCCATACGTCAAAATGCTCACGTCATTTCCTTCGCGACGCACTTTGGCTTTTTGAATATCTACGGCTTGCCCATTGCCGGGCAGCGGACCTTCTGAGTTATATAACGTAGAATTTTCGAAAATGAGTACCGGATCGGGGTCTTCCAAAGCTGGCCATAGCATGCCGCGGGCATCTTCGATCGTGGCGGGCGTTAAAATTTTGAGTCCCGGTATGTGCGCGTACCAACCCTCGAGACTTCGAGAGTGTTGGGCTGCCAGTTGTTTACCACCACCCGTGGCCATCCGAATGACAATGGGCACGGTAAACTGTCCGCCAGACATATACTGCAAAATGGCCGCCGTATTGATAATTTGATCCGCTGCCAACAGGCTAAAATTCACGGTCATAATTTCTACGATAGGACGCATGCCCGCCACCGCCGCTCCGATGCCGCAGCCGGTAAAGCCCGATTCCGATAGAGGCGTGTCAATGATGCGTTGATCCCCGAATTCTTCCAACATGCCCTCGCTGACATTGAAGCAGCCTCCGTACAATCCTACGTCTTCGCCCATCAGAAATACGCGGTCGTCTTTTAACATGGCCTCCCGCATCGCTTCCCGAACGGCTTGACGATAAGTAATAGTTTGTTCTGCAACTTGTGGCATAATTTATTCTCCTGTAAGGTTGCTGTAAACGTATTTGGTGATATCTTCGATAGGTTCATCCGTCCCATTTTCGGCAAACTGCACCGATGCTTCGACCTCTTCAGTTACCTGCTTATTTAACTGATCCAATTCTTTATCATTTAATAGACCCTCTTCCTTCAAGTAATCAGCATAAGTTGTAATGGGATCTTTTTTCTTCCACTCTTTTATTTCTTGTTTAGATCGATATCGCTCCGGATCAAACATAGAATGTGCCCGGTAACGATAGGTCTGGCACTCCAAAAAATAGGGTTTCTTTTTTTTGCGGATGTGTTTTGTAGCTTTGTCCGAGGCCTTTAATACAGCCTTAATGTCCATGCCATCTACGCTATCGGCCTCCATGTTATAGGCTTTTGCTTTCTTCACCAGGTTTGTTTCAGCCTCGGCCAGCTCAAAGGGCATACCCATCGAATAGAGGTTGTTTTCACAGACAAAGAGGACTGGCAGATCCCAGAGCGAAGCCAGGTTTAATGACTCG
This sequence comes from Bacteroidota bacterium, assembly GCA_051746985.1. Taxonomy (GTDB): domain Bacteria; phylum Bacteroidota; class Rhodothermia; order Balneolales; family Balneolaceae; genus Fodinibius. Next base: position 74,993 of record JBNJFP010000003.1, read on the forward strand.
TGGAATTCGCCTTCATCGACCGCACCTTCGCCAAAAAAGCAACAGGCCAAGGCATCCTTGTTCTGACGTTTGTAAGCCATAGCGACGCCCACAGCCATTGGCAAACCGTTGCCAACAATCGCCGATCCGCCCAAAAAGTTGGTGGCCTTATCATAAAGGTGCATCGAGCCACCGCGTCCCCCACTGCATCCTTCGGCCTTGCCGTATAGCTCTGCCATGATGCTTTCCATCGACACGCCGCGAATTAGTGCATGTCCATGCTCACGATAAGTGGCTATAACCGCATCTTCTGTTCTGAGATTTTCAATTACGCCTACTGCAACGGCTTCTTCGCCATCATAGAGGTGTAAAAAGCCACGGATTTTTTCCTGGGTGTAAAACTCATAGGCTTTTTCCTCGAGCTGACGAATACGCATCATCTGTTTAAGCAGATGCAGATTTTCATCTTTTTCTGTCTTCGACTTCTTTTTTAAAGTCGCACTTTTCTTCTTGGTCGCCATAATTTGATCTGTTTTAGGATGATGTTTTTTCAACCTTTTCGCGTTCCTGATCCCGCAGCAATCTCCGCATGATTTTTCCACTACGTGTTTTGGGCAGTTCGTCGATAAATTCGATTTCTTTGGGCGCTACCGCTGAACCCAATCGCTCGCGGGCAAATCCTTTAAGTTCCAGGTTGAGCTCTTCGCTCGGTTCAAAACGCTCTTTCAATGTGATAAAAGATTTGACCAGTTCACCCATCACGGGATCCGGTTTCCCGATTACCGCTGCTTCGGCTACCGCCTCGTGCTCCATCAAAATACTTTCCACCTCGAACGGACCCACCATGTGTCCGGCCGTTTTGATGATGTCGTCCGCCCGCCCGACAAACCAGAAATACCCATCTTCATCCCGGCTGGCCAGATCTCCGGTCAGATACCAATCACCTACAAAGCATTGCTGGTAGCGCTCCTCGTCATCGAGGTAGCCTCGAAACATTGAGGGCCATCCTTTCTTTAGCGCCAGGTGACCTGATTCACCCGTCTCAGCAAATTTTATATCGTCTCCTCCGTTCTCATCATAATCTAAAATTTCAGCTTCAACGCCGGGTAGCGGTTTACCCATTGATCCCGGCTTGACCGGCATAGAGGGATAGTTGGCAATCATGATGCCGCCCGTCTCGGTTTGCCACCAGTTGTCGAGGATCGGCATGTCCAGCATTTTTTGAGCCCATCGCACGGCTTCGGGATTCAGCGGTTCGCCCACGCTGTGAATCAGTCGCAGGGCACCTAAATCATATTCTTTGCGAATATCAATATTCATGCGCATTAGTCGTCGAATGGCCGTTGGAGCTGTGTACCAAATACTGACTTTTTGTTCTTCCAGCGTCTGATACCATAATCGAGCGTCAAACTCCGCTTCGACTACCAGGTTGGTAATGCCATGCATTAATGGAGATAATATCCCATACGAAGTTCCGGTCACCCATCCCGGATCGGCGGTGCACCAGAAGATGTCATCGGAGTGGAAATCCAGCACATATTTACCGGTAATAAAATGGGTTAGCGCTGCTTCGTGGACATGAATCACGCCCTTCGGCATGCCGGTGGTTCCGCTGGTGAAATGCAACAGCGCCCGGTCTTCGGGGGACGTTTCAGTAATAACGAAATCAGAGCTGGCCTCCATCATCAATCGCTGGAAAGAGCGCACATTCTCGGATTGGTGATCAGTAATGTCAGTGAGTAATACATATTGTAGATGATCCAAACGATCTAAAAGCCCAGATATCTTTTTATCGAAAAGTGATTTTGTGGTTACTAAAATTTTGGCTTTTCCCTTGCTTAGTCGCTGGTAAATGGGTTCGGGACCGTAAATTGAAAAAAGCGGACAGTAAATGCTTCCATTTTTCAGGGTGCCCAGTGCTGAAATGTACAACTCGGGAATACGTCCGGTAAGGGTACAGACGACATCGCCTTTTTGAAGGCCTAAGTTTTGCAAAACATTGGCAAAGCGATTGGTCTGTTCCTTTAGCTCATGATAGGTGAACTCTTTACTGTTTCCCTGATTCCCAATCCAGTGCAATGCCACTTTCCCTTCTTGGATGTTATCCGCATGACGATCAATCGCCAAGTAGGCCATATTAAATCCCTTTTTGCCGGAAGATTTTACTAGCTCTTCTTTAACCTGATCCCATCGAAAAGAAGCGTATTCTTTATCGTAGTTACTCATATTAGGATTAGGTCGCCTAAGAAATTGTTCGGTCAGATCTTTTCGAGACATTGATTCCCTTTCTATTTGTTGGCTGGATAATTTCAGTATATCCAATAGGTAAAAGGGGCAGGAAAAGGATATCTACTGTTTTGCTGTAGAAGTATTACCTACAAGGTTTTTGCAATATGATATCTGTGTGAGGACAAATGGGTAACCTTGGAAAGGCAAGCAGCCGAGGCAGATAGGGTAATGTACTACAAGCGGGCGGGTAAATACCCATTAATAAAGTGATCAGGGTTACAGCTATTATCCGTTGAGAAATTATTGTTGGAAGAAGACTCAATCAGGAGTAGATATGAGAATAAATCGACATGGGGCCTCCTTGCTGTTTTTGATACTCACCTTTTTTTTCGTAGCAGCAATTACCCAAACGAATACTCCCAGAAAGGATATAAAGAATTATGAATCTGCTCTTATCGACACGGTGAGCATGCAGTCTCCAGGAAAAACACTCTACTCTGAAGCGTGTGCTGCGTGTCACGGTGTTACCGGAAAGGGGGTGGCGCAAAGTCAACTCGGATTTGAAACACCGGTGCCTGATTTTTCGGATTGTGATTTTTCGAATCGAGAGCCCGATGGTGACTGGATTGCTGTAGCTCACCAGGGAGGACCGGTTCGGGGATTTGCAAAAGATATGCCTGCTTTCGGCAAGGCGTTAAGCGAGCAGCAGCTTCAAAAAATAATGGACCATATTCGCACCCTCTGCAGGGATGAAAACTGGCCGCGCGGAGAATTAAATATGCCCCGTCCGTTAGTAACTGAAAAGGCGTACCCCGAAGATGAAGCGGTGATCAGTACCTCGGTTGATATCGAAAACGAAGGCAATGTGCTGAACGAACTGGTCTATGAGCAACGGTTTGGAGCTCGCAATCAATTAGAGATTGTAGTGCCTTTTGGTTTTAGCGAAACTCCGGCGGGCAATTGGAATGGTGGGCAGCTGGGTGATGTGGCATTGGGAGTTAAACGAGCGCTATATCACAACTTTGACAGCGGGTCGATTTTTAGTGCTGCGGGAGAAGTACTTTTTCCTACCGGTGATCGAGCAACGGGCTTTGGTAAGGGAACAACGATCTTTGAGCCTTTCATTTCCTTTGGACAACTCCTGCCAGCCAATGGATTTTTACAGCTTCAGAGCGGAGTGGAACTTCCTTTGCTACGTGACAAAGCTACGGAAGAAGCTTTTTGGAGGGCGGCTTTGGGCACCAGCCTGACACACGGTAGCTGGGGAAGAACGTGGTCGCCCATGGTCGAAGTTTTGGGTTCACGGGAATTTGAGTCAGGTGGGGTTAACCACTGGGATATTGCGCCGCAAGTGCAGGTGACCCTCAATAAACGTCAGCACATCATGATGAATGTGGGCGTACGAATTCCCGCTGATGATGCCAGCCGCGACACCCAGTTTATGGTATATATCCTTTGGGATTGGTTCGACGGCGGATTTTTTGAAGGATGGTGACAAGGTTCTCAAATCATAAATAGAGCGTTATGTATAAAAATGTATTCATCTTATTCGTACTTCCGCTTAGCGTGCTTTTGGTCGGCACGTTTTTTTATCAATCTGCCGATAGTAATGATCAAAATGTAACGTTTTTTCAAGATACGAATCCTCATCTTTTTGCAACGGCGGATGCCTGCATGAGCTGTCACAATGGTTTGGTTACGCCCTCGGGCGAAGATATTTCTTTTGGTACGGATTGGTCTGCTACCATGATGGCCAATTCGGCGCGCGATCCTTACTGGCATGCGGCGGTGCGTCGAGAGGTTATGGATCATCCCGAATCGCAGGTGCATATCGAAAGCGAGTGCTCAACCTGTCACATGCCGATGGCTCATTACGAGGCCAAGTATGGTGGTAATACGCCCGAAATATTTTCTAATTTGCCGATAAATCAAGCAATGAGTCGGCAAAATCTGCTGGCCGCCGATGGCGTTTCGTGTACCACCTGCCATCAAATTACTGAAGAGAACCTGGGCACCGCGGAGAGTTTTGTCGGACGGTTCGGGATTGATACGCTCAATAGTTTGGGACAGCGAGAAGTATTTGGACCTTATCCTGTTGATGAGGGACTGCAGAATATTATGCATTCTTCGTCGGGGTTTTTACAGGCTGAATCGAAACATATTCAGCTTTCCGAAACCTGTGCTACTTGTCATACGCTGATTACCGAGTCACTGGGGCCGGATGGAGAAGTGGTGGGAGAATTGCCCGAGCAGGTACCGTATCAAGAGTGGCAACACAGCAGCTTTGTGGATGAACAGAGTTGCCAATCGTGTCACATGCCGGTCGTGAAAGAGGAAGTGGCGATTTCTTCAGTGATGGGTCAGCCCCGTGAGGAGGTATCGCGCCACACCTTCAAGGGCGGCAACTTTTTTATGCTGAAGATGCTCAATCGCTATCGAAATGATTTGGGCGTCAAGGCGCTGCCCCGGGAGATGGATGATGCCGTTAACCGGACGATAGATCATCTGCAAAGCGAGTCGGCAAAAATGGAGTTTAACAGGCTCGAAGTTGACGGAAACGAGTTACTGGCAGAAGTTGATATCACAAATCTTGCCGGACATAAACTGCCCACGGCCTATCCTTCGCGAAGAACCTGGATTCATTTCACTATTACTGACGATGAGGGGAAGGTGCTTTATGAGTCCGGTGCTGTACGCGAGGATGGTTCTATTGTTGGAAATGTTAACGATGAGAATCCCAGCACATTTGAGCCTCATTACACCGAAATCAGCGAGCCCGATCAGGTACAAATTTATGAAACGATCATGGTCGATCCCCAGGAAAATGTTACAACCGGCTTGTTAACAGCGGTTCGGTTTATCAAAGATAACCGCATTTTGCCGGATGGATTCGACAAGGAAACGGCAGATGAATGGATTGAGGTGCACGGGGCCGCCTTTGAGGACGATAATTTTTTGGGAGGAAGTGATCAGGTTACATATCGAGTAGAGCTTCCAGAAACCGATAAACCACTAAAAATAAATGCTGAGTTGTGGTATCAGCCCATTGGATTCCGGTGGGCCCAGAATTTGGCAGATTACAATGCCGATGAGACCAATCGATTTGTGGGCTATTTCGATGCTATGTCGGCAGAATCTGCTTTAAAGTTGACCGAAGTTGAAACAAAATATAATCAAGAATAAAAGAGACTGTTGTATCAGAATACTTGGGAGAAATGTTCAGGTCGAATTTTTTCGCTCTGTTGTTTTCTGCCAGTCTAATGTTAAAAACCGAACCTTAACCTGAAGTAAATCTATTATGAAAGTAACTAACCTTTTATTGACTTTTTCACTGCTAATATTTTTTGTCGCCTGTGGTGGTGGCGGGGAATCATCTGAAACGGAGACTGCAGAATCTCAACAGTCCCAAGAACAAGAACCGGAAGAAACGAGTACAACGACGGACGACGATGTTCGCACGGTTGATATCATTGGTATTGATGATATGAAGTTCGCCGTCGAAAGCGAGATGGAGGGAATAACTGTGGGTGGTTCAACGGGAGGTGAAGGTGATCTTATTTTGCTTGAAGCTATTGAAGTACAGCCGGGCGAAGAAATTCGTATCCGACTGACAACAAGAAGTGATCTGCCAGCTTCGGCAATGGCTCATAATTGGGTCCTGATGATACTTGATGCTGATGCGAATGATTATGTTTCTCAAGCTTCCAAGGCTCAAGATGAGGATTATATGCCCGAAGAGTTGAGTGACCAAGTGTTATATCATACCGAAATGGTAGCCGGAGGTGAAACCACGGAAGTTACGTTTACGGCTCCCGAAGAGCCGGGAGATTATGAATACCTCTGCAGTTTTCCGGGGCATTATGCAGCGGGAATGAAGGGAGTGTTAGTTGTAAATAATGAAGCAGATTAGGCAAATTGAATTCCCTGTGCGTTAGTTAAATTGTTTCGAAGCTAAACTGTTGTGACGTTCTTATTTTTGCGAACGTTACAACAAGTAGCGCAGGGATTTAAGTCAACATAAAGCGTTTTAGCCTTTTGTAAAGCCTCTTCGTCGGTATCAAAATCTCCAAGTTTAACCATGCCTTTCCTGATGGGCAGCCAAACGCAGTCGGTTTTGTGGATTTCATGCACACCATGCTTTTTGATGTAATAGGTAGTCATAAAGGCGCTCCTAATTTTTAGGCTTTTGTTAACTTCCGATTTGGGAAATTAGTATAACAAGTGGTCAATTGTTGTAATGAATTTCCTTATATCTGAATGCTTGCCTCTTCAAACTGGATAGCTGAATATAGGGAGGATCCTTACAGGCAATTTATCCTGTTCTCTTACATCAAGTTGTTAGCTCATCATATATAATATCGGCCCTTACTTGATAGCTAACTATATTCATCAAGTGAGACTTGGTTAACAGTTTTCAATAAATAAAACGACGTATTCATGGAAGAGTTAGATCCGATATCCCCACAAGAAAAATTAATTTTTAAAGAACATTATCATAGAATTCAATATGCCTTAAAAAGGATGTCAAGGCGGAGTTATTTAAAAGTTATTACTAACTCATCTAATAGATACCAAGGCAGATATGAAAGATTTCAAGGGATCTACTAAATGTCATCAAATTGTAATTTCTTGAAATTTTTACGGCATAAATTTGAATAAACAGAATGAGAGTAAAAAATGAAGACTCCAACAATAGAGAGAAATTCCCCTTACAGCGATCAGGAACTCGAATATTTCCGAAAAATTATCATCAAAAAACGCAATGAGGCTGCCCAGGAGTTGGAAAGTCTCAAAAGAGCTCTGCAAGAAGAGATGGATAATGTAACGACTAAAGTCACTTATTCTTCCCACATGGGCGATATTGGTACAAATACCAGAGAACGGGATAAAATCTATATCTTACACAATCGAACCCGCAAATTTATTAGCTATCTGGATCGTGCACTTCAACGCATAGACAATAAAGCCTACGGAATTTGCAAGGTTACGGGTAAAAAAATTCCCAAAGGTCGGCTCGAGGTTGTACCCCATACCCAACTTAGCATCGAGGCCAAAAGAAAACAGCAGTAATATCTTTTTTTGATTGCGATGTGTAATCGAGATGGATTGGCTTTCAAGTGAACCCTGTTTGCAGTGTTATCCTGGGAATCTTAATATTGGGAAGTGATTGTTTAGAAAAACAATATTCCGATTGTACTTGAAACTATTATCAGGGCACAAAAAACAAGTAGTTTCAGGGCATTTTTTATACCGCTAAAAAATGCAAAGATGACTCCCTTTATGAAGGTATTTGCAATGGCAACAAGGATTAATGCATTCCCTGCTGCCTCCATGGAAAGGGTATCACCGCCTATTTGCAACAAAGACAGAGTGATGGAGTCGATGTCAACCATGCCCGAAATTACCGACAATCCATAAACGCCCGGATCTCCCAGCCACTGCCTGCTGGCTTCTGCCAATAGCATAACCAAAGCTAAAATAATCCCAAACTGAATGGCGGTATTCAGCTGAAGGGGGTTTTTTATGGAGGAGATTTGCTTGCGCTTTTTGGAATGGTCGCTCTTGAGCCATACCCAAAGGGCCAATCCAGAGGTTGTCACAAGCATCGCTGCTACAGGAGGAGCGACCCGGTAAATCAAGATTGGATTGAAAATCCCAATCCATAACAGCATTCGAGCGAGGGCCGTAAAATTCGCGATTAAAGCACCAATAACTAAGGTGTCAGTAGTAGTTTCTCCTTCCCGTGCAAATCGTCCCAGTGTTACAGTTACCGCTATAGATGAAACCAACGCCCCGGTAAAAGAGGTGAAAAGTATTCCCTTTTCGTTGCCCAGGTATTTCATTGAAAAATAGCCTACGTAAGAGAGCCCGGCGATCAAAACGACCATTCCCCATATTTCAAATGGATTTAAGACCTCCCAGGGGCCGTATCCCTGATTGGGAAGGAGGGGTAAAACAACCGCTGAAATTATCAGGAATAGTATCCCTGAATAAAACTCCTGGGGTTCTATGGTTTTGATCCAAGTATGGAGTCTGGGTTTGATGCTCAGTATCAAAACCATGACAACAGTTATGGCCACCGGTAAAATGAGGTATCCTTTGATTACGGCCACTCCAATTCCGAAGGTGATGAACGCCGCCATCTCAGTGGTGAGTCCGAGCAAGCCTGTTTGTTGAACGTGCTGGTAATAACCGATCATGATAATTAGTACAAAAGCAAGCAGGGCGGCACCCAGTACCAAATCCCCGATATGCTCGGAAAGGATTCCCCACAGGCCACCGGATAATGCGATAAGTGTAAAGGTACGAACGCCGGCTGTGCGCTGTCCCTCTTTTTTTCGTTGGAAATACCAGCCGCGCTCAATGCCGATGATGAACCCCAGCACCAATATCAGTCCCATCTTGCCCAGTAACCGAATTTCTGTATCCATTCACCTATCTATTGTTTGAGGATACTATGCCTTTGTCTTTCTTCTACATATTTTTCTGCAGGGATGTTGAGAAACGGTACCGTAGTCTTGTATCCGATCCGACTACCGTGATCTCTTTCAATAATTTTTTGGAAAAGCGTTTTTTTGTAGCGGGTCAGAACTAACAGCTTGGGGGTGTGCGTTTTTAAATATTTAAAAAATCCTTCTTCGAAAGAGGAATTAAAAACCCGTTCAAAAGATAGCTTGTCGTATTCCAGACGCTCTTTTAAGATTTCCTTGAATCCGCGGAATTTTATCAGTTCCTGGAGGGAATCATCGGTAAATAGATGCAGTACATGCAGGTTGGCATTAAAATGTCTGGCCCAATCGGATATTTCTTTTGATGCAGATAAATCTCCTTCGTTAAAATCGGTCATAAATACAATATTCTCAAAATCCGAATAGATACTATCTTGTGGAACGGCAAGTACTGGGATGTCGGATTTTGAAATGACTTTTGATGTTGTACTTCCCAACAGTTTTCTACCACCAGAACTGCCTTTATTTCCCATGACAATAAGGTCCGCCTTAATATCTTGGGCCTGCCTCAGTATTGACACATCGGGATCGCCGATTTCACTAATGATTTGGCTTTCAATTTCTTTAAATCGGTTATCACTTGTTAATTGCTCGAAATGTTTATCTAATGTAAATGAGAATGAACTTGTCATCGAGTGCATTACATAAAGACGAGCCTTAAGATTTATGGCTAATTCAAGGGCAAAGGAAATGGCTGTTTTTGAACAATCAGAAAAGTCAGTTGGGACTAGTATATTTTTAATATTCATGTTGCTGTGTTTATGAAGAACTATTTGTTTGGCCTCCTATAAGTTAGGGTGATAATTTCTTTTTATATGTAGGTCATTTGCTTAAATATCGTATTTCGAAACGTATGGAAATCTACTGCTGATCCTATTTAGCAAAGAGTGTTACAAGGTAGGTGAAAATTCTACATGAGATAGGCAGTAGAGCCCTACAATTTACCAGCCCAATGTTGGTTATAATAGGTATAGAAATTTGACATACTGTTTTTGCACAGTCTCTATGGGGTGCTACGGCATTTCATGAGATAAACCCAAACTATTCCGCGGGTTTCTTTTTGTGATCTACCCAATTTGGGAAGTGCAAAAAGTGTGCAACGGTATTTTGTTGGTGCCTTGATCGGTACTGGCAAACAAGCTGACGGTTGAGGGTGTCTCTTAAGTGAGACTGAGATTATACCTCCATAACTTGACCTGGATAATTCCGGCGAAAGGAAACCGTTAGCTTTTTTTTATTTCTGATCTTTTCGGCCTACCTCTGTATGCAATATTTACGAAGTATGTTTAAACAATACGCGCTGTAAAAATTAGGAATAAAGGCTTAAATCCAGTTATTGGATTAGAAGCATTAGAGGAAGGAGTTTTTAGCACAATAAAAAAAGGGAATCACGACTTATTATTTGACGCAATTCCCCTGTAATTTAGAATGGTTACTTTAGTCGATCTTAACAGATTGCCGTTTACTTTTTTCGGCTTTTGGGATATGAACAGTCAGGACCCCGTCTTTAAATGTCGCCTTGATTTTATCTTCTTTCACACTTGCTGGAAGCGAGAATTTGCGTTCAAATGAACCGAAAGAACGTTCACGTCGAAGATATCCGTTGTGTTCTTCTTCGGTTTCGTGTTTTCGTTCTCCTTGAATTGAGAGAATATTGTCCTGAACGTTGAGTGTAATGTCTTGTTTTGACATTCCGGGTAGGTCGACTTCGATCATATATTCGTTGTCGGTTTCCATCATGTCTGTTCGAGGTGCCCAGGATCGCAATCCCATTTCTGAATCATCAAGTCGCCAGCTGAACGGAATTAGATCATTAAAAATGCGGTCCATTTCGCGACGAAGATTGTTAATGGGTTCCACAGAGGGGCGATCATATTTTGTTAATGGAGTCATAATTTTTGTCTCATTTATTTTATTGTTACAAATGTTTGTTAACCATCAAGAATCTAAGTGATAAAAGGTTTTATAAGTATGGTATTAGTCACCAGTTAGGCATAGTAAAAAGAAGGATTGGCCTTTAGGAATTCTCCCTACAGTACACTGCTATGAATTTTAAGAGGCCAATTTTTCCTAATAAAATATGAGGCTATTTCTGAATTTCTACAGGCTCCGCTTGCTGTCCATTGCCAGTATTAACCAATCCCAATTGAAACTCATCCATGGGTTTGTGGTAATCATAAGGCCCATGAACGACCACGGGGATATGATCGAAATTATGCGGTGGGGCGGGCGAAGATATTTGCCACTCTAATCCTCTGCTTCCCCAAGGGTTTGCCGGTGCCTTTTTACTATTGAATAAGGAGGCGATTAAGTAATAGATAACAAGCAACAAGCCAATGCCAAGGATGTAGGCGCCTACAGTTGAAAGCTGATGAAATCCCTGGAATTCATCTATATAATTGAAATAACGTCTTGGCATGCCGAGTATTCCCATCGCAAATTGCGGGAGAAAGGTTACGTTAAATCCAATGAATATGATAAAGCAGGCAATTTTAGCCTGTATTTCGTTAAACATTTTACCCGTCATCTTGGGCCACCAGTAATGTAAGCCGCCTAAAAATGCCATCAACATTCCACCTACCATCGTAAAATGAAAATGGGCAACTACGTAGTAGGTATCGTGCAGATGAACATTTAATGGGATGGTAGCAAGCGCAATTCCGGTAAACCCGCCAACCAGAAAAAGAAAGAAAAAACCAAATATATACAGCAGCGGAGATTTTAGATCAATGGAGCCTTTATATAGGGTGGCTGTCCAGTTAAACATTTTAATGCCTGTGGGGATGCCAACCAGAAATGTTAAGAATGAAAATACCATCCCAGCGAGAGGCGATTGACCGGATACAAACATATGATGTCCCCATACAAGGAAACTAATAAAAGCAATGGCCAGTGATGAAAGTGCTATGGCCCAGTAGCCGAAAATATGTTTTCTTGCGAAAGTGGTAACGACTTCAGAAACAATTCCAAAACCGGGGACGATCATAATATAAACGGCGGGGTGACTGTAGAACCAGAAAAAGTGCTGGTAGAGCACGGGATCGCCTCCGAGGGCCGGATCAAAAATACCAATTCCAAGGATTCGCTCCATGGCCACCAGCGCCAGGGTAATGGCAAGCACAGGAGTTGCTAATATCTGCATGACACTTGTCGCATAAAGGGCCCAGCAAAATAACGGTAGTTTATCCCAGGTGAGGCCGGGCGCCCGCATTTTATGAATGGATGTAATGAAATTTACGCCCGTGAGAATAGAAGAGAACCCAATCACAAAAATACCGAAAACGACAAGGGTAACGCCCCCAGCTGTGGTTGAAGAGTAGGGCAGATAAAAAGTCCAGCCAGTATCTACTCCTCCGCCAATTATTCCAAAAAGCATAATGCCAGCACCTATTAACAAAATATAGTAACTGGCTAAGTTCAGCCGGGGAAATGCCAGATCTTTTGCTCCCAACTGGATGGGCAGGATAAAATTTCCCATCACAGTGGGTACCGAAGGAATAAGAAAGAGGAAAATCATTACGGCCCCGTGCAGGGTAAAAAGCTGGTTGTATGTGTTCGCTTCGATAAAGGTTTTGGCGGGGGTCCAAAGTTCGGTGCGAATTAGCAGCGCCAGAATGCCCCCGACGATAAAAAAGATTGTAATAGTGACGAGGTAGAGGATGCCAATTCTTTTATGGTCTAAGGTGGTCAGCCAGGACCAGATTCCCTTTTCGGTATTTATGTAGTGCTCTTTGGGATCAGGATCGGGTTTATATCTTTTTACGCTTACTTTTTTTGCAGGAGAAGCTGGTATAGTCCCCGTAGAATTTGTCATTATTCCATTCGCTCTCTTTAATATTTTTACCTATCAAGAAGAATACGCGAACTTATGGCTTAGAAGTAAAAGGACATCCCTAAAACGACATGTGGTTAAATGCCTTACAATTGGATTTCAGTGAGTTTTGTAGGCCTATTCAGCAAAAATTATTTTTATTAGCCACATAAGCACTATGCCTGCAGAAAATGATACGAAGTGAATGATGTTTACCCCTAACTTTTCGTGTTTATTTACTTCCGGAACCAGGTCCGAAGCTCCGATATACAGAAAGTTGCCTGCCGCAAATGGGATCAGAAAATCGACATTGATGTGATGGGAGATGAAATAAGCAAGGATACCTCCACCCAGAAACGTCAGTCCGGAAATAACGTTGAACAGCAGGGCGTTGGATTTCTCCCAGCCGCCGTGTATGAGGATGGCAAAATCACCCAACTCTTGCGGGATCTCGTGAGCCGCTGCCGCTATCCACGCCATCAACCCAAGTTGAATATCAATTAAGAATATTCCCCCGATGGCCAATCCCCCGAGAAAATTATGCAATCCGTCCCCAATCAGAATGAGGTAGGTCATAGGTTTGTGGGCATTCTTGCGATCCAGTTGGCAATGCCGCCAGTGCAGAAATTGTTCAAGGATAAAAAACAGGCCGAAGCCGATGAGTACCCACATAAAATTAGTGGTAGAATCCTCGAATTCGGTCAGGCTTGCAGGAATCATATGCAAAAAGGCTCCACCCATTAATGAGCCCGCAGCAAAAGCGACCAATGGCATTTGAATGTTGCGGAGCGTCTTATCGCTGAGAATCAATGTGATACTACCCACGAGAGCAATGGCACTCATTAGCAATCCCGTAATAATAATCCAGCCTAATGCTCCCATGATGAAAATATTAGTTTTCTATTGATCTGCATCAAAGCTGCTAAAGTTGTCCTGATATAGCCATAAGTCCATACCTCTCATTGATGTAGGAGATTTTCTTAGGATAAGCTTCTCGATATCCTCCTGCTTTATCGATGAGGAAATATCTAATTTTGTACTTAGGCTATTTTGGTGGTGTAAGCTTTTTAACCACTTTTCCGTTCTGCAGTCAGAAGAGTTCATGAGTTTATTTATTGAAGGCACTACAGAAATATTGAAATCATTGCAAGGCGTGGGATATAATTATCGGATAAGAAAATGGATGTAATGTCAGCGAAAACCCAATCATCAAGCGAGATACAAAAGACGGAACGCTTATGGTACATCTTAGCTGAAGATGAAGTGTGCAAGAATTTAAAAACTTCTGCCACGAAGGGATTAAGTAAAGAGGAAGCCCAAAGGCGGTTCGTACAATTTGGTCCGAATGAAATTGAAAAAGAGGTTGGGTTGAGTCGTTGGCAGATCCTGCTTCATCAGTTTAAGGATCCGCTGATTTATATTCTTGTCGCCGCCGCTTTTGTAACACTGATACTGCAGGACTATATCGATTCTGCCGTAATAACCGCCGTCGTATTACTGAACGCTTTAATTGGATATATCCAGGAAAACAAGGCCCAAAAGGCTATTCAATCACTTTCCAAGCTGTCGGATCCGCGTGTGAAAGTCCTTCGAGAGGGACATGAGATGGAGATCCCCAGTCGTAGTCTTGTACCCGGTGATATTGTGCTGCTTAGCTCCGGGGCACGCGTGGCCGCCGATATGCGTCTTCTTAAAATAAAGACACTCGATGTTGATGAGTCGGCTCTTACCGGTGAGTCAACGGTGATCAGAAAGCAGGTATCCGCGTTGGAGACAGAAGGATTGGTTCCGGCCGATCAGAATAATATGGTATTTGCAGGCACCATTATTTCCCGGGGACGTGCTAAAGCGGTGGTAGTCCGCACCGGGGGATCCACCGAACTCGGAAAGATTGCGACAACGGTAAGGGATATCGGGGAAAGCAAAACGCCACTGCAGGAAAAAGTAGATAAGCTGGGTACGTTTATCGGTTATGTCATTATGGGTTTTGCTGTCATAATTACCGCTATAGGAATTCTGTACCAGATGGATCCGTCCGAAATTTTTATCACAGTCGTTGCTATGGCAGTCTCAGCTATCCCCGAAGGCTTGCCGGTAGTGCTCACCGTAACACTGGCTATAGGGGTGCAAAAGATGGCCAATCGACGAGCTATCATCCGTTCCTTGCCGGCGGTAGAAACACTGGGCAGTACCACGGTGATCGGATCGGACAAGACGGGCACGCTCACCAAGAACCAAATGACGGTACGACAGATATGGGCAGATAATACGCTATATCAAACTACCGAAGCGGGTTACCAACTTGAGGGATCTATTGTGATGGCTGATTCCAAGGTTTTGCCCAAGCCGAATAACGGCCTTTATAATACGCTGTTAGCAGGTACATTAGCCAACGAAGTAAACGTTGAGAGCGTGGAATCCGGAGAGCCTCAGGGAGATCCCACCGAAATAGCACTGCACGTGTCTGCCTATAAAGGAGGCATTCGGCTATCAGAAATACGACTCTCCATGCAAGAGTTAGATCAGTTGCCGTTTGAACCCGAGAGAAAGTTCATGGGCACATTGAATGATACCGGCGAACGAAAAATCATTTTTTTAAAAGGAGCGCCCGAGGTCATTCTTGATAAATGTAGTCGAATATTAGTTGAAGGAGAAGAAGCGCCTATTGATCGCGGGTTGGTTCGATCTGCTGCCACAAAAATGGCGAAAGATGGACTGCGGGTACTTGCGATGGCATATCGTACGACAAACATCGATGATTTAGATGATCCCTCACTCTTTGCCGAGGATTTTACCTTCGCCGGATTGCAGGGCATGGAAGATCCTATTCGTCCCGAGGTAGTAGAAGCTGTTGAGAAAGTTCATCAATCAGGAATCAAAGTAATTATGATTACCGGGGACCATCTTGAAACGGCCGTTGCTATCGGACGGCAGTTGGGATTGGATGCCAATAAGGGGGCACTGGAGGGGATTTTTATTGATCAGCTTTCGGATGAGGAGCTGGACCAAAGGCTCAGGGATTGTAATATATTTGCTAGGGTTACGCCCGAGCATAAATTTCGTATCGTAAATCGACTTAAAAGTGCCGGAGAAGTGGTGGCGGTAACCGGCGATGGCATTAATGATGCGCCGGCGTTGCAGGCGGCACATCTGGGTATTGCCATGGGGAAGAGCGGTACTGACGTCGCTCGCGAAGCATCGGATATGGTTCTTTCGGATGATAATTTTGCGACCATAACATCGGCTATTGAGGAAGGAAGGATCGTTTTTTCAAACATCCGAAAGGTCACTTTTTTTCTTTTATCAACCGCCGTGGGTGAGCTGATCGTGATTTTTGCGGCGGTACTGATGAATTGGCCGCTGCCGTTTATCGCGGTGCAGATACTTTGGATTAATTTGGTAACCAACGGCCTACAAGATATTGCCCTGGCTTTTGAACCGGGAGAGCCGGGCATCATCAGGCGAAAACCACGTCCACCCGATGAGGGCATTCTCACTACCCGATTGATTGAGCGGCTGGGTGGAGTCGGAATGGTACTGGCGGCAGGAACGCTGGCCACGTTTTGGTGGACGTATAATCAGTATGATAATTTAGAAATAGCACAAACCGCAGCAATGACACAAATGGTTGTGTTTCAGTTTTTCCATGTGTTCAACTGCCGCTCTCTGGATCGAAGTATTTTCCGCATTAATTTCTTTTCAAATAAATTCCTGTTCATCAGTGTGATAGCTGCGTTGGTTGCTCATTTGGGGGTGTTGCACATTGGATTTATGCAGACCATTTTCCGAACGGTACCGCTTAGTATTGAACAGTGGCTTGGAATTGTATTAGTGGGAGTGCTGGTTGTCATCGGTGGTGAAATTGATAAAATAGTTAATATCCGCCGCAAAAATTTTATTGGGTGAAATAACTGTATCGATAGGTTATTGATCAATACTTAACTGTTTTTTGTAGGAAAAATCCCTATTACAACTGACTCATTTGGCCTTCTGTCCTGAAGAGAACCGATTGCATAAATTTTTTCAAATAACTTGAAAATTATCACACCACCCAACTACCTACTATGAAACTGCTAATTGTTTATGGCACTACCGAGGGACAGACGCGAAAAATTTGTGAATACCTGCGAGATAAAGCGGTGGATGACGGACATGAGGTTACCGTTCTCGATTCTACGGCCGCGGATATAGATCCGGGTGGCTTTGATGCAGTTATTATTGGAGGTTCACTGCACGCAGAAAAATATCAAACGTCAGTTTTACATTATGTCCGGGAACACCATCAGATGCTAAACAAAATGCCCACGGGCTTTTTATCGGTAAGTCTGGCAGCGATTCACGATGATCCCCAGTACCAAAAAGAGTTAGAGGAAATCACCGGAAAGTTTTTAGAAAAGACGGGATGGGACCCCATGTTTGTGGAGCAGGTGGCCGGAGCACTTCGCTATACTAAGTACAGTTTTTGGAAGAAATTCATCATGCGGATGATTGCTCAAAAAAGCGGTGGTAGTACTGATACTTCTCATGATGTGGAGTACACCGACTGGAACCAGGTGAAATGGTTTCTTGGTCAGCTGGAAAAAGAGGTTGATCGATTTAAATCCAAGGAGGTAGTTAAAAAATGACAGAGCTTGCTCAAAAATCATACATCAAGGAAATTGAACGTATAGTCGAACATCTTATGGGAGATTGGATGGCCCATAATTTTTCAGATATGGACCGTTATTTTGCCAATCATGTAGTGATGATTGAATCCGATACCCACAGGCGCATCATGGGCATTGACAATGTTTTAGAACAATATGAGCTATTCGTCGAAGATGCTGAAATACATGAATATGACATTACAGAGCTATTGATAGATTTGGTTGAAGAAACAGCGGTAGCTTATGTTACCTATCGAATTAAATATGAAACAGATGGGACTAAGTTTGACGAGTCCAATACCGAAATCCTGGTATTCAATGAGCACAACAAAGAGTGGAAAATCGTGTGGCGGACCCAGCTTATAGGTACCTAATACTACGATAATTGTAAGAGAGAAAAACGTGTATAAAGTTGGCGCCGCTATTCTATTTGGGATGGCAGTTTTACATTGTATTCCGGCACCGGGCTGGCCTCAGTTTCATGTCATTGTATAAGGCTCGACCAGCGCACCGAAGGACCTGTAAAAGCCCGGGCTCAATCCTGCGCAGTGCCTGTTGTTCGATATGTACCTGTGTATATATTGTTGTTAGTTCATCGCTGTCCTTGGTAAACGGACCGACGCCCCAGTAGCTTTCCGGGAAGTAATTTGCAAAATAGTTGCCGTACAGCAGCTATTGTTCCCGGGGCAGTACAATATCAGAAAGAACGCTGGTCAATATCTGGTTTTTAGTTGTATAAATAGCGGATGTGAGCACGCTCGAAGAACGCGTTTCTGGTCCCGTTCCTTTAAATTTGAATTGTGGGACCAAAGCCCCTCCAATGCGACCAATCATTCAATACGCTTGCTATAAAAGGCCAACTTCGCTGACTTTTGATCAAGATTATAATACCATCACCGGTTTCCGAGACTACATGAAAAGGGTCATCCAGCCGTGACCTTGTCACCCGGTGCCAAACAGCCTTTTACCATCCGGTAGCGTTTCTATGAAGTGTAATACTCTGCATTATGGATACCACAGAGAGAAATTGGCACGTAAATAAAAAACACTCATTGTGCATTATATCACGGTATGATCGGCCACTAACTCCGACATGGGCATCCCCCATCCTGGAATTTTTCCACCCATGGTATAGTACATAGTCTTAAAGCCCATCTTAAGTAAATGCGGGGTATATCCCATTTTTAGAATGCTGGTATCACCGCCCCACCATTCATCCGTATGCATATAAAATCCTTTATGCGAGCCCATGTCTCCCATGCAAATAAGCTTGAATTTGAGCGGGTCGATGGAATCTTTGGGTTGATATCCGCCGACTTCTTTTCCAAGTACTTTTGCCAGTACTTCGGCCTCCATGTGACCCAGCGATCCCAACTTAGGTACCGTTATAGATGCCGCATCCCCCACTGCAAATATTTCGGGATAATCGGGATTTCTCATGTAAAGATCTGTTATGATAAATCCCTGATCGTCAGATATTGGCAGGTCTTTAAGAAAATCATGTGCTTTCCAGTTTGGAAAAATTATTTTGAGCTCCGCTTCCAGGTTACTGCCGTCATTAAATTCAATTCCATCTTCATAAAGTTTCTTGATACCCCGGGTATTGGCCTTATATCCGTATCCCATCTCCTTTACCATGGGCAGCAATTGCTCAAGGATCTTTTCTCCTGCATCTTCCGCAATAACTTCAGCGGGAGTGAACATAGTTATATTCTCTGCTCCACCCAGTCCTCGTTCTTTGAGCCAATCCGCCATAGAAAAGGATATCTCAACCGGCGGACCTTCACATGCGGCTTCTGCAACAGGTATTTCAGGCAGTTTATCACTTTTCCCCTGAACAAATAGATCCGAACCAACGGCAATGGGTCCGCCTTTATAACCGCCCTCATGAAGATGTCTTCGTATTTTATCACCGTAATAGGTGTCCGTGAAGGTATGGCCGTATTTTCCGAATCCATCTATCTCATCAAATGCCAATTTATTTCCAACGGCTATAACCAGGTAATCATAATTGATTTCTTCAATAGCTGAACCCGGACGTTCTCCAGGCCTGTAATCTACGCTCTTATTCTCTACATCAATTCCCAGTACTTCAGCTTGGATGAAATCAATATTATCACGTTCTAAAAACTTGATAAATGGTAAATGAAGAGAAGTCTCAGGATTATTGTTGTTCCATACTTCAAGTGGAATATTAGGTATGAAGGTTAGATATGGTTTTCGATCAATACAGGTTATTTTAACGCCTTCTCCTGCATATTCACGGATATACCGAGCTGTTGTTAATCCGGCAAAATTGGTTCCCAAAATGAGAATGTGCGGTTGTGAAGCCATAATAAGTTACGTTTTCTGTATTAAATACGATGAATCACTTAAGTAATTAGTTTTGTGTATTTCGCATTGTAATCATTGCAGTATTAGTTTGTTGTAGTATTATCTCTGAATGTAATTTCTTTATCATATCGATGGCCTGTGAATTATTTCCCTACAAAAAAAATTCGTAACCGTTTTGTGAACCTGTAGGAATTGAATGAAAAGAAACAACCTCTTATCGTCTTATTTCTACATGCACCTCATCCTCAATACGTTCATCGGGGTGTGTGATCACCGATTCTCCTGCTTCCAAGCCGCTGGCAATCTGAGTCTGTAACCCGCTTTGGTAGCCGATTTGCACTTGGCGAAGCCGGGCCGTGCCATCATCCACAATAAAGAGGCCCCACTGTTCACCGCCGGTTCGAAAGAGCGAGGAGGAGGGTACTTGTAAGACTTCATCACCCTCCCAGATGATAAATTCGGTTACTACGCGATATCCGTCGCCAAGTCGTTGCCACTGATCGTGAGCGGAAAGAATATCGACAATCACCGGCACGCGCTGTTCTTCAACGCCCAATGCTGATATCCTCGTATAACCCGAGGGCTCCACAACCCGAACGGAACCTTCCAGAATCTGATCTAATCCCCATCGCTTGATTCTTACTTTGGTGCCTTGCTCCACTTGCACCGCATCGGTGGAAAGTAAATCAACTTTTATTTCCAACGAATACGGATCGCCGATTTCCATGATTGGGGTGCCCGCTTGGACCGTCCCTTCACTTTGTTGGTGGATCTTCAGCAGGCGTCCGCTGACCGGCGCTCCAATCGATATTTGCTCCTGTCCGCCCGATGCTTGAAATGCCTGTAGCGCAGATTGTGCTGCGCGAATTTCGTACTCTGCTACGTTCACCGCAAACTCTGCCGATGCCTGTTGGGCTGCGGCCCGACGAGCAGTCAACTTCGCTTGATCCAAACCCTGCTCACTTCCAATACCGGATTCAAAAAGACGTTGAATGCGCTGAAGTTCTACATCAGAAATGCGTTTTTCTTCCCGGGCCAGGTTTAGATTTTCTTCGGCTTGACTGAGGCGCGCCTTGGCCGCGTCGAGTTGGGATTCGGCTACTTCGCGTTGACGAGCGCTGATCAAGTCGGGCACCGGCTGTATCTGAAAAAGCTCTTGTCCAGCTGCCACAGAGTCACCAACCTCGTATGGTATGCGCAGAATATAGCCGGTAACGGGTGCCGAAATGGTAAATCGATCGGTAACCCGGGTAATGCCTTCCTCTTCGATGGTGACCTCCAGTGGTGCATCCCGAACCTGTTCAACATTTACCGGTATAGGCGATGGCAAAAATCCCCATACCATAATGAGAATGACGATAATCACAAATACCGATAGGTAGATCTGTTTTTTTGTGATGCTCATAGCTTATTCTCTCGTTTTAAGAACCCCGATTAAATCCAAGCGATTTAGTTTTCTGCGGATTAAGCCTGCTGAAAGCAAGCCGGAAATGATAACTACTAATGCCGCCAGGGTATATGTAGCACTACTAATGTTCATCGGGATGCGATAAAGCTCGGTTTGCAACGACCAGATGATGAACCACGTCAATCCCCAGCCCAGCAGAAATCCGATAGGGATGGCCAAAAGCACGAGAATGGCCAATTCACCCAGCAGGATGTATGAAATTTCTCCCCGCGTGAAACCCAGCACCCGTAGGCTGGCCAGCTCGCGACTGCGCTCCGAAAGTGATATGCGGGCATTATTATAGACGACGCTAAACGCAGTGGCTCCGGCAAAAAGCGAGATAAAAAGTGACATAATCAGCCAGGTTTGTGCCGTCGATTCATAAAACCGTTCAATAATTTTTTGTTTGGATATGATTTCTCCCACCAGTGGACTCTCTTGTAACTCGGCTATTATTGCATCCTCAAACTCTTTGTCAATAAGTAGGTAGCTGCCACTGATTACCAGTTGTTCCGGGAGTAATTTGTTGAGCTCGTTAATATTCATGTACCCGTTAAGACCAATAAACTGGCTGACAAACCCTGCAATGTGGATGCGTGCAGAACCGCGGCTTCCATCCAGAAAACTAACGGTGAGCGTATCACCTTTGTTTACGTGTAGGATATCACCGAGTTTTTTGGTCAGTAGTAGGCCCTGTTGGGGAATCGTTACCGGTTGTGTTTGGGTATTGAGGATTTTTCTGAGTTTCATGTCCGGATGGTATCCCTGTATGGCAGTAAGGTGATTGCGATGGGCGGAAATTAACCGAACCGGCACGGCGCGATAGGTTTCCCCGTAATAAACGCCGGGCATTCGCCGTAATTCCATCAATGCGTGTTGTGATACCTCTTCTCGAAAAGAAACACCCAGATCAAAAGGCTGGGCCTGACGAAAATCCACTTCAATAAGGTATTTCACCGAATCGTTGCTCATTCGTCCAACGACCATGAGGGCGGCAGCAAAAGCAACGCCCAATATCCCAAAGATAATTTTTGTACGATTTCGACCAATTTGACGCAGTACCATTTTTGTGGGCTGATCGAGAAACGGAGCGGCTCCCCATTTTTCCAGTAAACTACGGTGATAGAGTTTTGGGGGTTCGGGACGCATAGCTTCGGCAGGGGGCAAGGTTACGGCATCCTTTACGGCAAAAAAGACTCCACTGTAAGCGGCTCCGGCACTGATGAGGGAAGCGGCAACGATATCCCAGGGATTAATTACAAAGTTGAGGTAGGGAAAGCGGTAGTAGCTGGCGTAGAGGGCAGAAAGTTGTTGTCCCAGATAATAGCCAAGCAGTACGCCTCCGACCAAACCAATGGCAACAATAACCGAAACCATGAGCACAAAATGAGTTCCGATTTCGCGGTTGCTGTAGCCAAAAGCTTTAAGGATGCCGATCTGCTCGCGCTGTGTTCTAATCAGACGTCCGAGAACTACATTAAGTAGAAAAGCTGCTACGGCAATAAAAATGGTGGGAATAATCGTAGCCGTTTGGCTGAGCTGATTCATTTCTTCAGTGATAAAAAAATGTGAGTTCTGATCTTCCCGGGCAATGGCTCCCAGTCCGCCGTGTGGTTCGAGGATTCGATCCAGTTGTGCGATTACATCCTTTTCATTGGCTCCCCGAGTGAGTGAGAGAACTACATTATTAAAGACCCCTTCCATATCGAAGGCAGCCTCCAACGGGGCACTACGCATCCATAAAATACCAAAACGTTTAAGATCCGGTGAAAGGCTGCCGGGTTGGCCTTGGTAGATAAACTCCGGGGATAAGCCAATGCCCACAATATCGAGTTGTTTTTCTTTTCCGTTGATAACTGCTTCGAGCTGGTCGCCTACTGAAAACCCATGCTCCTCGGCAAAGCCATCGCCCAGTACAATTTCATCATCTACGTAGGGTGTGGGCAATCGGCCTTGGCGTAGGTACAGCTTGTTTAAAAGTGATTCTTGTTCATCGGGCAGCGAGATAATCATCCCGATTACGGTTTCATCAAATCCGTTAACGTCAAGGTTAACACCGGATTGAATGCGCGTTTCAACTCTGTTTACACCTTCAATTTCGCGAATTCGTCCGGACACCGAGTTGGGTGCCCGTTTTAGTGAAGCAAAGATATTGGCAAAATAATAGTCCTGGTAGTACGACTCTTGGGTTTGGCGGAGCGAATCGAGCGTGCTTAAAAAGGTAATATAGGTCGCCGCCCCGCAAGTGATCATCAGGGCGATGACGAACACCATACCCCACATATTGGAGATATCGCGCAGCAGTTTTCGGTTGATCGCTCGCATAGCATTACCACTCCATTTGGTCAGGGGATATCTTGGTCTCGTTAATCTTTATATCGGATATCATGCCGTCATGAAGGCTGATAATCCGATCCGCCATATCCCCGATAACCACGTTGTGGGTGATTAGAACCGTAGCAGTGCCCAAGCTATCGTTGACTTTCTGCAGGGCTTTGAGGACGACAATTCCCGTCTTGGAATCCAGCGCCCCGGTGGGTTCATCGCAGAGCAGTACGTCGGGGTTTTTAGCCACCGCCCGGGCAATGGCTACCCGTTGTTGTTCTCCACCGGACATTTGAGCCGGAAAGTGATCCATGCGATCGCCCAAATCTACCAGCGCCAATGCTTCTTCGGGAGTCATCGGATGCTCTGCAATTTCAGTAACGATCGCCACATTTTCCCGGGCCGTAAGGCTGGGAATCAGGTTGTAAAACTGGAAGACGAAACCCACATTGAGCCGCCGAAAATTGGTGAGCTGTTTTTCCGAGGCATGTGTCAGATCGATATCACGGTAGGTTACTTGCCCGTCACTGGCGGTGTCTAATCCACCTAAAATATTAACGAGTGTGGACTTTCCGCTACCGGATGCACCCAGTAGTACGACGACTTCGCCCGTAAAAACTTCCAGATCAATACCGCGAAGTGCTTGCACCTGTACTTCGCCCATCTGATATATTTTGGTGAGATCCCGGGCCGAAAAAATGCACTCTTTGGATTGGGTCATTTGCAAAATAGTCGTCGTTTTTTAGAAAAGTACTACTCAGCGCAAATCACTGTTGTACGAACTTCCCGCAGTCCATTTTATAAAATCAACTACGTTACTGTAGGGCAATTGCTTACAAGCCGGGCTTGATAAAGGCGTCAGTAAATTTATTACAGTAATCTCAGTCGAACTCCTATAGACTTCCTTTCTTATAAATTGATAATTAATACAAACAAGTAGTTGTTAATAGAATAGTTGATTTTATGTCTGCAGAACAATCCCCAAAAACCCAATTAAGTGACAAAGAGTTGCAATATTTTAAAAACCTGCTCCTCGAAAAACGTGAAGAAGCCCAGGGGGAACTGGATATCATTCGTGATGCGCAATCCAATTTGGATGATGCCGATGATGCCGATCAATCATCGCAGACGCACCACATGGGTGATGTAGGTACCGACGAGCAGGATACTGAAATGAATTACCTGCAAATCGAGCGCTTGCGGGAATATATTATGCATATAAATGAGGCCCTGGAACGTATCGAGAATAAAACCTACGGTATATGCCAGGCAACCGGCAAGCCTATTGCGAAAGGACGTTTGGAAGCCGTGCCGCATACTCGATACAGCATTGAAGCAAAAAACATGGGAATAGCTGAAAATTAATTCAATTACATTGATAAAATTATGGATAACCAATCGTACGATTATAACGATGAACCTGTATTTCACGAACGTCCACAGCTACTGGCAGAGAAAGCCTACCGCGGATTTTCAGTAAAGAATACCGAACAGCATTACGAAGGAGTGAAAATAACAGCGGCTAACAAAGAGGGTAAAAGCTTTACAGCAACCGGTGAAACCGAAAAAGAGGCCTTAAAAAAGCTGATAGATCACATCGATTTAATGCTGGATCAGTAAAAGATCATAGAAATAAAATGAGGTTGCGGTATCGATGACGCGGATAAAGTAAAGCAAGCGTAATCAGACCAGAAAGGAAGTTTTTATTGTACTAATCTAATTACAGTTCGAAATATCAGAAGTTAAACAAGTCCATCTAACTAAGAATAAACAGATTATGAAAACGCAAGAGACCAAGAAAACAAATCGCGAAAAGTATATCGAAAACCTGACTGCCAAATTGAAAGAATGGGATCATGATTTGGCAGAGATGGAAGAAAAGTTTGACCAGAGAAAAGCTGAGTTAAAAACCACTTATAAAAAGCAGGCAGAAGAACTTAAAGAGCGCCGAAAAGAGATTAAAAACAAATTAAAGAATCTTAAGGCAACCGGTGAAGAAACTTACGATCGTGCAAAGAAAGATGTAGAAGGCCTTTGGAGCGATTTAAAAACAGGATTAAAATCAATGAGGGAAGACTTGGCTGAGAAAACAAAAAAGGCATCCAAGAAAAAAGCCTGATAAAAGCCGACAGAAATGAAATAAACCAAGGAAATCCAAAAACATGTAACCGATGTTTAAGAACCGCGAAGATGCCGGAAAACAGCTGGGTAAAGCCCTCGAAAAGTATCAGTCGGAACGACCGTTGATATTGGGTATCCCCCGGGGAGGCGTCGAAGTGGGATACCATGTGGCTTTAACTCTGGATTGTGATTTTGATGTGATTGTCGTGCGTAAGCTTGGACATCCCCAGCAGCCCGAAGCTGCCTTTGGGGCCTTGGCAGAAGATGGGAGTTTGTACTTAAATCCGTGGTCTAATAAATACTTGACAAAGAAATCTATTGAAAAGGTAATGAGGCGCGAGCAAAAAGAAATTGGGCGCAGAATAGAAGCGTATCGCCAGGGGCAAGCGTTGCCTGAGTTAACTGATCGGCTTGTGGTTTTAGTAGATGATGGTATTGCCACGGGGTCCACCATTTCTGCGGCTATTAATATGTGTGGCAAGAAGCATCCCAAAAAAGTAGTAGTGGCTGCCCCTGTAGCTGGTATTCGTCAAGTTCGGAAAATAGCACCTAAAGTGGATGAAATTGTTATCCTTAGTAAGAGGGAGGAGTTTTATGCCGTCTCTCAAGCCTATATAAATTTTAGCAATTTAGCCGACAATGAAGTCATCTACTTTATGGAACAGTGGCGGAAAAAAGCGGCCCCAAAAGTACGTTTTGATCAATAGCCTGCAGATGATTTGAAAACCATGAATTCATTAATGTTCGTTCTGTCAATGGCACCAGTGAGACGACCATCATCGGTAACTGGCAAAAACGATTTTTGCTCGGATTGCATTTTTCGGTAGATCGCTGTCAACTCCTCCGATTCTGGAACGGTATCAAATTCACTGTTCATGATATCTTTAACCGTTAGTGAACTGTCTTTGCCTTTCATTGCTTTTATGATATTCTGGTTATAAACGATGCCCACAGGTTTATTGCCATTCGAATTAGTAACAATGAAATCACGCTCTGTGCCCGATAGAATTAAATCAATGACTGATTCCACCGAGTCGTTAGGGTTGAGAACTGTGATATTCGTCATCATCGCATCTTTGGCTTTATATCCCCTGAGGAGTGTGAGTTGTTGGACCATCACATTTTCTCCAAAGGCGCCAAAGAAGACAAAAACGCCAATCAACGCCAGGAACGGATTATAGAGCAATCCAAAAAAGAAAAATATTACTGCTACCAGTTGTCCAAGGTTCGCAGCAATTTGAGTAGCTTGAACCCGATCCATCCGCATGGAAAGCAGGGCCCTTAGAATGCGTCCGCCGTCCATTGGGAAAGCAGGTATAAAATTGAAGGCCGCCAAAAGGACGTTGGCGTAAAATAGTAGAAATAAGAAGTTCCGGGCAGATATTTCGCTAAAAAATTGTTCAACTTGGCTTTCATCCAGCTGTTGTATGAAATCGAACGGGATTACCAGGTATAGAACAAAGGCAATCACAATATTTACGACCGGACCCGCCAGGGTGATAAGTAATTCTTCTCTGGGTTCTTCGGGAATATCTTCCAGGCTGGCAACACCGCCAATAGGTAACAGCGTTATCTCTTTTGTTGAGATACCAAATTGCTTTGCAGAAAGAGCGTGCCCCAGCTCATGCAGCACAACGCATCCGAATAAAACAATGACAAAGAGATTGCTCCAGAATATCCCGGCTGTGCTGGTGCCGCTCCATATCCCGGAAAAGATAATCCAAAGGATTAATAATAAGAACGTCCAGTGAACCTGTACCCGTACTCCTGCAATTCTTCCAAGTGTCAACGCTCTTTTCATCTTTTGAATATCTATTCGCTAAAGGTCAAACTTTTGCCAGCTTATGATTTGTTTCGAGCTGGTGAATCGTTTTAATGACTTGTATAACACTATCCGGATTTAATGAGATAGAATCAATACCCGCATCCACCAAAAATGCAGCGTAATCTGGGTTGTTACTGGGCGCCTGACCGCAAAATCCAATATTTATACCCGCTTTATGTGTCTTCTTGATAACATCTGTAATGGCAGTTTTGACGGCCTCATCGTTTTCGTCAAACAGGTACGAAAGTGAGGCAGAATCACGATCTACGCCCAGAACAAGCTGGGTCAGGTCGTTGGAGCCAATTGAAAATCCATCGAAATATTTTGCAAACTGGGTGGCCAATATCACGTTGGACGGAATTTCGCACATCATATACACTTGCAGCCCGTTTTCACCACGTTTTAAACCGTATGATTCCATCACGGACAGCACCTTTTGCGCCTCTGTTAGGGTTCGACAAAAAGGGATCATAACAATAATATTATCCAGCCCTATCTCTTCGCGCACTTTTTTAAGGGCTTTGCATTCCAGCTTAAAGCCTTCCTGATAATCATCGCTATAATATCGACAGGCACCTCTCCATCCCAACATGGGATTTTCTTCGTGCGGTTCAAAAGGTTTCCCTCCAATTAAGCCAGCATATTCATTGGTTTTAAAGTCGCTGGTGCGCACGATCACCGGCTTGGGATACTGGGAGCCCGCAATTTTAGCAATGCCTTCTGCCAGTTGATCTACAAAATATTCCGATTTGTGCTCGTAGTTTTGGGTTAATTTTTCGATCTCGTTGCGGTCGGATTCATCTTTTACATCATCAAAATGGATCAATGCCATCGGGTGCGTTTTAATATGATAGCTGATAATAAATTCCATGCGCGCCAGCCCAACGCCTTGAACGGGCAGTTGCCACCACTTGAAGGCCGATTCGGGTACGGCCATATTCAGCATAATGTCAGTAGATATTTTTGGGAGGTTTCCGAGGTCAATTTCTTCAACCGTAAATTCCAGGAGTCCATTGTAAACTTTGCCCTCATCACCCTCTGCGCAAGAAAGTGTAATTTCTTGCCCGTCTTGGAATGTAGATGTTGCATGCTGCGTGCCAACGATAGCCGGAATACCCAGCTCGCGGCTCACGATAGCAGCGTGGCAGGTACGTCCGCCTGAATCGGTGATGATGCCGGCCGCCTTTTTCATCGATGGAACCCAATCCGGTTCGGTCATCTTTGTAACCAAGATATTGTTGGAGGTAATGGATGCAAGATCGTCCACGCTTTCCACCTTTTTGATGGTTCCACTGACGATACTACTCCCGATGCTGAGTCCGGTCAGCAGAACCGAGGCATTGTTATCCACAAGGGAGTAATTTTTAAAGATGGTGTGGTTTGTTGCTGTGTGTATTGTTTCGGGACGCGCCTGTACGATATAAAGTTCATCCGTGCGATCATCTTTGACCCACTCGATATCCATCGGCCGCTGGTAATGATCTTCGATGGCTTTTGCCCACTGTCCCAGCGTGATGATTTCAGAATCGGATAAAATATACTGCGATCTCTCTTCGGGGCTGGTGGGCACATTTTTGACACTGCTACCATCATCGGAACTGTAGATCATTTTCTGTTCTTTGTTGCCCAGCTTTTTTTCAAGGATGGGGACAACGTCATCGCGATTTAAAAGCGGCTTAAATACTAAAAACTGATCCGGATTAACAATTCCGCGCACCACATTTTCGCCCAGCCCCCACGCACCGTTAATAACAATTACATCGGGGAAACCGGTTTCCGTGTCGATGGTGAAAATAACTCCCGAACTGCCCATGTCAGCGCGGATCATCTTTTGCACTCCCGCAGAAAGGGCGATCTTGAAATGGTCAAATCCTTTTTCTTCTCGATAAACGATTGCACGGGCCGTAAATAGCGAACTGAAACATTTTTTGCAGCTATCAAGCAGCTCACTTTCTCCCCGCACGTTGAGGTACGTTTCCTGGAGTCCCGCAAAGCTGGCAGAGGGCAGATCTTCGGCTGTGGCGCTACTTCGGATGGCCACATCTACATTTTGGGTATCGTACTTTTGGCATAACTCCCGGTAGCTCTTCACAATGCTTTCTGCTACGTCCTGCGGCCAAGTCGCCTGGTCAATTTTCTTTCTGATTTGGCGACTTGCTTGTTCAACGGATATGCTTTTCTCGTGGTAGTTGCGTAACTGCTGGGTGATGGGATCCTTTAACCCATTTGCTGAAATGAAGGTACGGTATGCCGCCGAGGTGGTGGCGAACCCCGAGGGGATATTGATGCCCATCGGCACCAAATGTTGTATCATTTCTCCGAGGGAGGCATTTTTGCCGCCTACTTCACCTACGTTTTTATTATCAACCTCGTGCAGCCATCGAATAAATAAATTTTGGTGATTTGCCATAGTATCGCCTTCTGTTGTTTAGTAATTGCTATCCAGAGCTTGGGAAAGATATGTTCGGGAACCTGTTGGTAATTTAAACTTACCGTGCATAAGCGCTTGAAATTGCAATGGCATCCTCTTGAAGGGTGTAGTCAAATCATGTAGGCAGTATTAGGAATAACTCTTACAATCAATCTTGAACAAAACGTACAGCAAAAGTGGTAGGGAAAGATAATTTTATAACATGTTCCGAAATATAAATATAGCGATGTGGTTATGTACGAAATTATAATGCAACTTCCTTTTAATGGTCACCGCGTAGATGGAAGGCTTACTCTGCCGGTGAAAGCCAAAAGTATAATCATCTTTTCGCATGGTTTTGGTCGGTCATCATTGATGCCCCATGAACATCGAATGGCCGTAACCTTTCAACAAGCGGGTTATGGGACGCTTGTTTTAGATACCGTTGGCGATTATCAAGATATTTCTGATAACCCTCGGGAGGTTGAATATCTGGCTAAGGGATTGCTTGCCGCTACCAACTGGCTGCACAGCCATTCGGAGTATAATCTGCTGGATATAGCCTATTGTGGAAGTGGATCAGGCGCTGGTCCGACCCTGCGTGCGGCATCAGAGTTGGGAGAGGTGATCAAAGCCGTTGTTTGTCTGGGTGGATATATGGATCTGGAAAAAACGCAACTGTCAGAAGTATCTGTTCCAACGCTGCTAATAGTAGGCGAGCTTGATTTTGAAACGGTTGGAAGAAATAAAAAGGCACTTTCAAAATTGAGTAGCCCCAAACAGTTAGCGGTTATTCCCGGCGCATCCCATCTTTTTGAGGAGCCTGATAAGCTGAACGAAGCAGCACATATTGCCATATCTTGGTATCGAAAGTATCTGTCATCAGGAAAAGAAAAGTCGGAAACACTTTTCAGGCCCAGTGTTTAACATGAATAACTTACACTAAGTCAGCAGGCGATGAGGAAGACAACAATGGAACAAACAAATTTGCCGGTAGCAGATAGCGAGGTTACCTCTGGTCAGATAAAACGTTTTTTAGAGGTTATCGAGGAAAGTACCTGTCAGTATTACGCCAGTGATTTTCTTGATCTCCTGGATGATGAGAGTTTGGGCATCATAGAAGAGAGGATTCATCACATGTTTGAAGTGTTTCAAACCCTGGAGGTTTCCACAGAAAATCATTGCTATTTGGTTTTTCGGTGTACGCCCAAATCGGTGGTTTATAAAGACTGGAAAATATCGGAGCTGGCTTGTGCCTATATGTTTATGAATGGGGATTTAACCGATGTAAGAGTTATTGCAGAACAGCAAAGCAGACTTCTCAACCGAATATTGAACACGATGCATCCCCGAAAGATAGCGCCGATGATATAGCTTTTACTTTGCAAATTGCCCTGTTGAAGAACCTGCCACAAAGAAAGGGCTCGTAATAGGTATCCTTACAGGCAGGGATACAATTTCTCTTATAGTCTGGTCAATAATAATTGGTGATTATGGGCAAAGAGATCATCATAAAAAGGTGTTAAATATGTATAAGGAACTGCTTTTGCCTGTTGATAAGGTTAGCCTGAGAGGGAGTTTGCGAGTACCTGATGAGGTCAAGGGATTCGTAATTTTTTCCCATGGTAGTGGAAGCAGCAGAAAAAGTCCAAGAAATCGTTTTGTTGCTGAAACGCTTGAGGCAAATGGCTTTGCGACGCTGCTTTTTGATTTACTTACGGAAGAAGAGGATAGGGAATATGCCCGGCGATTCAATATTAATGTACTGTCGCATCGGTTGATTACCGCCACCAAATGGTTGAGAAGTCAGCCCGAATATGCCCAATGGAAGATGGGGTATTTTGGAGCAAGTACAGGAGCGGCTTCGGCCCTTATTGCGGCCTCCACTTTGGGACCGGAGGTAATAAAGGCAGTGGTTTCACGAGGAGGGCGCCCCGATATGGCTACAACTGCACTACCGAATGTGAAGAGTCCTACTTTGTTGCTGGTGGGCGGATTGGATACCAAAGTAATAAAACTCAACCAGCAAGCGTATGATGAGCTGAAGTGCAAAAAAGAGCTTGCGATCATCCCGGGGGCCTCACACCTGTTTGAAGAGCCGGGAACCTTGGAGCAGGTAACGCGTCTGGCCAATAACTGGTTTTTGAAATACCTGTACCAATTCGAAAAAGACATCGAAAAGGATTTTTTCTAACGGAGGATAATAATGCGGAGAAAAAGAAAATCTATCTAGAGAAAAACGAAAATGTACCTTTTAAGATGAGTGTGCCGCGATACTTTATCGGGGTAAGCTGATCGCGCTAACTTTAGCTAAAAAGATTAAGTTGATGGATTCAGACACCACAAAAATGTTGCCCCATACTGCTGATGTAGCATTGTTAATTACTTCCGAGACTCTTCCCGGTTTGTTTCGGTTGGGTTTGCAGAGTTTAAATAATTTACTAAAGCCGGATTATGCTCCAAAAATGAATGAGGCAAAGGTTACGGAAGTCATCGAATTGAAATCGCCGGATAGAACCACCTTGCTTATTGATTTTCTTTCGGAAGTATTGACGCTGAGTCAAATACACAAGGCCATATTTTCTGACTTTGATATCAACAGAATGACTGACTGCGAGCTGTCAGCTACCCTTTCAGGGAAGAAAGTTGACTTATTTGATGAGGATGTCAAAGCGGTAACGTATCACGAAGCTAATATGTCATTGAATGAGGATGGCGATTGGCAAACAAAAATTATTTTTGATATTTGACCGTTATGATTGATCAAGTATCGTTACGGATGGATGACTGTCTATGGGTTACCATACGGTTTTTTAACTCCACCTTTCAATAAAAGGGATAAATAATTTACGACTCCTCTTTGATATCATATTTGTCAATTTTGGAGTATAACAACCTTCTGTTGATGCCAAGCAGTTTTGCAGCTTTTGTTTTATTCCAGTTAGTTCGGTGGAGGCCTTTCAAAATCAGATCTTTTTCAACAGACTCTATAATTTTCTGCATGGGAATATTTCCATCTTCAGTATGAGAGTCATAAATATTAGAAAGATCAGATTTTAAAGAAATTGAAAGATCTTTGCGCTCGAGAACCGTTCCGTTCATCAAAACGGTAGCCCGTTCGATGGTGTTTTCGAGTTCTCTAACATTACCAGGCCAGTGATATGATTTCAAATACTCAAGGGCATCGTCTGAAATATAAATATCTTCGCTTTGCGAATACTTTTTCAGGAAATATTTAGACAGGGGTTCAATATCATCCAATCGGTCGCGCAAAGGAGGAATGGAAAGATTCAACACATTTAATCGATAATATAAATCTTCGCGGAAGTTATTATTCTCGACTTCTTTTTGGAGATTTTTATTGGTGGCAGCAATGATCCGGGCATCTGTTTTAATAGTATTTTCGCCGCCTACACGTTGGAACGTAAAGTTTTGAAGAACGCGCAGAAGCTTAATCTGAGTCCGTGGCGATAAGGCGTTGACTTCATCCAGAAAAATGGTGCCACCGTCAGCCAGTTCAAATCTTCCCAGTCGAAGTTGGTTTGCTCCGGTAAAAGCGCCTGCTTCGTGACCAAAAAGTTCGCTTTCGAGCAGGGAATCGGGTAAGGCGCCGCAATTAACCTTGATAAAGGGTTCATTGGATCGGTTGGAATGACGATGAATGGCATCCGCAATAACTTCTTTACCTGTTCCGCTTTCCCCTTCCAGCAAAACCGTTGTATCCTTGGGTGCAATTTTGCCGATCATCTTAAGGATTTCCTGCATCTCTTTGCTGACCCCTACAATATGTTGCTCAATATCGGGCCATTTGTTGTCGTCGCTTGGTGGACTGGTGTCCAGTGATCTTCTTTTTTTGCGCTGTTTTACCGCAGCATGTACGATTGAAAGAAACTCATCGATATCAAAGGGTTTTTCCAGGTAATCAAAGGCACCGGCTTTCATCGCTTCAATAGGTTTTTCATTAGACCCATAAGCGGTAAAAATAATAATGGGTATTTGCGGTAGCTGGCTGTTAATCGTTTTTAAGGCTTGCAGACCTGATAGCTCGGGCATTTTGATATCCATGAGAATTGCCAGTGGGCGATGTTCAATGGCAAGCTGTACGGCTTCGGACCCATTGGAAGCCTGCAAAATTGCGTACCCTTCATCCTCTAACAGTTCAATGATATTGAGCCGCATGGAAGGTTCGTCGTCTGCTACAAGAATATGGTTGGAGGACATAGTTCGATGTCAGTTTTGATCGGATATAGGGAGCTTGATGACACAAATGGTGCCAAGTTTGTATTTTACCTGTTCCACATTGGTGTTGTCATCCCACACCTCCAAGATAGCATTTTCTTTGTCAGGTTTTTCAAAATGTATCGACCCCCTGTGGGCTTTTACAATTTCATTGCAGATCGAAAGACCCAAGCCCGTACCATTGGGTTTTGTTGAGAAAAAGGGATCGAATATTTTTGGTTTTATCTTGTCAGACATTCCCAGACCAAAATCTCTTATTTTTATGAGGATATGGTCTTGCCCTTCAGCAAAGGACGTAGAAATGATAATTTCACATATTTCGGGAGAAGCTTCTACCGCATTTTTCAGAACGTTTGTAAACACATGCTGCATCGACTCACTATCGGCATAAATCTGTGGCAGGTCGGCCTGGAGATCCTTCGTAAAGGTGATGGTATGGGTTGGATAAGCTTCTTTCAAACGGTTGGCCTTTTCGTTTAGCAAACTGTTAACATCTATTTCTTGGTGGGAGTTAACCGCTGGTTTTGAAAAAAGCAATAGCCGTTTGATTAATTTAGATACCCGCTCAATTTCGTTATGGACGATTTGTAAGGATTCATCAGAAATAAGCGCTTGGTGATCCTGCCCATTGCTGATCTTTCGCAGTTTGCGCTCCCAGATTTGTACGCGTGTTTTAATGATGGATATGGGGGTATTGATTTCATGAGCCGTTCCTGCAATTAAATTACCGAGGGTTGCCATTTTTTCTTTTTGGAAAAGCTCTTTTTCCAACTTTTTGCGCTTCTTTTGTTCCTTCTGCTGTGCATCGGTCATTTCATTAATGGCCTTGCTGATCTCTCCGAGTACTCCTCTGTATTCTTTTAGCCGGTGAGATGAGTCGTATTTCATTTTTGAGAGGCCCTCTTTAATCTCTTCCATGCGCTTACGAAGTCCCCAAACAATAAGTACGGTAAAGAATAGTCCTAATAAAATGGCCCCCACCGTTAAAAAGAAAGTGCCACTTTGAATATTTTGAGAGGTAGAGAGTTTCCGTTCAATGTGGATACGTGCCCAGGCGGCGCCAATAAGTTCCCCATCCACATAAATGGGTTGTGTGGTTAATGGGAAAACGGCTGGATCGAACCGATGGACTTCGGTTAACAGCGTATCATCCTGGATGGTCTTGCGAGCCTGTTCACGAATAATATTATACGATCGGGGAGGAGGACCAAAAGCGGGCTTGGGATCCTCAATAGTTGGAAAGCTATATCCGATAAACTCATCGAGTTCATAAAAATATAATCCCCCTTCAATCCGGTGAAAATTGCTGAGTACATTTTCAACATCTTGTGATAAAAGAGAGTCGGCCTTCCGCTCGTCTTGCTTGGTGATTTTATCTTTGTCAGCTAAATATTGCTCCCAGGCTGGTTTCAAGTCTTCTTCGGCCGCTTGCCTGACTTTCTTAACGGCTGTTTGAGTCATGTTTTTATTATCCTCAATAATCTCATCAGCAGATTTAAGAACGCCCTTATAAAGATAGAACGAAGCAATAGTAATAAATAGAATGACAAAAGCGGCAAGCAGAATAATTTGATGGTTCTTTTGTATGCCGGAAAAATTCATAACAAATATTAAGTCTGTTCTCTAAGTCATCGTCAATGTAAGAAATGCAGAAACAGTGCCATAAAACAAAAAATAGTTAGGGGCTAACTAAAGGTTAATTAATATGGGCTACGATAGATAGCGTGTGCGGATTTATTACAAAGTGTGATAAATCATGACAACCATCTGTACCAAGAGTGCCTCTTGGTCTGTATAAGCACGTAAATATAGCTGGCATAGTTATTGTAAATTTATACTACGGACGGCAACAGATTTAAGTTTTTAGGCTTGAATCGTTATTTACATAAGTTAATAAATATAAAATATCAGGGACATGGAGTTACATACATACAGGCGGATTTTATTTAAGGATGTAATTAAAAAAATA
Organism: Bacteroidota bacterium; assembly: GCA_051746985.1. Lineage (GTDB taxonomy): Bacteria > Bacteroidota > Rhodothermia > Balneolales > Balneolaceae > Fodinibius. The sequence goes on from JBNJFP010000003.1 coordinate 110,837, forward strand.
GGAGTTGTCATTACGGCAACAGTGATGATGCTCTTTATTTCAACGGATGGTTTTGCAGATGCTGGAATTACCGGGGATGCGTTGGCTGGATCTATTTACGGTACGGTGGTTGACGCCCAAACCGGAGAGCCGTTACCCGGTGCCAATGTTATATTGGAAGGCACCAATCAAGGTACTTCGGTAGATGCCAATGGTAATTATGAGCTAACAGGTGTTGAGCCGGGAACGCACACGCTTGTTGTTCGTTTCGTGGGGTTTCAGGAATTTCGCCAGGAGGTAGAAGTTTCCGATGAGCAATCCACAGAGGTTAACATAGAACTCCAGGAAGAGTCGGTTGGCCTTGACGAAGTGGTTGTTACAGCAACAGGAGAAATGCGTTCCAAAGAAGTTGGAACCAGTCTATCGAGAATTGATGCCAATGAATTTGAAGCGGGTTCGGTAAGTAATACCGAAGATATACTAAATGGCAGGGTGACCGGTGCTACCATACTATCTAATTCAGGGAATCCCGGTACGGGAGGTACAATCAGGCTGCGGGGAAACAATAGTATTTCGCAGAACAACAATCCTATTATTTACGTGGATGGAGTTAGAATCAGTAGTGGCAGCACTCCAACTCATCAAGCTTCCAGGCAATCATCATCACCACTAAATGATATTAATCCGAGTGATATTGAAAATATTGATATTGTAAAAGGAGCGGCCGCAACAACCCTATACGGAACGGAAGCCTCGGGCGGAGTTATCAGAATTACAACCAAGCAAGGCCGGTCTGGCGAAACCCAATGGAATGCTGGTATTACCGGTGGATTTAATAATATAGGACACTTTGGTCCCAAGGAAGATAATCCCACAGGCTTATTTATGGGAAGATGCCGTGGTGATGGTTTGGAAACCTACGATGGGACGACCTTTGAGGATGCGAACTGCCCCGATAATGATTCCTGGCTGCAAAATGGTTTGGTGCAGCGTTATAACTTAGATGTTTCCAGCGGTGTCGATAATTTCACGTATTACTTGTCGGGTGAATATGAAAATGAAGAAGGTGTCATCAATAATGGTGGTGGAACCCGTGGATTAGGGTTCCGTGGTAACTTCCAGTTTAATCCTATTGATGAGGTATCCATAACCTATAACTCATCTTATAACAACGACAACACTGATTGGGTGCCTTCTGGTAATAATGGCGATGGTTTTGTGCTGAATGTAACGCGTGGCCCGGGCGGTAACTTTTCTGGTGCCTCGGGTTGTGACGATCCTAATGCCATTTGTGTTGACAATGGAGAAATCCTTGAAAGCGTGAATATTTCTAACAGGGAGCACTTTGTTAATAGCCTGGTTATTGAAACCAATACGTTTGAAAACCTCAGTAACCGATTGACCTTTGGGTACGATTACAATACTTCTGAATTGGAGTCAACCCAGAACTTTGGATACTCGAGAACGCCTTTAGGTCAGCAAAGTATCACCGATTGGAAAGAAACGGTTCTTTCATTTGAATATCTTGGAACGTTAGATCAGGCAATAAATGAAGACATTAACCTGACGTTAAACTGGGGTGGACAACTTTATAGAGAAAAATCGCAAACGACCGACTTGTTTGCCGAAGATTTTTCGGGTCCTCAGGAACCTACACTTACCTCCGGAGCACGAACGAACATTAGTGGCGACTCCAGGATTACCGTTACAACCGGTGGATTTTTTGGTCAGGCCGCTTTCGACTTATACGACAAGTTGTTTGTTGAAACCGGGGTCCGTGTAGATGGGCACTCGGCTTTCGGTGACAATTATGGGTTAGAAGTATATCCCAAGGTAAGTACCTCTTATGTGCTATCGGATTACGATTTTTGGCCTACCTCGTGGTGGAATACCATGCGATTGCGTGCCGCAGTTGGACAAGCTGGTCAGGCCCCGGGAGCTTTTGACGCCGTTCGAACCTGGCGGCCCATTGCCGGGGAAGATGGTCAGCCCGGATTTACGCCAAATCAAATTGGTAACCCTGATCTTGGACCCGAGCGAAGTACGGAATTTGAAACCGGCTTTACTGCCAGTTTTCTTGACGGCCGGGTATCCACAGATTTTACCTACTATGATCAAACAACGACGGATGCGCTAATTCCGATACCTTCGGTCCCTTCTGAAGGATTCCTTGCATCACAGGTACAAAATGTAGGTGAGGTTAAGAACAGTGGAATTGAAGCCGATTTGGATCTTACCGTCTTACAGTTATCGGATGTTCAATGGGATATGAAATTCGGTTTTTCCAAAGAAAATAGTGAGGCCGTAAATTTAGGCAATACCGATGAAATTACTGTTGCCTACTTTGCACGAACATATATTAAAGAAGGCTATCCGGTTCCGGGAGTCTTTGGGGCTAAAATTACCAACCCGGATGAGGTTGCCGATCCAGAATATGAGGAAGATCATTATTTTGGTCCGTCATATCCTGATAAATCTATTTCATTGGGTACCACTATTCGACTTAAGGATGGCCTTGTATTAGATGCCTTGGGTGAATTCAAATACGGTGGTTACATGTTAAACGGAACGGCCTATCAAAATGTACGCCGTGGTGTATGGCCCTCGTGCTATGATTCGCAGCAACAAGATCCTTCTTCGCTTACAGCAAGCGAAAGAGCAAGATGTGCGCTAAACTCCGGCGATGTAAGTCCACGGTACGACCATTGGATTGAGTCAACAGACTTTTTTAAGCTGCGTCACATTTCTTTGACCTATAATTTCCCCGAGAAATTATTAGTGGGCGGGGTTCAATCGGCTAAGCTTAAGTTAGCAGCCCGCAATTTGTTGACAATCACTGACTATTCAGGAACCGATCCTGAGATAGACGATTATCGCAACAGCTTGGCACGGCGCGATTATTATGCTATGCCAACGTACAGATCCTTTTTAGCAACGTTTAACTTCTCGTTCTAAGAGGATATACCATGAAATTGATTCCAAAGAAATTGAAGACACAAAAATCGAATGTTATGAAGAAACTAATATCAGTAATAGCGATTATTACTTTAATAAGTGGTTGTGATGTCCAGAATCCAGGGCCTATAGAGGAGAGTTCATTAGATTCTGAAGAGGCCGTGCCCGGCTTGGTCGTGGGGATGTCTGCAGACCTTTCCTTTGCATATCGTTCTACGACCTACTGGGGTAGTATCTGGGCTGACGAGCAGACCCATAGTGGAACATTTTCAGCGCCCACTGTTTTTAGTAGTGGCGAAATAAATAGTGCAGATGTTGATCCCTGGTGGGAAGATGCCCAACGTGCACGATGGGTAGCCGAAGATGGTATCGAAAGAATAGAAGGTATCCTTGGGGATGATGAATTCAATAACAGTCCAGATGTGGCCAAGGCATATCTTTATGCGGGATATTCGAACCGCATGTTAGGTGAAAATGCCTGTAACGCTGTAATTGATGGCGGAGAACGACAACCCAATACTGTTCATTTTGAACGAGCAGAAGAGCATTTTTCCAATGCCTTAACTATAGCAGATAATCTGGGAGATGATCATTTATACAACGCCGCACTGGCAGGACGTGCATCAGTTCGAGCTGCGTTGGGTAACTGGACCGAAGCAGCCAATGATGCTGTAGATGTCCCCATCGATTATGTGTTCGAGGCCGTATATTCAATAAACAGTGCCCGCGAAAATAACGACTGGCCTTCCCGAACTACCGAAAGAGGAGAGTACACCGTTTGGGATACACAGTGGGAAGGCGTTGACGATCCCCGGCTTCCGCAAGAAGTACAGGAAACTTCCGAAGGCGATACCGCAACGGCAGCTAATGGTACTACGCCCTGGATTACCCAGATGAAGTATCCGTCTGATGATACAAATATAGCCCTTTCCAAAGGAACCGAAATGCTGCTAATTCGTGCGGAAATGGAATTGCGCGAAAACCAGGATTTTGATCAGGCAATGGATTACATCAACCAGGGAAGAGATTACCACGGGCTGTCAGACCTAAGCGCAAATGATCTTGAAGAAGCGTGGGGACACCTGCAGGACGAACGCGGCAAAGACATGTGGTTGGAAGGCCGTCGTTTTTGGGATCTCAGAAGATGGTATGAAGATTCCGGTCCCGCCAACAACAACTATCTTGATCCCCAAGACAAGTGTGTACCCATCGGACAGGGAGAGCTTGATATGAACGAAAATTTATAAGCCAATCTAATATCCCAAAAGCAGTATTCTGATTCCTTTTTTATACAGAGTCTGTTTTTGGGATATATTTTTCTATAAAAATAAACTATTAATCAATATTACTATGAGCAGGAAAAATATATCTGCGTTAGAAAATTATGCCCAGCTTCAACACCTGATTGTACTTTTGCTCTTTTTATTTGTGGCTTGTACTCCACAAGAAGGGGCCCAGATTGTTGATAATGAATCAGACCGTGGAAAGCGATTGGTGGGGGAACAGGCAATGGTGAGTTCCGCGCATCCCCTGGCAAGTGAAGCCGGATTGGAAATGTTGGAAAAGGGCGGAAATGCCGTTGACGCCGCCGTAGCAACTGCTTTTGCTTTAAATGTAGTGGAGCCAAATATGTCGGGCGTAGGGGGCGGTGGCAGTATGTTAGTTTGGGATAAAAATGAAAAGGAATCGGATTATGTCGATTTCTATTCTGCAAAACGTGCCGAGTCTTATAAGGATGTAAACTATGACCAATACGGAGAGGATGACTTTAATCTTTTATCCACTGGCATCCCGGGTACCGTAGATGGTTTGTTACAAGCTTTGGAACAACATGGAACGATGAGTCGCGAAGAGGTTATGGGGCCGGCCATTGAATATGCTACAGAAGGATTTCCGATCTATATGACGCTGGCCCAGTTTATCAGGGATGAAGAGGAAAAACTAACGCGTTATGAAGGAGCTAAGAAAACCTTTTATCCTGATGGAGAACCGCTGGACGTTGGGGAAGTCCTGAAGCAGCCAGAGTTGGCGGAAACACTGCAATCTATTTCTGACGAAGGGGCCTCAGCTTTTTACGAGGGCGAAAATGCTCAGGATATTGTGGAGGTGCTTAACGAGGCGGGGAACCCCGCAACCGTTGATGATCTCTCAGAGTATGAGCCTCAATGGGATAAAACACCTTTAAAAGGCCATTATAAAGATTACCAGTTACTTTCTGCGCCCCTCCCGCAAACCGGTGTTTATATAATCCAGGCCCTGCAGATGCTGGAGTCTTTCAACCTCAATGAAATTGGACTTCCAACAGAATCAGCAGAAGCATTCGATATTATTACCTCAGCATTGCGACTTACTAATGCTGATCGACGGGAATATGTATCGGATCCCAATTGGGAAGATATCCCTATTGATGGATTAATCTCTGGTGAATATATAAAAGAGCGTAGCGAATTAGTTGGAACGGGATCGGCCCGGGATGAGATAGAGGCCGGCAAGCCTTCAAAAGCGGTTGCCCAAAAAGCAACTTCCGAAAGAACCTTACAGCAGATTTCTCCGGATACAAAAACGGAGCAATTTGCATCGGCCGCAAACAATGCCAAGAAGCAGGCCAAAGCCGGTGGCGAAACAACGCATATATCGGTAATTGACGCTGATGGAAATGCCGTTTCACTATCAACAACATTGAGTCATGTTTTTGGTTCCGGGGCCTGGGTAAATGGGTTTATTTTAAACAACTCGGGATTTGATTTTTCTGATTTAGAGGATGAAAAAGATTGGGAATCTGCCCATCCCTACAGAATACGAGCGTCCACCATTTCTCCAACAATCATTCTTGATGAAAATGAGGAGGTTCGTTTAGTTATTGGGGCTCCGGGGGGCGGGAGAATACCTACCGCTATTTTGCAAAATACGCTGTTTATCCTTGAATATGGGCTGGATCCTTATGATGCTGTATTGATGCCTCGAATATTTCCTGATTATGAAGAACCCGAAGTGGAAATCGAAAAGGGTTTTGAACCAATAGTGCTTAAAAATGTACGGGACATGGGATATGATATTCAGGCTCTCTCGGAGGGGTATGCACGGATGTATTTGGTAGCACAAGAAAATGGAAAGCTTATTGGAGTAGCTGATCCACGTCATGATGGTGAAGTACGGGGATTCTAATTTTGATGGGCTTAAACTAATATAAAAACGAATATAATCTACTTTACTATGGCAGATTTTTTTAAAAAGTGGCTGCTTAAATCCGGTTTTTGTCTCTTGCTGTTTGGGATGTTATCTGTTCAATTATTTGCACAAGAGGTACCCAAGCCTGCCGATGTGTTTGGCTTTGAGCCAGGGGCCGATTACGAACTTATCGATAACGATCAGCTTGAAAAATATTACCGGGCACTGGCCGATGCCAGTGATCGGGTGGTGCTCAAAGAGATCGGCGAAACACACCGCGGAAATACGTTGTTGCTGCTGATCATCTCAAGTAAAGAAAACCTGGCTAATCTCGACAAGTATAAGGGGATAAGCCAAAAGTTGGCGAAGGCAAAAGAGCTGTCCGACGATAAAGCCCAAGAGCTGTCAAAAGAGGGAAAGACGGTGGTGTGGATAGATAGCGGTTTGCACTCCACGGAATTGGCTCATAGTCAGCATAATCCCGTTTTTGCTTATAAAATGGCCACCAGTGAATCAGCAGAATTTAAACAGATGCGCGATGAAGTAATTCTGTTGAATATGCCCATGATGAATCCGGACGGACACAATATTGTGGTGGACTGGTATCGCCAGCAGAAAGATACCGAGTTTGCCAACACCAATCCCCCGGAGGTATATCACGAATATATCGGCCATGACAATAACCGGGACTGGTATATGATGTTGCAAAATGAATCACAAGCGGTATCAAACGTACTATATAAAGAGTGGTTTCCCCAGATCGTAGTCAATCACCACCAGATGGGCGAAATGCCACCGCGGATGTTTATCCCGCCCTTTGCCAATCCCATTAACCCCAATATTCCGGCTATGGCCGTACGGGGAACAAATTTAGTGGGAGAGCACATGGCCAACCGTTTTGCCGGGGAAGGCAAATCCGGGGTGATACAGGGGATTACCTTCAACATGTGGTGGAACGGAGGCATGCGCACCGTCCCCTATTTCCATAACATGGTAGGCATTTTAACCGAATCCACTCACAGTTCGCCCATACCCAAGGAATGGGATGAAGATGATATACCCGAAAAAATTGTAAGAGGAGGGAATGAAATTTCGATGGAGGAATCCAGCATTTTCTATCCTGATCCCTGGGAAGGTGGAACAGCCTCTATGAAACAGATGGTGGATTATCACCTTACCGCCTCGATGGGCGTGATGGATATTGCGGTAAAACGTCAGGATGAATGGCTATACAACATGTACCAAATGGGACGCGATGCCATCGAAAAGGGGCAGCAAAAAGATCCCTACGCCTATGTGATATCTCCAGATCAGTGGGATCGTGCTGAAACGGTTAATATGTTAAAAGCACTGCAGAAAGGAGGCATCCAGATACACAGGGCCACGTCTGATTTTGAATTTAATGGCGAAACCTATCCCGAAGATAGTTATGTCATTTATACCTCGCAGGCGTTTCGTCCCTATTTGATAGATCTGATGGAACCACAGTTTTATCCCGACCGCAGATTGTATCCCGACGGACCGCCCGAGCCGCCCTATGATATGGCCGGATGGACCCTGCCCATACAAATGGGAGTAGATGTTGACAGACTGGAAGAGAAGATAGAAATCCAGACGAAAACAGTAGATAAAATAACCCCATTTGAAGGCGATATTGACAGACGAGTGGAAGGATACGTTTTATCCTCCCGGTCAAATATGGATATGGTAGCCGTTAATCGCTTGCTGCAAGATGGTCATGGGGTACATCGGTTGGCTGAGGGAACCGATGAGTTGCCCGCCGGATCGTTTTATGTAAAGCGAAGCAAGTCGGTTCAAAATATCCTTAAAGAGGCGGCTGATGAGTTTGGATTGCAGATTTCAGGAGTAAACGAAAAGCCCAGTGTTGAATTAATGAAGCTCAATAATCCCCGGGTTGGAATCTATCAATCGTGGACTGCTTCTATGGATGAAGGGTGGACCCGCTGGATCTTTGATAACTATGATTTTGATTACAGTGTATTGCATGACTCGGATCTGCAAAATAGAGATCTGGATGAGTATGATATAATCATTTTACCCTCTATGTCCGCTTCTCGAATTTTGAATGGGCATGAACAGGGAACGATGCCCAAAGAATATGTGGGCGGCTTGGGAATAGAAGGTACCTATCAGCTGAAGAAGTTTGTGGAAACCGGTGGTACCGTTGTGGGCTGGGAAGGAGCCACTGATTTCTTAATAAATCAGTTTGGGTTACCTGTTGAGGATGCCCTTGCCAACGTAGCACAAGACGAGTTTTTTATTCCGGGATCGTTGATTAAAATGAAGACCGATAATGCTAATCCACAGGCTTACGGTGTTGAAGAAGATCATGCTGGCTTTTTCCTTGGAAACAGCAAGGCATTTTCGGTGGTAGAACCCGCTGAAGTGGAAGGCAAGAAAGCCGAAGGACCACCCGTTGAAGTCTTTTCCTGGTATGAAGATGAAGACCTGCTATTAAGTGGATGGGCCCTGGGTGAAGAGGAACATCTTGCCGGTAAGCCAGCGGCACTACGAGTGGGCCTGGGTGATGGAGAAGTGGTGCTGGTTGGTTTTCGACCACAGCTGCGGGCGCAGTCGCGGGCGACCTTCAAATTTCTGTTTAACCCAATATTTAATTCAGCATCAGGAGATCTTTCTGAAATCTCCGAATGGACCCAGGGAAGTGAATAACCTTAATTGGTATAAGTTTGGAGGGGCCAGGCATTCTGCTTGGCCCTTTTTATTTAGGGAGATAATTGTCTCCGGTGTTTAGGTCTTTAAAGTTTAATTGCACCTAAAATTTCCGCTAAGTTCAATAAAATTAGGCTTGGGAGTCACGGAGTCTTTGTTAACTCCTTGCCAAGGGCTGATCCATCTTCGCTGCCAGTAAAAGAGTTGGCACGGAGAAGGTACGGTATTTGACAGGAGAACTCTTGCCTTACTGGTAGCCACCTAATTTTTAAAAGAGTACGTTCAAAAAGTAACCCTTTCGGTACGTTACCAAAAGAGGGGAGGCGTTTCTTTTTCTGATACCAGAGTTAATGAAAGCCTAAAAAAGAAAGGATTTTCACCAAAAGATAAAGCCCGTAACTCTTTGTGAATTAAGGGCTTGGTAGGAAGTACGCCTGAGAGTTATGGCTTTACTGCTTTTTGTTACCCTAAAATGCCGCTTATATCGTTTAAACGTATTATTGCATATGCAACTAATACATTGAAAAGTGGGAAAATGAAGGATTTGTTGGACAAATGTTGGACAGAATTTGTCTTATATAGGACATTTGTATATACAAATGTATGTTGTTGTATATACATTTAATAAGTAAAGTTATAGAGTTTTTATGTCTTTGAAATGTTAATATAATTATTAAAATATCAAGAATACTAATATGCGTTTTACGCTCTTTCTTGTAATGTAAATTGCAGTGTCAAGTATTATTGATAAATATCAACTATATTTGACATTAATCAAGTATTATTGATAAGTTGATCTGTTATGACTAGATCAAATAATCAAAATAGCGCCATTAAATTTCCCTTAAATGATATTTTAGGTTCTAAAGGACATGTGAAGGTTCTTCGGCAGCTGGCGGAATCTGAACATCCTATGAGTCCTTCAGAACTTATTAACAGGACGAGCTTGTCGAGGCAAGGTACATATGATGTAGTCCAACGATTGATTGAAAATGGGATCGTTAAATATGTTGGAAGCGGTAAACAGCAGCAGATCATATTAAGGGAGGACTATCCGTTGACTGATATCATATCGAAATTATTCAAGAAAGAGAAAGACCGATATGATAATTTGATTGAACGTATAAAAGGGCTAATTGATGACTTAAATATAAAACCCAAATCGGCTTGGATTTTTGGGAAGCTTGCTCAAGGATCGGATGCATACGGGGATCCCGTTCAAATAGCGTTATTAGGCAAAGTTAAAAATATCGATGAGATTACGGAGTGTTTTAGAGATAGTATCTATGAAAATAACGTTGAAAAAGACTTTGATGTCACTATAGACATAAGTGGGGTGACGATAGCTGATCTCGAATCAAAGCCCATGTTAAATGTTGAGAATGTAATCTTGCTTTGGGGAATGGATCCGCAACACTATTTAGCAAGTTGGAAAGATAAAAGAAGTAGAAATAAGATGCATCAGGATTTGGACCGGCAATCTCTACATGATTCTGGGATATGGATTGAATTGCTTAAAATGCATCCTGACATTATTAAACGAACTATTAATGATCTCGAAGATCGAATTCAGCAAACCCGTTCTGGTGAGAAAAAAGAGCTACAGGAATGGAAACATATCCTTGAGAGCATGTCATTTCAGCGTCTCAAAAAGTTTTTAGAGTCAGATTCTGAACGATCTACCCGTTTGCGTCAGTCATTACCATTTTGGCCTGTGCTAAAAAATAATGAACGAGAAGAGCTGATGAAGATTAAATCAAGACAAGAAGAATATGAATAGGGAACAGTTAGAACATGCAATTCGTGCTGCCTGTGAGGTTTCTGGGGATAATGAAGTGTTCGTGTTTGGTTCCCAGGCAATATTAGGTCAGTTTCCAGAAGCCGATGAGCAACTGCGTCGTTCAATTGAGGTTGATTTAAGTCCTAAAAATAACCCTGATGCCGTTGATAAAATTGATGGGGCATTAGGAGAGAACTCTCCATTCCACCAAACCCATGGCTTTTATGTGCATGGGGTCTCTCTTAAGACTGCTGCCTTACCTCAGGGATGGAAAAAAAGGACGAATGAGGTACAGGATTATATGGATGAAAGTAAAATTGGCTGGTGTATTGAGGCACATGATTTAGCAGCCAGTAAACTTATAGCATTCCGAGAAAAGGATACTCAATTTGTGAGGAGACTCATATTGGAAGATATGATCGAAACTGAAAAGCTATTAAATCGACTACAATTAATTGATACTGATAAAGAGTTAAAACAGAGGGCAAAAAATTGGGTAGAACGAATAGCCGATGAAATGAGTAGCTAAAGATTCTATTTTCTTATGAACTCTCAGAGCCCCTCCCTTGCAATACATGCTACTATATCTGAAGAGCTTTCATACGTCATGCTAGTACATTTGCCAGTAGTTCAAAAAAACTGTGGGCCTAGGATAAACTGCAAATAAACCGGCATAGTAACCGGAAAATAATTTAGTATTAATTGTGGGTATTAATGCTATAATTTTATATATATCAAATACTTACAAAGAAGTATAAACCGGAAAACAAACCGGAAAATTTATTGGAAGATATGTTCATAAATCCAAGTGAAATGGAACCCATGTTTCCTAAGCGGAGTGGTGATTTAGTCGATTTGGCTATGGAAGTGCATAGTGAAGCTGCTGCACTAAGAAGATCACTTCACAAGATAACACGAAAAAGAATTGCCGGATTGCTCCGCCATATAAATAGTTACTATTCTAATCTTATTGAGGGTCACCATACCCATCCAAAGGATGTTGAGAGAGCTGTTCGAAAAGACTATGATTTAGATCCGGAAAGTCGTGCTCTGCAAAAGCTGAGTGAGGCACACATCGAAGTACAAAAAGATATTGAGAAGAGATTAACAGATGAAAGGGATTTGGAAATTTGCAGTAAGGAATTTATTTGTTGGATTCATAAGGCTTTTTATGATAGAGTGCCTGAAGGGTTCCGGGAAATTAAAGTCCCTAATTCCGATGATGTATTGATAATGGAACCAGGTCGGCTTCGGGATAGACTGGTAAGTGTCGGTCGGCATACTCCTCCAAAATCAAAATCATTGGTAGATTTTTTAAATAGATTCAATACCACATATGATCCCGATGATTTACATGGCTCAAAGAAATTAATTGCCGTTGCAGCAAGTCATCATCGTCTGGCATGGATTCATCCTTTTTTAGATGGTAATGGAAGAGTAGCCAGGTTATTTAGTCATGCCTATATGAAAAAAGCGAATATTGAGTCCCATGGGCTTTGGACAATTTCTCGCGGATTAGCGAGAAGGAAAGAAGATTATCAG
>JBNJFP010000004.1:0-19409 GCA_051746985.1 Bacteroidota bacterium
CATGATACGCCAGCTATTAAACGTGTAATCAAAAAGGCTTCGGACGAATCCGATAAATCAATGGAGGAGGTTCGCGAAGAAATGGAAGCTTCCATTCCGGTGGGACGCTTTGGCAAAGGTGAAGAATTGGCTTCGCTGGCCGGTTGGTTGCTATCTCCTAACGCATCCTTCGTAACCGGACAAACGATCAGTCATGACGGTGGAAATATCAAGGGATTATTTGGGTAATTGACAAACGGGAAAAGTGAACAGTAAGATGTTTAATCAATTTCTAATTCTACACCCATAATTTCTAATTAAACCATGTGGCATCAAACAAAAATAACATTATCTCCCAAATCACGGGGCTATCATATCATTACTGATGAGATTCTGAAAGAAATTCCAGAGATTAAAAATATCGAAACGGGGCTTGCCAACATTTTTATCCAGCATACCAGTGCCAGCCTCACCATCAACGAAAATGCGGATCCTTCGGTGCGGCGTGATTTCGCTTCTCACTTTAAGCGCATGGTTCCTGAAGATACTTCGCTCTACGAACATACGCTCGAAGGGCCCGACGATATGACTTCTCATATCAAGAGTTCGCTGCTGGGACATTCGGTTTCCATCCCAGTAACAAATGGTAAACTCAACTTGGGGACCTGGCAGGGAATTTACCTTTGCGAGCACCGAAACAATGGCGGGTCACGAAAACTAATCGTAACATTGCATGGAAAGTAGCCCTTTAATTAAAGAAAAATCAGGATACGTTCCGCAGCAGACCTTCGGAATGAGGTGAAAGGTCATAAAGCAGTAAGTAATGGTCATTAGATGCCGAAAACGAGTTCAGCATGACATGTTATAATAACCAAAATAAAAAAGCTTCGTCGAGCAAGCCCTTTCCGAGCCTGCTCAACGAAGTCTTGCGCGTAATTGAGCGGAGAGGGAGGGATTCGAACCCTCGATACCCCTTATGGGGGTATACTCCCTTAGCAGGGGAGCGCTTTCGACCACTCAGCCACCTCTCCAATAAAGAGTCGCAAATATAAGTGCCTTAGCAAATTTTATCAACGGTAAACTTGCATTTCTTTTCAAACTGCCGTTTACTCCTCAGGATCGCCATCGAGGATATAAATTTGCGCTAAATTTCTTCCTTCTTGGGCAAAATCGAGTCCATATCCCAATACAAAAAGCGTAGGTATCCGAAATCCTACATAATCAAGCTGAACATCGTGGTGTGTGGCTTCGGTTTTATGCAAAAGCGTAACGGTTGCAATAGACTCAGGATTCTTTTTCTGCAACTTATCCACCAAGTAGTTCATTGACAGTCCCGTATCCACAATATCTTCTACCAAAACAACATGCCGCCCATCGATATCAGCGTCAATATCTTTTAAGTCAGTCACTTCTCCTGAGGATACCTTTTCATCGCCGTAGCTGCTAAGCTTTAAAAAATCGACCTCGCAGGAAATAGTAACATGGCGCATCAGATCCGACAGGAAGATGTAAGCACCGTTGAGCACCCCAATAAAGATGGGGTTCTTTTCCTCATACTTTGTGGATAACTCTTCACCCAGTTCCGCTACGCGTTCTTCAATTTCTTGCTGCGTTAAATATTGTTTAAATAGTTCGCCATTACAGGTTACCGTTTCGGGTTTGTATAGTGACATGTATTAAGCTAAATACTTTATTCTGAGGCAATATTTCGTCTTGGAATCACATTTCACCTGCTCGGAAATAGTACCCGAAGATGAGTGATTTTTAATTGGCGGAAAGATAAGAGCACAGATGGTTTCTTCAAAAGTTTCTATAACCAACACATTTTTCTTTCTGGCGGCACTTACTTTTCGATTGGTCAAATGCTCGGCCACGGTTTGATGCCCACTCATTCCCAAAGGCTGCAGCCGATCTCCGGCTTTCCACCGTCGGACCGTTATGGGCCAGGTAAGTACATCGGCATCAACGTACAGCGCCTGACTTAGATCCTGATCTTTAAACGGTTCTATCGCAAATGATATATGTGCAAACTCTATTTCGGACTCTTCTAACCGATGGCGATCTATTTTTTTGGGATGGATAGCGCCCCCTCCCTGCTTTTCAATTACGTAATAATTGCGATCTCTAATCACCGAAAACTGGGGCGTCAATTCTATTTTTTTTCCGGTTTGCAGCTTGGATAGTTCGCTAACCCGATGCAGATTTTGCTGAGATATCTGCAGTCCCTGCTCTCTCTTTTTTAACAGATGCAACACCAGCGCCCGCTGCAACCCGGCCTCCAGATGATCAAACGCTTTTTTATCAATTCCACGCTGATTTACGATCTTCCTGGCAATCCATGCAAGCGCTTGCTCATAATTTTGGGCTTCCTGTCCAATTCGCAACAGGTTTGCCTGCCATCCCGGAAAAAAATCATCCAATTTTTGAGTCCACTCATTGCGTAAAAAATTACGGGCAAAATCACTTTCCAGGTTGGATTCATCTGTACGAAACGGAATATCATTTTCATCAACATATTGCTCGATCTGCTGGCGCGAAATTTCTAATAGCGGACGAAAAAGCTCTCCGTCCCACGCTGGCATCCCACTCCAGCTTGAAAGTCCGGCGCCGCGAAACATTTTCTGCAAAATCGTTTCTACCTGATCATCGCGGTGGTGAGCCAACGCAATGCCATCGGCGCCATGCTTCGAAACCAGATCCCTAAAAAAACGGTAGCGAACATCGCGGGCCCACTGCTGAAAATTCTGGCCCTGGGCATCTTTCGGATCAGCCTCTAAAAGTTCGTAGCTAAACCCCCATTGGTCAGCCAATTTCCGTACTAATTGCGCATCCTGATCAGAGGCCGTACCCCGCTTTTGGTAATTGACGTGTGCCACAACCCCATCAATATCAAGCTGAGTAAAGAGATGAAGCAAACACACCGAATCGGCCCCGCCACTGACGGCAATGATAAATCGCGGCGATGGTGCCCCGGAAAAATAATGCGATAGCTGTTGTTGAACTACCGCTTTAAGATGTGACAAGCTGGATTTGCTCATAGGAGAACGTTTCTATTCCGCCATCGCGATTCAACATCAATAGTTGACCAATTTCATCAATTCCTAAAAGTTTGTATCGATCTTCTTGCAGCTTGTTGTCGATTTTTAAGCCTACCCATTGCCCATAGCCGGTGATATTTCGGTTTATGGATTTGATAAGCCCCGACTTTTGCTGTTGCCACAATCGGTATTTGTATTCAATCCTGTTTATTAGCTCCGCCAAAAATGCTTCGCGAGCAATCTCTTTTTTACTTTCCAAGTGGACAGAAGTAGCAATATCTTGGAGCTTTTTGCTAAATTTTTTCTGATTGACGTTAATCCCAATGCCAATAATTAGCCGGTCAAATTTGTTACCGCTAAAAACAGTCTCCGCTAAAATACCTGCCGTTTTTTTGTTATTGAGCATAATATCGTTTGGCCATTTTATGGCCGAGCAGGAGGTGTCTAATAGTTCATTTAGCTGCTCTACTAATGCCAAGGCACAAGCCAGCGCCAGCACATGAAAACGCTGATGATCAGGGGGCGTAAACCCCATTGAAAAAGTCAGGTTTAACCCTTTTTCTGATTCCCATTGGCGTTCATACTGTCCCCTGCCACGAGTTTGGTGGTCTGTCAAACAGAGCATTCCCTGTTCTAATTCTTCTCGGGGTATTGTTTTTAGATGGGTGTTCGTGGAAGGCAGCTCATCAAAATACCGAATGCTTTGACCCAGCCACTGGGTATCCAAATGTTTTAGATATACCGATTGATCAAATTTTTTATTCAAAGTAATAGTCCTACAGTTAATGTTAAGCTTCGGCAAGTTTACTTTTCAGTAGCTCTATTTTGGCGATGGGCGTAGGATCAATATGATTTAACATTGCAAGGTAAAAGCTGACCCAATCAGCCAGCTGAATGAGCGAAAATAAACGTGTTAGTCGTGTTTGTCCCCTTGTTTTAAGGATATGTAACGAAGCTACCTGATCTTCTACCAGCTCTTCCACAATTTCCATCCGGCGCTGTACGCGAGGATTATCTTCTTTATCTATCAGCAAAATTACCGAGAGTCTCCCGGTCAAATGAACAATACGTTCCCAGCCTACAATTTCGTTATGGGTCATTTCGGGCAAGCTGTTGCCGTAGGCCAGTGTTTTGGCATTCTCAGCGAATTGATTTTGCCACCGTAGATTTACCGGCTCCATCATGGTTGCATCCGAATAGATAACCGGCATCGTATCGTTTATTTCTTCTGCCAGATTTAAGGCTTCGTTATCACTTGGATTAGCAAAGAGTTCGTTTTGCTCGGTTAAGAATCGCGCCGTTTCTTTTAGGGCCCCATCGGCTTCGCCCACAATACCCAGATGTTGAAAGATACGGTACAATGGCACAAAGTTGTAGCCGAGCGCAGCACGGGGCGGCATACCTCCGGGGGTTTTTATATAATCGAATTCTTCTTTGGCCGCTTTCACCAGAAGTTCTCCCCCTGCAGTAACCGCAATCGTCTGGGCTCCACGTTCGCGAGCTGCCGTCAAAGCGGTGAGGGTTTCTTCGGTGGTTCCAGAAAAACTACAAGCGATAAACAAGGTATTCTCATCAACCCATTTTGGTATTTCGTAATGTCGAACGATTTCTATGGGCCACGGGCTATCACGATAGCAAAAACCACGAAGGAGATCCGGACCAATAGCCGAGCCGCCCATCCCGGCAAAACAAATGTTGGCCACTTGCGATTGATCAATGGTAAGGTCTAAATGCGCACTCATTTCCATAGCTTCTCGCCACTGATCCGGGAAAGTGGTTAAAAGTTCCCACATATTTTGCGTATCAACCGTACTAATATGCTCTGTGTTCATAGATCGTTAATCACTTTTTTTCTCCCAGCTTGAAAACAGGTTATTGACATCTGCCACTGTCTGGCACTGCAGCACATGCTCCGCAAGCTGCTGCATATCAGCAAATGAGCGGCCGCGTAAAACCTGTTTCACCGACGGCAACACCACCGCATTCATACTCATTACCTCTATTCCTAATCCCATAAGACAAGCTGCTGCAAGAGGATCAGATGCCAACTCTCCACAGATACTTATAGGAATACCCTGACTTTTAGCACCATCAATAACATTTTTTATCAATCTCCAAATAGCTGGATGACGCTGATCGTAGAGTGCCGAAATGCGTTCATTCCCTCGGTCAACGGCCAGCACGTATTGCGTTAAATCATTAGTACCAATACTCAAAAAATCAGCATGCCGGGCAAAATCACTTGCCTGCAACGCCACTGAAGGCACTTCTACCATCAAACCCAGTGGTATATTTTCGTCAATATCAATTCCCTCATCTTGCAACTGCTGCTGGACTTCCTCTATCAACTGCCGCAGCTGTTTCACTTCATCAATATTTGTGACCATCGGCACTAAAAGCTGCACACGTCCCTTAAATTTTGCAGCTGTCTGCAGTATGGCTTGAAGCTGATTTTTTAGCAGTTCTTGCTGATCCAGCAACATCCGAATGCCACGCCAGCCCAAGAAGGGATTCTGCTCGCATTTATCATTTTCAAAAAACTTATCGCCCCCCACGTCAAACAATCGAATCGTCACGCTGTGAGGGTTGGTAACCTGCAATATCGAATGGTAAAAGGCGACCTGACTGTCGATATTATCAAAATCTTTCCTGCTCAAATAGATCGACTCGGTCCGAAGAAGTCCCACCCCCTCGGCCTGATATTTCCGCGCAAGGCTTAGCTCCTCAGCAAACTCGATATTAGCCTGCAGCGTAAACGATTTACCATCTGCCGTTTTGTTCGGCTTCTTACAAATTTCTTCAAAATTGGCCTCTTTCTTACTCTGCTGCTCCATCAAGTTTTCATACTTGGTGCAGGTTTCTTTCTGGGGATGGATAATCACCTCGCCATTTCGGCCGTCCAAAATCACTTTATCGTTGGATGATATAACATCCGTCACTTTTTTGAGTCCCACCACCGTAGGAATATTCATGGCCCGCGCGATAATTGCGGCATGGGAAGTAGCCCCACCACGGTCAGTAAGAATACCCTTAATATTTCGGTTAGCAAACGAAATGATCTCTCGCGGGCTCAGCTCCCGAGCCACCAAAATGGTGTCCTCCGCAATCTCATCTGTTTTGTCATGCAAAATCTGCAGCAATCGGTCTCGGATATCAGAAATATCGACCGACTTATTTAGATACGTATTTCCGTGATTTTCGCGGATCATCTGCAGGTAGTTCTCAAAAATGGATTCTAATGCTGCATCCACGGGCTTATTATTTACCGAAATCTCCTGTTCCACCCGTTGGTACAAATCCGGATCATTTAAAATAGCGAGTTGCGTTTGAATGAGCATATTCGTGGCTTCATCCTGCGTGTTATCGGAAAGCGTTTCGAGCTCTTTTTTAGCTTTTTCCAACGCCTCATCCAGCTTTTTAATGTGGTTTTGAACCTGGTCATCTGCAATACTGGTCTCGGAAACAGCAGGACGCTCTCGTTTATACAAACTCGTATGGCCAATGACTACTCCCGGACAGGCGGGAGCTCCCGAAATATGCACCTCCTTATGTTCAGCAAGCTCACTCATTTTCATCCTCATATACTTCCCCAAACCCACTGTCAATCAGCTCAGTAATAGCCTCCAAAGCTTTCTTTTCATCCGGCCCATCAACCTCCAGCTCCAGCTCAGCATCTTTTTCTGCCGCAAGTGTCATCACCCCAAGGATACTCTTGCCATTCACTTTATACCCATACATGTGGATATAGAAATCGGATTCAAATGTTGATGCCAGCTTCACCAATGCTGCCGCTGGCCGGGCATGGAGGCCCGCATCATTAACAATAGTAACTTTCTTTTTCTTCATCCTCTTTTGGTTAATTTAAGGCGTAAAATGCCAATAATTGCACTAACTATCCACAACAGTTGTCAGACTATATTGTTCCTGAATAGCTTGCGAATGCAATTGTAAACTTTTCTGCTCTTTTATTAACTTGATGCTCATTTTAAAAAACTATAAAAGCCGAATTTATGTCTGTATCCAAAAAGGATGTCAATTACGTAGCCGACTTGGCGCGGTTACAACCCAACGAAGAAGAAACAGAATCGCTGGTAAGCGACATGAACCAGATTCTGGATTATATGACAACGCTCGAAGAATTAGACACTACTGATGTAGAACCGCTCGAGCACGTTATTGATCTCGAGTATCGACTGCGCAGCGATGAGGCCAAAAAGCCGCTTTCGCACGAAGATGCCCTGAAAAATGCACCGGATGCCGACACCGACTATTTCCGCGTGCCCCGGGTTATTGAGTAAGTACTGATATGTTATCTTGAGGCCATGTTCGGATACCATTTTTAGCTAAAATTCACTAAAGCCCCCCACATTGAGTTCAAAAAAAAAGCAGCCTTCACTAAAAGAAGATTTTCTTTCACGGTTATCCAATAGAAAACAACACTGGATAAACCTCGCTATTTTATTTCTGTTACCTCTGCTTTTGTACTCAGCCATTTTTCTGGGTAATAAGCAATTCATGGGCAACGACGTCACCCAATGGCGGGCGGGCTCCGAATCTGTCATCGAGCACATAGAAACGTTTGACGAACATCCCCTCTGGGCATCAAATATGTTCTCAGGCATGCCATCAGCCGTGATCCATAACCCCTCATCGCCCCCCTCGGCCGACAGTTTTTTCAAGTGGATAGGAGGAAAAGCCCATCCCCTTGCCTTCTTTTGGATACTCCTCAGCGGCGCTTATTTCTTTTTTGTGATTCAAGGCATTCGTCCCTTTTCAGCAACGGTGGGAGCTATCCTTATTGGACTTACAACCTACCTGCCCATTATCATTGAGGCGGGACATTATGCCAAGTTCATGGCGTATGCTTTTGTCCCCTGGATGTTTGTAGGTTACTACCTGATATCCCGGACACAACGAAAATGGCTGGCCTTTTTTACCTTTGCCCTTGCCGTTACCCTGCAGCTGAGGGCCAACCACCCGCAAATCACCTACTACTTTTTATACTTGCTGGGTTTTTGGTGGATGTACGACAGCTGGCTGGCATACAAAAAAGATGAAATTTGGGACTGGGCACAGCGTACGGGCATCGCTTTTGGGG
Source organism: Bacteroidota bacterium (assembly GCA_051746985.1). Lineage (GTDB taxonomy): Bacteria > Bacteroidota > Rhodothermia > Balneolales > Balneolaceae > Fodinibius. The sequence continues at coordinate 8,116 of JBNJFP010000004.1, forward strand.
CCGGAATTCTGGCTATCATTTGCAGCATCGACATCTACTGGAGACTGTACGAGTATTCGCAGCACAGTACCCGAAGCGGATCCACATTGGAATCGGCCGGTGGAGGCGGACTTTCTCTTGATTACGCTTTTAGCTGGTCGCAAGGGGTGGGCGAACTACTCACACTTGTTATTCCCGGGCTATACGGGGGATCGTCGGGAGAAGCCTACTGGGGTCCAAAATCGTTTACCAGCGGCCCCCATTATTTTGGGGCTATCGCCTTTATGTTGGCACTCATTGGATTTATCCATTATCGTAAAAAAATAAAGTACCTGTTTTTTGGTGTGGGATCTCTGACCCTGCTGTTTTCACTGGGAAATAACCTGCAGGCTTTTAATGAATTCGCTTTTAACTACCTACCATTTTTTGACAAATTTCGGGTCCCCGAAACCTGGCTCATTGCCACCGTTTTCTGTTTTTCTGTGCTGGCCGTTTATGGTATCGAAGCTATCATCGATATTGCCAAAGCGAAGGAAGATTCCCTCAAGAAATTATTTGGTCCGCTGGGCATAGCTATTGCCCTCGGCGTACTTTTTGCAATGGGGAGCAACGCCCTGCTCTCGTACGAAAAGCCGGGCGAATTTGAACAATTCTCTGAACAGCTGGCCCAACAGAATAATACCTCTCCAGACAATCCGCAGGTAGAACAGGGCGTGCGTAATCACATCAATTCAAAACTTAAGCCTGATCGCAAAGAGATGGCAGCTGGTGATTCTTGGCGCTATCTCATTCTTGTATTGCTGGCCAGCGGCTTGATTGTCGGATTTGTACAGAAGAAAGTCAGCCGCGGGTATTTTCTGGCTGGCCTGCTGCTGCTAACGGCTTATGATATGCTAAGCGTTGACAACCGTTATGTGGATGAAAGCAAAATGGTATCTGACAACCTGGAAATAGAGCAGATGATCCAGCAACAACAGACCGAGGCCGATAAATTTGTGATGCAAAATATTGATGCCGGTGGTGGAGAATATCCCTACCGCGTCTTCACACTTAGCCGCAACCCTTTTAACAACGCAATACCCTCATATTTTTACCCGAGCATAGGAGGCTATACCGGAGCAAAGCTGGCGCACTATCAAGACTTAGTGGATCACTTGCTGATGGACGATCAAACGGGCATCAATCACGCCGTATTGGATATGCTCAATACAAAGTATGTTACCTCACAGCAGCAACTCCCTTTTGACGGTTATTCAGAAGTCTTTAGCCAAAATAACCAGTGGGTCTATCGCAACGACGATGTGCTGCCTAAAGCCTTTTTTGTGGATTCGGTTGCCACTGTTGACTCACCGCAACAGGCAGTCGATCAAATGAAACCTTCGGCCGATTTTAATCCCAAAGCAACCGCTATTGTAGAAACCGATGGCCAGATTAATTTCTCAGCAGATACTACGGCGGAAGTCACAATAGAAAATTACAAAGCCAACGAAATTACCTTAGAAACTTCGGCATCGGATGACGGTTTCCTGGTGCTCAGCGAGATCTATTATCCCGACGGGTGGCATGCAACCATTGATGGAGAACCAGCCGACATCCATAAAACCAATTTTGTACTGCGTGGACTACAGGTGCCAGCCGGAGATCATACTATTGACATGACCTTCGAACCAGCCTCAAGCATTTGGGGACTGCGTTTCGCCTGGTTCGGTCATATCGTGCTATGGATTTCAGGACTGGCAATCATCGGCTTTCACTTTGGATGGATTGGAAGCTCGGCTGACGACGAAGCTATAGATGAGGAAGACAATTAATTGCTGACTGAGTTTTCGTATTCTTTGCGGGTATGTTCCGGAGAGAAAGACTCAGCAAGTAGTTCGTAATCTTGTCTGTAATACGAGATAGCTGCCTCCAGTGCTTCGGGCGATAAATCCGCAAGCGTTCGCCTTGTACCCCCGGTTTTACGCTGTCGCAATTCCAACCCCGGTTTGTGTTTTTGCAACATCTCCAAGAGTTCGGGAATGTCAGCCAGCGTAAACACCCGATCCAAATAATCGATAGCGCCACCCAAAAATTCGGCCTGTGGACGCGCGTGATGTTCGATGCTTTTGTTTGCTTTCCTATAAGCAGCCAAATTCAATACAAACGTATTTAAATCAGGTTCCACAGGCAACCCGCGCTGTTTTAAAACACTTCTGCTTGATTCCAAATCTCCCAAATCCACTACCCGATTGCGGTAGCACGAAATCAGTCGTTTTACCGGGTCGCGAATCACGGCAAACCGCATGCAATCAGATTTTTCTCTCAGTTCGTTCACGCTCGTAAACGCATTGGAACGTTTCAAATAATAGTCGTGATGCTCGCGATAATCACTAAACTCAGGCAGGTCGGCATCAAAGCGTTTTCCAAACTCAATTTCGTGCAAGGCATGTTTAATCGACGTACAAGCATTTTTGGGGATGGGAATATAAATCAGTTTCTGTTTGGGTAGGTAAATTTGATGAATCTGATAACTGGGAATCCCACACCGTCGGCACGCAAACCGGTAATACAACTTGGCATCATCAATAAGTTGTTTAATGCGTCCCATCTACTTCCCCATCACTTTTGCAAGAATGTATCCCTTCACCTCTTTCCACCAGCGGTGCGGCGGCACCCATAGCAGAAGCTCTTTTAGTCCGCTCACTTTTTCTGTAGCCTTCCGAATATTGTACAATTGGTATTTTCGCTGGCTGCGATTCATTTTCGACTTATGCTTCTGGTAAAACTTCAAATATCCCAAAAGCTGGTCTTTAGGATTGGAAATTCGCTCCGAATCGTGATCCAAATAAATATTTTGCAGCGGCTCCTGCACATTTCTAACCGTTCCATATCGCTCGGTCAAACGAATCCACAAATCGTAATCCTGGGCCGCATCCAGCGACTCGTCAAATCCGCCAACCTCCAGCAAGCGCTCTCTGGGGATGAGTCCCTGGTTGCCCACATAATTGGAATACAGCAGATCATCGAGCGATATTTCCTTCGGCTTTTTCCAGACCGGAGCCCCTTTTTTGTACATTATGCGCACATCGGAAGTCACAAATGCGTACTCATCAGCATAAACTTCCACGAGCTTTTCGATGCGCTCTTCGGCCCACTCATCATCGTCATCTAATCCCGCAATAAAAACCCCATTAGCCGCGTCAATGCCTTGGTTTCGCGCACGGCAAGCACCCAGGGACGTATCATTGCGAATCAACTGAACTGGCAAAACCTCTTTGTATTTATCCACAATGGAATCGACCGTTTGCTCCGATCCATCATCAACGACGATAAGCTCTATATTTTCATACGTCTGCACCGCCACCGAATCGAGCGCACGGGTCAGCAACTGCGGACGATTGTGCGTGGTAACGACGGCCGATACCAAAGGCAACTTGCTCATCATTTAGCGTAAATATGAAAATTAGCATTGTTCACGGTAAAAAATGTATTTTCAAGCTTCGAAATAACAGCCAACAAAACCTCTGAATGAGTAGTAGTCCAAATATAACGTTTATCATCTGCACCTATAACCGAGCAGATTATCTTGCAGATACCCTGCAATCTCTGCTACAAACGGATCTTTCGGAATACAACGCCGAGCTGTTGATCATTGACAATAATTCCAGCGATCAAACGCCACAAGTCGTTGACCGATTTGCTAAAGATGGGAATCCCATTCGTTATATCAAAGAGACAAATCAAGGACTTTCGTTTGCCCGTAATCGCGGCATCAAAGAGGCCAAAGCTTCGTGCCTGGTGTTTTTGGATGATGATATTCGTGCCACCAAAAAACTGGTTCCAGCTTGGGTATCCTTTTTTGAGAAGAATCCCCAACCAATGGCGGGCGGAGGAAAAATCCACGTGCAGTTCGACGATCCGCGTCCGAAGTGGATGTCGCATTTTTTACTACCACTACTGGGTCACCACGACCTGGGAAATAGCCCCAAACGCTATCCCAAAAACAAATACCCCTTTGGCGGAAATATGGGATTTCGAAAAGCTATTTTTGAGCAGTTTAGAAACTTTGATACCGAGCTCGGACGAAAAGGCAAACAACTTAAAGCCAGCGAAGAAAAAGAACTGTTTAACCGGCTGAAGGCTAAAGATATTGATATTCATTACCTGCCCGAAGCCAAACTTTTTCACCGGGCAAATAAGCAGCGGCTCACCAAAGATTATATCCGACGTCAGGCCGTGGGGCTCGGACAAAGTATCGCCCTGCAAGTTGATGGGAATTCTATAGAAAAAATAAAGCAATGGGTTATTGAACTGACAAAATGGGCAGTTAGTATCGGACTTATTTTACCATATACGCTTGCCCTGCAACCTGCCAAAGCTGTGATGCTCCTAAAGTTTCGCAAATGGATCGCAGAAGGTTATTTTTCGAGCAATATTTCCTGACCGACTTCAAAATTTATCCCATGAAAAAAGCTTTCAAATATCTGCTTACCAAGCTGTTCTGGGGATTCGGGCGTCACCTACTGTCGGACAGATGGTACGCCAAAATCCGGTATTGGCTGGAGCTCGATACCTGGCCAGACCTGCAAAATCCCCACACATTCACCGAGAAAATTCAGTGGATTAAACTGAATGAGCGAAACGAATTGCGTCAGTTAGCAGCAAATCGCTTAGAGGTCAGAAATTACGTGGCTGATAACATTGGATCCGAGCATTTAATCCCCCTTTTGGATTCGTTTGATGAATTAACAAAATCCGTTTGGCAGAAGCTTCAAGATCAATTTGTGCTTAAAGCCAATCACGGCTGCGAAATGGTAGCCATTATTCGCAATAAAAATGACTCCTCATTCGAAGAAATCCGCCAAAAAACAGAAGAGTGGCAAGAACTCGATTATTATAAATTTAGCCGCGAATGGGCTTATAAAGGCTTGCCCCGAACTATTCTTGCCGAAGAACTTTTGCTGGATGAGGACGGTACTATCCCCAAAGACTATAAATTTTTCTGCTTTAACGGGGAGGTTAAAGTTATACAGATTGATTACGATCGCTTTGGCGATCAAAAACGCAACTTGTTTGACCGAAATTTTAATCGAATTGAGGGAGAACTGCTTTATCCACCGTATGAAGGCTCCACCGAAGAACCGGAAAACCTTGGCGAAGCAATAAAAATAGCCGAAATACTGTCGGCTGATTTTTCGTTCCTGCGGGTGGATTTATACCTGATGAATCAACAGGTTTATTTTGGAGAACTGACCAATTACCCGGGGAACGGATTTGTACCATTTCAACCGAAAAAACTGGAATACCAATTTGGTTCTTATATAACGCTTTCAGATGAATAGAATTCATATTGTGGGCGTAAGTCCGCGGACAGGTACAACATTGCTGGCGGAAGCTTGCAAAACGTGCTTTGATATCGATTACAGTTCCGATCACGAAGACCGGTTGTTCACCCGTGCACCCGGTAATCCCGAGATCTTTTTGTCCAAAGCACCGAGGGATATCATGGTTGTTGGTCCCAGCTTAAAAGTGGATCCCAATCTTTTTGTGATCTGTATGATTCGTGATCCGAGGGATATTGTAAGCAGTAAACACAAAAAAGATCCGAACCGGTATTGGGCGGGTTTAAAATTTTGGAAATTATACACCAGAGAACTGCCAAAGATCGATGATCATCCCCGGTTCATGTCCATCCGATACGAAGATTTTGTTACGAATCCTGACCAGGTTCAAAATAAAATTTCTGAGCACATCCCGTTTCTAAAAAAACAATATCCGTTTAGTAAATATCATGAGGTAGCGAACGTTTCTGATTCTTCTAAAAAAGCAATGGACGGTGTTCGTCCCATTAAACCCAAAAGCGTAGGAAAATGGGAACAGCACAAATCGCGTGTAAAGGGGCAGATACAGTTTCACGGTTCTATTACGAGCGATCTCGAAAAATATGGTTATGAGGAAAATGAACAATGGCGCAGAGCACTTGAAGAAGTTGAACCCGACCTTTCGCCCAGCCATTTTCCCGAGCACATGTCGGTAAAAAAAAGAGTATTATTACGGGCCGGAAAATATGTAGAAGCATTAAAAAGAATTGTTGAACAAATGATCGGGTACCGCATCAGGATTACACATCCCAAAAAATGGTTTAATCGCAACAGTTAATCTTAGCACCGGGTTATCTCTTGAGTGTTATCGTCAGACAGAGCATCCAAAACACCGTAATCTCCTACGTGGGGATCGTGCTGGGATTTATCTCTACCATCCTGCTGTTTCCGCGATTTCTTACGCCTGATCAGTACGGACTTACACGGGTTTTTGTATCTCTTTCGCTCATCTGCGCACAGTTTGCACACTTGGGGATTAAAAATACCATTATTCGATACTTCCCCTATTTCGAGTCATCCCAGAAAGAAAAAAGTCGCCTCCTTACCCTTACCCTGCTTATTCCCCTATGTGGATTTCTGCTCTTTGTCGCTATATATCTTCTATCGCAAGACCTTCTCATTTCGTACTATAATGATCGCTCGGCCCTCTTTGGCGAATATTTCTATTTCCTGATTCCCCTTGTTTTTGCCACGCTCTTTTTTGAGGTACTTAACAACTATGTTCGTGCCCTTCGTGATTCTATCACCGGTTCCTTTCTCAATGAAATACTAATGCGAGCGCTCATCATTCTGTTGCTCATTATTTATTATTTTGAGTTGATCTCCTTCCCCACTTTTATGCTCGGCTTCGTCGGCACCTACTGCATCGAACCGTTTTACCTGTTGATCTACCTTTATCGGCGTGGAGAACTTTCGCTCTCCTACCCCAAGCTCGACAAACGTGCAAAATTCATCAAAGGGATGGGCGTGTATGGGGCGTATTCACTACTCGGCGGACTGGCGACCCTGCTCGTCGGCAACATCGACATCATCATGCTCGGCGCCATGACCAACCTCAATGACACTGCCGTGTATGCCATCGCTTTTTATGTGGGATCCGTTATTGCCGTCCCCCAACGTTCGATCAATAAAATCGCCGTGCCCATTTTAGCGGGATTGATCAAAGAGAACGCCTTTGCCCAGGTTGAATCGCTGTACAAGCGCACCTCACTAACCCAAATTATTACCGGTGTTCTTCTCTACATAGGCATCTGGGCCAACATGCACAACCTGATGGATCTGTTGCCCGAAGAATATCACGGCGCCGAATGGGTCATCATTATCATCGGGGCGGCCAAACTCTTTAACATGGCCACGGGTATCAACGGAAATATCATCATGAACTCGAAGTATTTCCGGTTTGATCTGTACACCAACATCCTGCTTATCACCATCACCATAACTACCAACTACTTCTTTATACAATATTGGGGGATGCTGGGCGCTGCCATTGCAACGGCACTGTCTATCTTTATCTACAACTTTGTAAAGTATATTTACGTTTGGATAAAGTTCGACATGCAGCCCTTTCGATGGAATTCGCTGGCAGTACTCGTCATCGCCACCCTCTGTTTGGGGATCTCGTGGCAAATTCCGTACCTCTATAATTTTGTGATAGACTTGGTGGTTCGTTCATCGGTGATAACAATTATTTTTACCGGCTGTATTTTGCTCTTTAATTTGTCTGATGATGTAAAAAATCTTATCGATACAGCACTCAAACAAATTCAGCAATTCTTTAAACAAACACGATAAAACTGCTGCAATATATGAAAGCTGTTCAAGTAGAAAATCCGGGAAAGCATTCGAAATTGATTATTGATGAAGCTCCAAAGCCGGACCCAGTGGCAAATCAAATCCTTGTAAAAATTGAAGCCACGGCCCTCAACCGAGCCGACCTGTTGCAGCGAACCGGTAACTATGATCCCCCCAAAGGTGCCCCCGACATATTGGGATTGGAGATGTCCGGAGTAGTAGAAGAAACAGGCTCCAGCGTCACAAGATGGGAACCCGGTGATCGGGTTTTCGGCCTGCTGCCCGGCGGCGGATATGCCGAATACTGTACCATCCACGAAGATATGGCGATGGTTATGCCGGAGAACCTTTCTTTCGAGGAAGCGGCGGCCATCCCTGAAACCTTTTTGACGGCTTTTCAGGCGCTGAGTTGGCTGGGCAGGCTGCAAGAAAAAGAAACCGTACTCATTCACGCGGCTGGCAGCGGTGTAGGCACATCAGCTATTCAGTTGGCTCATAATTTATATAATGCCCGCATCATCGCTACGGCCGGTAAACCACACAAACTGGATACGGCTAAAGAACTGGGAGCCGACTTTGCCTACAATTACAAAGAGCAAAATTATGCCGAAGAGATTATCAGCGATATCGGGACCGACTCTGTTGATATAGTCTTGGATTTTATCGGCAAGCCATACTGGCACAAAAATATGCAGGTACTGGCCATGGATGGGCGGGTGGTTTATCTGTCCTTTTTAGGGGGACACAATGTTGAAGAAATAAGCCTTGTTCCTATTCTCAGGAAACGTCTTTCGATCATGGGATCGACCCTGCGCAACCGCTCAGAAGAATATAAAATCAAGCTCAGCAATGATTTTGCTTCGAAGACATTTTCTCTTTTTGAGGATGGCGTTTTAAAACCGGTGATCGATTCTATATTCGAATGGTCGGATGTGGAAGCCGCTCACCAGCACATGAAGGACAACAAAAACACTGGAAAAATTGTATTGACGGGGATGTGATATTTGCAGATATACAGGGATATCAAATTATAATGCAGTGGCGTATTGCAATACGCCACTGCTGCATACATTCACCGATTTAATTTATCGTTCTCCCAATTCTTGGGATTATTTCGAATGTACTTCCGGATCCCATTCAATTCATGCCGGTTGCGAATTATATGATCATAATAATTTCTTTGCCAAACCTTGTCGCCTGGCTGGGCATTTAATTCGTTTATTGCCTTTGTGACTGCTGACTTGTACGAACGAATAATGGTAGGGATCGAATTTTTGGTTGGCTGGCCAAATTCTTCTTTTGTTGGGACACGGCGCGCCGTGTCCCTGCCACCTTTCAATTCAATTATCCCATGTAGGTGATTTGGCATTACGATAAATTCATCCAAGCAAACATTGTCACGTAATTTTTCCGTCCTGAACCATTCCTTTTTAGCGATTTGCCCATATTTGTTCAAAATCATTTGTCCATCGACAATTTTCCCAAAAAAACAATATCGATTAACTACGCAGATTGTTATAAAATAGTAGCCGGGTTTAGAATAGTCGTATCCCTTCAACCGGATGGATTGCCGATTATGCTTGTGAAGATCATACTTACTCATATAATTTTAGGTCTGTAAAAGTGACTAACTATTAGTAAGATCAAAAATTGGAGCTATCCTTACGGAATTGGGTGAGAAATTCTATCACCAGACTGTTATCTTTGGAGCGAATTATTTTTGGAACCGAATCGATTTTATTTCATGGCGCAACAGACCTTTAGCACGCATGTGGGGATGGTGGACATCCTGCCCGACGAAGTAGGAAAATGGCAAGCACTTGAGCGCATCATCCACGAAGAGGCAAAAAAGTTTAACTTCGAAGAGATTCGTACACCCATCATGGAGCAGACCGAACTCATCGCCCGCGGCGTGGGTCAGTTGACTGATATTGTCTCAAAAGAGATGTTCGCTTTTGAACGTGGTGAGGATCAGTACGTTTTGCGCCCCGAATGCACCGCACCTGTGGCACGTGCTTTTGTCGAACATCACCTGGAGCAGCGCGGCGGCACCCAAAATCTCTATTATATCGGACCCATGTTCCGTGCCGAAAAGCCGCAAAAAGGTCGCCAGCGCCAGTTCCACCAGTTTGGAGCCGAAATTATAGGCGCCGACGATCCCGCTGCCGACGTCGATATCATTGCGCTGATGATGTCCATCTATGACCGCGTCGGCATCAGCAATACCACGCTGAAAATAAACTCTGTCGGTGATCCCGAAAGTCGCAAGGCCTACACGAAAGCGCTCAAAGATCACTTTCGGCCGAACCTTGATGAACTAAGTGAAGTATCCCAAAAACGATTTGAGAACAACCCCCTGCGGATTTTGGATTCCAAAGAGGAAGAAGATCAACCTTTTATTGATAACGCCCCCGTTATTACGGATTTCCTGACCGAAGAAACCGAAAAGCATTACGCCCGGGTTAAAGAACTGCTACAAGAACTCGATATCCCTTTCGAAGAAGATCCGCATTTAGTGCGCGGACTCGATTACTACACCCGCACCGCTTTTGAGCTCATTAGTCCCGACTTAGGAGCCCAGGATGCACTGGGTGGCGGTGGACGCTATGATCTTCTGATCGAAGAAATTGGCGGTCAGCATACTCCAGCCGTGGGGTTTGCTTCTGGAATGGAGCGACTACTTATCGCTTGTGAAGAGTTGGGAATCGATCTCTTGGAAGAAGAAATGCTGGATGTGTACATCGTTACGCTGGGCGAAGAGGCTCGAACGTGGGGACTCAAGCATTTGCCTAAATTACGAAACGCTGGTCTATCTGCGTCTATGGATTATATCGGTCGCTCGATTAAAGCACAGATGAAAGACGCCGACCGTGAAAATGCGCGTCACGTTATTATTGTGGGCGGCAACGAACTGGCAGAAGGCAAATTTACGCTCCGTAATATGAAAGCCAGCGAAGAGGATTCCTACTCTTTTGATGAGATACTAAATAAGCTAACGAACTAACGAAAACCAGTATCTATGAAAAATAAAAAATACTATTTCATAGGTGCTTTGGTACTTGTGATTGCTATCATTGGCTACCATTATTTGGCCGCCTCCCAGGCCGAACAGCAAATTGGTGAGGCGCTTGAGGAATACGACGAACAGGAAGAATCGCTGTCTATAAAATATTCTGGCATTGATATAACCCCCTTTTCGGCGGATGTGACGTTTAGCGACCTGACTATCATTTTTGGCAATCATATTGAGCGAGCCAAACACATCAATCTCGACCTTGGATACCTCGATTTTTTAAATATCTATTTCGGAGGCGCAGAATACGGGTTAAAACATGTGAATCACGCCATTGTTACGACTGTCAAACCCACATACACCAACCGGGAAGGCCGACAGGAAATAAAATCAGACAGCCTTATTATAACGTACCGCGGCAATGCCTTGGACGGGCTCCAAAATGCCATTAACGGTACTCCTTTTAACAACGATCACCGACTTGATATTGAAAGCCGTAACAACACTTTTTCCTTGCCAAATACATTACTTACTACTATGAAATCACAACACATTCATTATTCGGGAAACATTTCTGATTCAAGAAACAATTTCTGGTCAGATGGCGATCACGACATCCGGTTGGATTCGCTCACGTGGACGCCCCC
>JBNJFP010000004.1:19509-62082 GCA_051746985.1 Bacteroidota bacterium
ACACACCATCATGGGGATCATCAGCGTCGGTATCGTCATGGGAATCAACTATAAACTCAAGACCTTCTCGTTTTATGATAATGAAACGGATGTGCTAAAAGAACTACGCTTTTTTTATGCCCCTTATTACTTTGGATGGCTACTCGTACAAATTGTTATTTCGGGAATAGAAGTTGCGAAAATTCTTTTAAGTCCCTCTTTGCCCATCCAAACTTCAATGGTTCGTTTCAAAGTGGATTTTCCCAACCCTCACTGCAAGATGATTTTAGGCAATTCCATCACGCTAACACCCGGAACGCTCACGGTGGATATAAATGATGATGAATTTATTGTCCATGCCATTACTCCTTCATCATTCGAGGGCATAGCAAGCGATCAAATGCCCCAAAAGGTGTTGAAATTATTCACCACCGAAAAACAACCTGTTATATCAGATTTTGAAGTTATTGAAAGCAAGGAGGAACTGTAATGGAAATCTTTTTTCTGATTAGCGCAGTCGTTTTAACCGCCATTATAGCTGTTCCCGCGTACCGGGTTATCAAGGGACCCACCGTATTTGATCGCCTTATTGGTACCAATGCCATTGCGACCAAGACCATCGTATTAATTATTTTAATCGGATACGTTTATGGCCGGATAGATATGTTTATTGATATTACCCTGGCGTATGCTATCCTCGGGTTTATCGGGTCGCTAACCATTGCAAAATACTTCTCAACTACAAAGGTGCGATTTGATGATTGATATTACCAACATTTTAACCATTGTATTTATTGTTCTGGGGATATTCTTCCTGCTCATCGGGAGCATCGGCACCATTCGGTTGCCCGATTTCTATTCCCGAACGCACGCCACCAGCAAGAGTGATACGCTGGGGATGATCCTGATCATCATCGGGCTTATTATTTTTGAAGGACTTACCCTTAACAGCGGCAAGTTATCCCTGGTTTTGCTCTTTATCCTTCTTGCAAATCCTATCGGGGCTCATGCAATGGCAAGGGCCGCCTATAACTCCGGACTTTCACCCCGATTTCTCGATACTAAAAAAGATTAACAAATGTACTGGGCACTCGAACTCATATTATTTTTATTCTTATTGATTACTGCCTACATCGCCCTGGAGGCCGATGATTTGCTCGTAGCAGCAGTTATGCTTACTACATTCAGCTTTTTAATGGCCCTGCTTTTTACCACCATGGGGGCGGTTGATGTTGGCTTTACGGAAGCTGTTGTTGGCGCCGGAGTAACCGGCATATTACTTGTCGTAGCAATTTATCAAACTAAATTTACAACAGTAGATTGAAGTACTTAAAATTACTTTTAATCCTCGCATTTACAACGGTGCTGCTTTTTGCGGCCTCCGATTTACCGTTTCGGGGCAACCCCGATAATCAGATGAATCAGGAGGTAAGTATCACAGGTACCGAAGTGCCGGGCACCTACTACATCCAGCAAGCATATAATGATGCCCATACCCCCAATATTGTTACCGTAATTTTGGGAGACTACCGTAGTATTGATACGCTTGGCGAACAGATCGTAATCTTTACAGCTGGTTTAATATGTTTTTTACTGTTAAGAAAACGGGGGCAAGAAGAAGATGACGAATAGAGAACACAGTCCCATTATTTTACTGGGAGCTCGATTTTTGAGTCCCTACATCATGGTATTTGGCTTTTATGTGATCTTTCACGGACACTATTCGCCCGGCGGTGGTTTTCAGGGGGGCACCCTACTGGCAGCCTCACTGTTGTTGGTCCGCATTGCAAGCGGTACAGAAATAGCCAACTTACAATTTAAAGAATATCTGGCCACCCCCTATGCGGCTCTTGGCGTTCTTATTTATTTTGGTACCGGACTCGTAGCCCTTATCATGGGCGGCTATTTTCTGGATTACGAACAACTGCCCATTCCCGGTTTAGAGGCAGCAGACCTGCGTTATTGGGGCATACTCATTATTGAGCTTGGCATCGGGATTACGGTAATGACCGTATTAGTACTCATTTATGATAATATGGTAAAAGGTGAAGACTATGCTTGATTTCTTTATGGGCCATTATGCCTACTGGTTTACCATTATTTTGTTGGCTATCGGGTTATATGGCATGCTTATGAAGAAAAATCTCGTCAAAAAGACGATTGGACTTTCCATCTTTCAGGCAGCCGTTATTTTGTTTTTTGTATCAGTAGCCATGAAAGACGGTGCTACCGTGCCCGTAAAAATGGAGGGACTGCCCGTTAGCGAGGCAGCTAACTATATGAATGCCCTGCCGCACACGCTCATGCTTACGGCTATTGTGGTGGGCGTAGCAACATTGGGTGTGGCCTTCACCTTGATCATCACTATTTATAATCGCTACGAAACACTCAACGAAGAAGAACTTTTAGATAAGATTCAATGATCGGATCAGAGATACCGGCGTTAATCCCCATTACTTTTATCTTATTTGCGATCCTGATTCCCGTCATCGGGTTATGGAAGCGGAAATTATCATGGCATCTGGCCCTGACTGGATCGGGAATAGCCACTTTCTTTTCCGCTTATGGATTATGGTATCTGATCCAAACCGGCGAAACAGTCCGCTATTATTTTGGTGGTTGGATGCCTCCCGTAGGAATAGAGTTTGTCTATGACGGGCTTGCCGCATTTATTGTCTTAGTGATTAACGCCATCGCCTTTTTAGTGCTGATTCATTCCAAAAAGATCAGTGAAAACGAATTTCCCGGCAAGTTCATGGGGTATTACTCGGTAGCCATGCTGATGATGCTCGGCTTTAACGGGATGGTACTCACTGGCGACCTCTTTAACCTCTACGTCTTTTTAGAAATTTCCTCACTTTCCAGCTATGCCCTCATTGCGATCGGCGAAAAGCGAGCACCGTTTGCCGCATTTCGTTACCTGATTATTGGAACCGTTGGCGGATCACTTTATCTGCTTGGGGTTGGATTTTTATATACCGTTACCGGCACGCTCAACATCATTGATATGCACCAGATGTTGCCAGAGGTCATTGGACATTCATCTGTTATTGCAGCAATCATTTTAATGGTCATTGGTATTGGCGTAAAAGCAGCCTTGTTTCCACTACACGGCTGGCTGCCCGATTCTTACACCTACGCCTCATCCACTTCATCGGCCATTATTGCGCCTATCGGTACCAAAGTGGCCGCCTATATTCTATTCCGCGTGGTACTGTTTTTGTTCGGTGTAGAGCTCATTGATGCGGCTCTGCCGGTGACCACCATTATCGGAATTTTTGCTGGAATCGGTATCCTTTACGGATCTATTATGGCTATTGCCCAAAGCGAGCTCAAAAAAATGCTGGCATACAGCAGCGTCTCCCAGATTGGATACATCATTATGGGATTAAGCCTGGCCAACCCTTTTGGGTTTATTGGTGCTATACTACACGTGCTTAACCACGCATTAATGAAGGCCTTATTGTTTTTAGTATCGGGCAGCATGCGATTGAAAGAAGGGCATTCACTGATTACGAAATTTGACGATAGCTATCGAAAAAAATATCCGTGGACGATGGCTGCCTTTACAACCGCCGCCATCTCAATGGTTGGGCTGCCTCCACTGGCAGGATTTTTCAGCAAGTGGTATCTCGCATTGGGTACCATCGAAAACAGCAGCTGGCTTTTATTAGCTGTTATTTTGATTAGTTCGCTGCTCAACGCTGTTTACTTCTTCCGCATCCTCGAAAAAGTGTATCTGCGCAGTCCCGAAACCAGCGAGGTTGCCGAAATGGCTCAGACGCCAGCCGAGAAAAATGAAGTTGACTTTAGCATGATGATGCCCATGGGCATCATGGCACTCGGACTGTTGATCGTAGGTATTTTTAATGCTTATATCGTTGACGTTATTGTAACAATGTTCCCGGCAGGATTTTAAACCAAGTTATTTACGCATAAACATGGAGCTTACATATATTCCTTTATTAGCAGTTCTGGTTTCGCTTGCAGCGGTTCCGTTTATATTGCTGAGTTCTAACAAGCCTAACCTTCGAGAGTTCTGGACCATCCTGGCCGGACTCATAAAGTTTGGACTTGTGCTCACGCTCGTCCCCTCTGCACTAGAAGGCGAAACGGTTGAAATCACGCTCCTTGAAATAGCTCCCGACCTCCCACTCGTGCTTGCAGCCGACACCTTCGGTGTTTTCTTTGCTATTATTGCATCAGGACTTTGGATCTTCACCTCATTTTACTCCATCGGCTACATGCGGGGACACAATGAGAAAAAACAAACCCGCTATTTTGCCAGCTTTGCTATCTGTTTATCCTCTACCATTGGCATTGCCTTTTCCGGAAACCTCTTGACCTTCATCATTTTCTACGAGATGCTTACGCTGGCCACCTACCCCTTGGTGATTCACAGCGAAAACAAGAAAGCTATTGCCGCGGGACGCAAATATCTGACGTACACTTTAACAGCGGGGCTGCTACTTATTGCAGCAGCAGGAATCACCTATTCCCTAACCGGCACACTCGATTTTCAGGCTGGCGGAATTTTTGGTGATGTGGAGCTATCGCATTCCATGGCGGTCGTTATTTTCTTACTCTTTTTGGGTGGCGTAGGCGTTAAGGCAGGCATCATGCCGCTGCACAGCTGGCTGCCTTCTGCTATGGCAGCTCCCACGCCCGTTAGTGCTTTGCTGCACGCGGTAGCCGTGGTAAAGTCTGGGGTATTTGGCATTATCCGCGTAGTTGGCTTTATCTTCGGTCCCGATGTGATGGCCGAGTTCGGGCTTAACGAAATACTGATGGTTCTGGCAGGTGTCACCATCATTGTAGCATCACTGCTGGCATTTGCTCAAGATAATTTAAAACGGAGACTGGCCTACTCCACCGTTGGACATCTTTCGTACATCGTTTTAGGTGCCGCACTACTTACCGAAACTGGTCTGATTGGCAGTATCATGCACATTTCAACGCACGCCACTATGAAAATCACCCTATTTTTCTGTGCGGGAGCTATCATGGTGAATCTCCATAAAAAGAATATCAGCAATATGAACGGTATTGCTAAGGTAATGCCCTGGACAATGGGAGCCTTTACAATTGGTTCTATGGGCTTGGCCGGTATTCCTCCTATAAATGGATTTGTAAGCAAATGGTATCTTGCCTCGGGAGTTCTTGAGGGCGAAATGATGATTCCGCTCATCATTTTAGTTATTAGTGGGTTACTTAACGTTGGATACTTTTTCCCGATCATCCACAGAGCCTACTTTAAAAAAGGGGGGCCAGAACTTGAAGACCATTCCGAGGCATCGCCCTTTATGGTTGTTCCGCTTACCGGCACGGCCATTTTATCGGTGCTGTTTGGGATTTATCCCGACCTGTTTTTCAACTTTTTTGATTTAGCAACCGAAATAGCTTCAACCATTTTTTAACCCTTGTACCTATGAAGAAGTGGCATTGGATAGCGCTTGGCATCGTATTTATCATCAGCTTGATATTGGAATTTGGGTTTATGAAAATCAAGGACCCTCACTGGTGGAACCACATCCCCGCATTTTATGCAATATGGGGTTTTGTGGGATGCGTAGCTATCATCTATATCTCTAAGTGGGTAGGCAAACTTTTCATTTTAAGCGACGAAGATTACTATGATCGTTGAGCTTCTTTCTGTACCTGCAATTATTTTAATTCTCGGGGCATTTCTGCTTCCGTTGATACCGGAGCGCCTCAGAAGTAGTGCCTTTGTACTATTTCCGCTGGTAGCGTTGGGTGTACTATGGAATCTTCCCGAAGGAAGCCTGCTACAACTGCCCTTTGCAAGCTATGAGTTGCACCTTCTTGCTGTTGATTCGCTGAGTCGCATCTTTGGGACAATCTTCGTGATGATCGCCATCATTGGTGGCGTATATGCGTTTCACCTGAAAGACTTGGGACAACAAAGTTCTGCCCTTGCCTATGCCGGTGGTGCGCTGGGCGTTACCTTTGCCGGTGATTTCTTTACCCTCTTTATTTTTTGGGAAATTATGGCCGCGGCCTCTACCTGGTTGATCTGGGCCCGACAAACTGAGGCTTCCGATAAGGCCGGAATGCGCTACGTACTCGTTCACATTTTTGGGGGCGGATTGCTGTTTAGCGGTATTTTACTACACTTGAATAGTGGAGGATCCTTCTTGATAGAAAACCTGGAACAAACCTATTCCCTGGCTAATATCTTTATGCTTCTTGGAGTAGGATTAAACTCAGCCATTCCTCCACTACATGCCTGGCTTGCTGACGCCTATCCCCGTGCCACCATCACCGGTGCGGTATTTATGAGTGCTTTCACGACGAAATCAGCCGTCTATATTTTAATTCGCCTATTCCCTGGCTGGGATATCCTGGTGTACTGGGGCGTAGCAATGGCTCTTTATGGCGTTGTCTATGCCGTACTGGTGAATGATATCCGCGAAATTCTGGCGTATCATATCGTCAGTCAGGTTGGTTACATGGTTGCCGGGGTTGGAATCGGCACCGAGATGGCGATCAACGGAACTACGGCTCACGCCTTTAGCCACATTTTATATAAATCACTGTTGTTTATGGGAGCTGGAGCCGTGATTTATGCCACCGGAAAAAGCAAGCTGACAGAGCTTGGTGGCTTTGCTAAAAAGATGCCGGTGGTTGTAGGACTATATATGATTGGGGCATTCTCCATTTCGGGATTTCCTTTGTTTAACGGATTTATCAGCAAATCAATGGTAGTAAGTTCTGCGGGTGCCGCACACTTTCCCACGGTCATGCTGCTGCTTATTTTAGCTTCCGTCGGTACATTCTTGCACACCGGGCTCAAACTTCCCTATTTCACTTGGTTTGGGGAAAAGAAGAGCGAATTTAGCGTCTCAGACGTCCCCTTAAATATGAAGATAGCAATGGGTATGGGCGCCTTTTTATGTACACTGTTTGGCGTTTATCCCAACCTGCTGTACAGCTACTTGCCCTACGCCGTAGATTACGAACCATATACGATCTATCACCTTGTTGAAATGATGCAGATTCTGGTATTTACTTTTGTAGGTTTCTGGCTTCTTCGCAAAAAGTTGGAAGGAACTCCACATATTGCCATCGATACTGACTGGTTTTACCGCAAACCGGCAGATGCGGTTCGATATGCTTTCGTGCAACTTCCCGACCGGTTCTTTGGCCTGGCTGAAGAAAGTGGAATTAAGTTGGCAGAAAACTTATCACAAATAGCTAAAAATCCGCTGCAGCTTTTGCCCTTTAGCTCAAAGGCCAATGGCAAACCCGTAACATCTGATGATTTCTCCACATCCATAGGTGCAGCGCTGGCATTTATTCTCTTTGGATTTATTGTCGCGAGCCTGGTAGTCTTATTGTAAACCGAGCAACATATTCCTGATATATAAAGCATGCCATTGAACTACCTTCCGGGAAGGTATCCTGATAAATAGTCAATAAATATTTGTCAGCGCTACATGCACGTGAATGAAAGGCAGCACGGTAGCAGAAAAATGTTAGTTAAACAAATGCTACCCTACAGACTTCTCCCACTCTTTTACTGCCTCAATATCTTCTACTTCCCCAATGACCGATAACTCATCGTCTTCTTCTATGACAGTATCTCCGTGAGGGATATTAATTTCTCCGTTCCTTTTAAGGATGGCAATAAGACTTTCGCCCGGCAGATCTATCTCTTTAATTCGTTTACCAATTAGTTTACGGGTAATATCGTTCTTATTGACAGAGATATTAATAAAGCGTTCATCCCGAAGTAAAATTTCACGCAATTCTGATTCGTTTTTTGCTTCTCTCCACCGTTCAATAAATCGTTTGGTGTCTATCATTTCGGCCAGGTGTGCAAGAAGACGCAAATGTTGTGTTGAGCGTTCTGTGGAACTAATTAAAAAGATAATCGCCGATAAATTCTCGAAATCTCCTGTCTGCTCTTCATCAAGAATCTCAAAACCTTCGGTTGATACGGTGATACTTTTGGGAATCCGGACCAACACCATTTGTGGATCACACTCTTTATCAATTCGAATATGATTGATAACTGTGTTATTACCGAGCGGTATGGTACCCAAATCCTGTTCTTCACAAAACCTGCTTATCAGCTGCTCTTTATCGATATCAAGGCGCTGAGAAAATATATCTGAAGCCTGGTCAATAATGGTTTTGTAGCTCAACTTCTCATTTTCCTCATCAATAACGGCTGCCTGTGCTACAACTTGTTCATAGGGATCTTCTTCTTTAAGTCCTTTCTCCCGAAGAATTCCTCGCATTTCGGTTTCAAGTCCCGAGTCTTGTTTTTTACCCAGCCGTGCATGCACGTGAAAAATAGCTCCACTTCTTTCTACCTTTCCATGAGCATAATAGTAATACCAACCTACAGCAAACACCGAAACAGCTACCGTAAACAAAATCGAAAGCAAGCCCATCTCAAAAATGAGTATAAATGAAAGCACCATACCTGCAATTTGCAGCCAGGGATACCACGGAGAATTAAATCCGGGATCATACTCTTTTATCTGGCTCTCACGCATCACAATTACACAGAGGTTGAGCAATGCAAACAGCAACAGCTGAAACGCACTGGCCAGCTTGGCTACCGACTCAACGTTAAACGCCAGCAAGAAAAAAAGCATTAGTGCAACAGTAGCTAAAATGGATTTCAATGGAGTATCAAAGCGACTTATATCTGCAAAATCTTTTCGGACCAAATGATCGCGCGCCATGGCCATTGGGTATCGCGAAGCGGACATTATTCCGGCATTACCTGTAGATGCAAATGCAGCAATAGCAGCTATGACAATCAAAAGGAGTCCTGTATCACCAGGAAGCCAATCCATGAACACTTCGCCCGCAGTCGCGACCGGCGTTAGGTCTTGGCGGAAGGCTTCGGGATCCAATACAGCTACCATCAAATAAACACCAACGGCATAGACAATAATTGCCGAGAGTACCGAA
The DNA here is from genome assembly GCA_051746985.1 of Bacteroidota bacterium. GTDB lineage: Bacteria > Bacteroidota > Rhodothermia > Balneolales > Balneolaceae > Fodinibius. The sequence continues at coordinate 28,438 of JBNJFP010000004.1, forward strand.
AGGAACATACCCAACGGGATATTGCGATCGGGATTTTTAACCTCTTCAGCAATACTTGCCACTTTTGTTAACCCCGCATACGAAACAAACACCATTCCCACGGTGGCAAAAAATCCACGGGGACCATTCGTAAAAAATGGGGTAAATTGTTCTTCAGTGATGCCAAGAATATCCATCGAAAGCAAATGAGCTGCCCCCTGAACGATATATCCAAACATAATAGTGATCAGTGTTGCCACCAGCACTTTCTGAAGGGTCGTCGTTTCTTTAGCTCCAACAATATTTAACGCTCCAAAAGCAATGGTAAGGGCTACCGCTACAATAGTAATGTTGACTTCGTAGAAAATAGCGATGTACGCTCCCATCCCAATGAGTGCAAAAGCACTTTTAAGAACCAGTGCCAACCACGATCCGAAACCTCCGATACTCCCCATTAAAGGGCCAAGGCTTCGATCAATAATATAGTAGGTGCCGCCTGCACGGGGCAGTGCTGTAGAGAGCTCGGCCACACTAAACATGGTTGGTAAAATCAATAATCCCGAAACAAGGTATGCTAAGAATACAGATGGGCCTGTTTCGGCGGCGGCTATACCCGGGAGCAGAAAAAATCCGGAACTGAACATCGCTCCCGTTGCAATGGCATAGACATCAAAAAGATTTAACTCTTTTTTTAATTTTTTTGATTCATCTAATTTTGGCAAAATGCTAAGGTCTTTAAATAGTTATTTTTGAAATGATTACAATCACTTATCAGCTAAAGCTACTTTATCATTTCTTTAATCGTTTCGATATCCTGTTTTTCTCCGATAATTGACAGCTTATCACCTTCCTTAATAATAGTATTACCATGAGGGATGGTAATTTTTCCATCTCTTTTGACGATAGCAATCAGACTTTCGCCGGGCAGATCTATCTCTTTAATTTTTTGGCCACTCATCATCCTGGTTTTATTCTCCATGCTTACGGTGATATTGATAAAGCGTTCATCACGCAGCAATACTTCCCGAAGTTCTCCCTCGTGCCTTGCGGTATTCCACCGTTTTATGAATGATGGATTATCGACCATCTCCGCTAAATGCGCTAAAGTACGCAGATGTGCTCCCGAATTATTTTCAGAGCTAACAATAAATAAAATTGCGCATATTTTTTCGGAATCAGCTTGTCCATTGTTATTTAGCGGATGATACCCCTCGGTACTAAGCTTGATACTTTCGGGGATGCGAACCAGAGCCATTTCGGTCGGGCGATCCCGGTCAATTCTAATATGATTGATTACTACTCCTCTGCCCAAAGGTACGGTACCGGTATCCTGCGCCTTAATGAAAAGGTCGCTCAAGGCATCAGCTTCGATATGGAAGCGAGGTGCCATTTGCTGCGCTACCTGTTTAATGATGGTATTGTAGCTCAAATCACCTCGTTTCTCATCAATAACTACCGACCGCGCTACAATTTGTTCATAGGGATCTTCTTCGCGCAATCCTTTTTCGCGTAAAATATCACGCATCTCAGTTTCAAGTCCGCGGTAGCGACGTTCTCCCAGTCGGGCATGCACATGATAAATCGCTCCCTGACGCTGAACTCTGGCATAAGCGTAATAGAAATACCAGCCCACGCATGCCACCGTCATCAAACCAGTAAAGGCGATAGCCAGAATTCCCATCTCAATAATTAGAAGCGTCGAAATTAACATTCCCGCAATCTGCAGCCAGGGATAAAGCGGGGCATGAAATCCCGGATCATATTCTTCGATCTTACTCTCGCGCATAACAATAACGGCCAGATTCAACAATCCAAAGATCATCAACATGAATGCACTGGCCAGCTTGGCAATGTCTTCAACATTCATCACCAAGATAAATGTGATCATAATGCCGGCCGTAATGAGAATAGACAACGACGGGGTTTTAAAACGCCCTACCTGCGACATCTTTTTCCAGATCAAATTGTCACGAGCCATAGCCAATGGATAGCGCGCCGCCGACATAATTCCCGCATTACCGGTAGAGGCAAAAGCGGCAATGGCTGCAATGACGATTAAAATAAGTCCCACAGGATCAGGGAACAGGTCAAAAAATTCCACGGCAGCTGTTGCTACCGGTGTTAAATCATTGCGCAGGGTATCGGGATCAAGCACACCTACCATCACAAAAACACCGAGCACATATATCACCGTAGCGGTGAGGAGCGACAAAATCATCCCCAATGGGATATTACGATCTGGATTTTTCACTTCTTCGGCTACGCTGGCAATTTGGGTTAACCCTGCATACGAAACAAATACCAATCCCACTGTTGCCAACAATCCCTCATAACCAAAGGGCAAAAAGGGCGTTAACTGTGTTTCTGCCACCTGCTGCATCCCAATTCCAAAAAGCTCAAATAACCCTTCGACTACAAATAATATGAGGATACCAATGAGGATGACCACAAATGCATTTTGCAGCTTGGTAGTTTTCTTAACGCCGATAATGTTCATGACCATGAACAGCAGCGTCAGCGTAACAGCAATGGGCTTTATTTGCACATCAAAAAACAACCCCAGATATGCCCCCATACCTACCAGTGCAAATGCACTTTTAAAAATAAGAGCCATCCATGTGCCAAGGCCGCCAACCGTTCCTACCATAGGTCCCAAACTGCGATCGAGGAAATAATATGGGCCACCTGCTCGGGGTAATGCTGTTGATAGTTCAGCTACACTTAACATGGCAGGTAGCACTAAAATACCGCCAATCAAATAGGCAATAATAACGGATGGACCACTATAGGCACTTGCAATACCCGGCAGCAAAAAAAATCCAGAACTGAACATTGCGCCCGTACTGATGGCATACACATCAAATAATCCCAGTTGCTTTTTTAGTTTTTCGTGCTTCATGTAGTTTTTACGTTTTCTATTTACACTGATTTACTTGGAGATCTCGTTGCAATGGATATGCAGATTGCAACCTTAGGCGGAGATTAAAATAATCTATGGACCCATCCTTGAATAACCAATCCATGACAATGTGATAAAATATAACAACAATTGATGTTGAATATATTTATTTGCCTCATGGAGTGTTGAATAACATTTATAGGATTAAGAATGCTATAATACAAGTTTTAGCAATGAACCAAAAACAAGGTCCGAAAAAATAGATAGTTATTTTCTAAGCTATTTATAATAAATCCCAATCATTAATAGAACACCTCAACTTTTCTAACTTTAGGTGTTTAATACCAATACGGGACAAGGGCTTTGCTCGATGATCGTTTCCACGCGATGCCCAAGATAAAGTCGGTGCGAACCGGGGCGGACATTGGTACCCAGGATGATGAGATCAACCTGGTTATCCACTGTAAAATTGTATATCGCCTGTTCGGGACTTTCGCCGCGCTCAACAACCGTTTGCGTCTTAACCTCCATTGCATCCCCAAGATCCTTTAGATCCGACATAATATTTTTTGCAATTTCCATCTCACTTTCCTGCTTAAATTGGCGGACATGGTAAGGGGTAGTCTGCTGTTTTTCCACGATAACGTTTAGAATAGTAACCTCTTTTTGCAGGTCAGACTTGGCAATATAAAATCCAAGATCCACTGCATTTTTAGCTGCTTCAGATCCATTGGTAGGTACCAAAATTCTCTGGGGATTCCATTCATGACCTGCCTTGCATCCCTGTACAATCAGGGTTGGACAAGGTGCCACTCGCGTAAGGTAATCAACAAGCGGACTAAACAGGTGTGATGCGTTAGCCCGTTGTTCGGTAGCTCCAAGCACCAGCAACTCATAATCTTTAGCTGCCTCATCTAAGATAGCGTCCCCAATTTTCCTGTTCTCGGCCACTCTCGTTACAATTTCATCCTGATTAAAATGCGTTGCCAGCTCTTCGAGGTAGGACTCATATTTATCCTTTTCTTCTCCATTTTTAGCAACAGTAAATAATGTAAGCGAAAGCTCCGATTCCTTACCCATAAGTTCCAGAATCTTAGCCTCGACCGATTGTATGGCATTTTCATCCAAGCCCTGTGAACGGTAGCGTACGGGTAGTAAAATACGATGTATCCCGGCAATCAAACTCTCCGCTTCCATTTCTTCTTTCTTCAGTCTGGCTTCTTCCTCACTGCCCATTTCTACTTTACTTAGTACCCAGCGCAGCGCCGATGGTGCCATTAAGGAAGTAGCCATCGCCATCACCACAATAATGGAAAACATATCTTGTGCGAGAATTCCCAAATTCAATCCAATAGTGGCAATAATAATTTCCATGGCTCCTCGGGCATTAAGTCCAGCCCCAAAACTGAGCGCTGACCAGTGATCTTTGCCCCCTATGACCCGAGCCCCAAAGTAGGTTCCCACTACCTTACCCAGTGTTGCTATTGCAATGACAACCCCTGTAATAATGAGGAGTGTTGGCTCAAATAGGTTTAGCATATTTACTTTGAGACCCGCCACTGCAAAGAAGATTGGGGCAAATACCGCCAATGCTAAACTTTCCAGTTTATGAACAACACTTTCGGGCAGCCGCGGCATGGTACCAAATAAAATCCCCATGACGAATGCCCCAAGTACGGCTTCAAGATGTAACGCTTGCGTTATTGCTCCCCAAAGAAACGTCATTACAACCACCAGTGTTAACAGGCGATCAGTGCTTTCAACCTGGTCTTGCACGTAAGTAAGCAGTTTGCGAACAATCCAGCGTCCTATTGTAAAACTAAGTACCATAAAGGCCAGCACGCTCCCTACAATTTCGAGGACCGAACCTATCGTCACCGCCTCACCACTGGCCAAACCGGCAACAATAGATAGCAAAATCCATCCGGTGGTATCGTCACTCATTCCCGCAGCGATAATCGTCTGACCAATGTCGCGGCGCATCAAATCAAGGTCCATGAGCACCTTGGCGATAACCGGAATGGCTGAAATTGACATTGAAACGGCAACAAAAAGCTCAAAAATTAGTCTATTTTCCGGATCGGCAACCAGAAAATCAGGCAGATACTGTCCCAATAAAAAACCGGTAGCAAAAGTGACGGTAATCCCACCGAATGACACGCCGATGGCTGTTTTGGCATGTCGTTTAATGAGTTTAATATCAGTTTCGAGTCCCGTTATCAGCAAAAGGAACATCGCTCCCAATAAACTAACTGTTTCCAAAAGGTAGCCCTGCACCTCGTTTTGGGGAATCATCAAGTTCCCAAATTCCGGAAAAATGGTGCTCAATAGTGATGGCCCTAAAACAATTCCGGCTAAAATTTCACCCACAACCGATGGTTGTCCCAGTCGCTGCGCTACTTCTCCCAGCGCACGAGCAGCAAGCAACAGTATTCCCACTTGAAGAACCAACATTAATACGTCGTGATGCGGAGCAGCAGTAAAAATATCCAAAATAAGGTACTTGCTTATAGGTTGTTATTGATTTTTCAAATGGGAAGATATCAAATAGAATTCGAGGATCTAAAATTTTTAATCACTTTTCTAAATGCATTGTAAGGCATTTTCTGTTAATTTAGGAGCCTTTTGCATTCAATATAAATGCAATCTCGATTTTACTCCTACATCCTCTATGAATTTTCCCGATCTGTCGCTCCCTTTCCAAGATCCCGTGCTGGTTTTTGCCACGGTGATGCTTATTGTTTTCCTGGCTCCCATGCTCTTTCGGCTTATTAAAGTGCCGGGACTGGTCGGACATATTGTCGCCGGCATTATCGTGGGACCATACGCACTCGGTGTTTTACAACGCGGCAGCACCATGGAACTGCTGGGAACCGTGGGATTATTATTTCTGATGTTTATCGCAGGTCTCGAAATTGATCTCAACAAGTTTGAAAAACTGAAAGGCCGCAGCATTGTATTTGGGTTGTTCTCCTTTTTTATCCCACAAATTGGCGCTTTAATCGTGGGCATTTATTTGCTTGATTTTGATCTCTACTCTGCCCTGCTCCTCGGTTCAATTGTAGGATCCCACACCCTGTTGGCCTATCCTGTAGCCGAGCGCATTGGCATTACCAAAAACAAAGCTATCACTATGACCATGGGTGGCACCATCGTCACCGATACCCTATCGCTGCTTATTCTGGCAGTTGTGGCTGGGGCGGTAACCGGGGATATTGGGCCTGCTTTCTGGCTCACGTTCATCTCCCTTGTTTCTGTTTATACCTTTGTGATGATGTACGGCCTACCACGTTTGGGACGATGGTTTTTCAAAGACACACGCAACGATACCAACACCGAATTTGTGTTTCTGGTGACCGTTCTTTTTCTGGCTTCCTTTATCGCAGATTTTGTAGGTCTGGCCGCAATTATCGGGGCTTTTCTTGCCGGACTTTCCCTAAACCGGCTTGTGCCGGGCTCCAGCCCACTGATGAGCCGCATTCAATTTGTGGGTAATACGCTGTTCATTCCGTTCTTTCTGATCTCCACGGGTATGCTGGTGGATGTATCTGTGCTTATCGAAGGGACCGAAATATGGGTTATGGCCGGTCTATTTACTGGACTGGTATTAGTTGGAAAGTTTTTAGCCGCCACCGTCATCAGCAAAATTTACGGATACACGGCTCACGAGCAGATGTCGATTTTTGGATTATCCGTAGCCCAGGCCGCTGCCACGCTGGCCGTCACCTTGGTTGGATACGACATTGAGCTTTTCAGCGCCGATGTCGTCAACGCGGTTGTTATTATGATTTTGCTTACCTGCCTGGTTGGGCCTTGGCTTACCGAGAAGTTCGGACGCAAACTGGCTCTTGAAGAGCAAAAAAAGCCTTACCAACCTTCTGAAGCTCCGCAACGTATTCTTGTTCCACTGGCCAACCCGGTTACCTCACAAGCCATGATTGATTTAGCTATGATTATCCGTGATGAAAACACGGCCGAACCGATATTTCCTTTGACCGTAGCCCCAGAAAAGGGTGATGTAGAAGCCCAGGTGGCTGCAACAGAAAATATGCTCGGCCATGCCGTAGTACATGCCGCTGCAGCCGATGTGCCGGTTACCCCCGTCACCCGGGTGGATATGAATATTGCCAATGGTATAATGCGAGCAGCCAAAGAACTACGGATTTCCGATATCATCATAGGATGGAACGGAGAACCTTCGGCCAAACAGCGCATTTTCGGCAGTATTTTGGATCGCGTGCTCGAAGAAAGCAAGCAGCTCATTCTCGTCTCTCGTATTGTTCATCCCATCAACACATCCGAAAGAATTATTCTTGCGATCCCGGAAAATGCTGATCGGGAGCGCGGTTTTGCCGGGGCTATTCGGGATATTAAAAATATTATTAATGAGCTGGGTGCTCAGCTGATTGTCTTTTCCCCCGAAAACATGCACTCTTCGTTAAGTAAGGTTATTGAACATTCAGAACCGGAACTGGAAGTCACCTTCCTGGATATTAAAAATTGGAGTAATCTTATCTCCAACAAACTTACCATCGACGAAAACGATTTATTCGTGTTGCTCAGTTCACGCGAAGGGTCCATCTCATGGGATAAAGATCTCGAGCGGCTGCCCGGTCTTATTGCAGAACGATATCCGAATAATAACTTTTTGACGGTTTATCCCAATGAGCAGGAAGCAGGCAGTAATGTTGGAGTTAAACTTCGTATTGAACGCACAGCGCAATTGCCCGATATCGAATCCCGGCATATCGCTTTCGATTTGAATGCCGCAACTGCCTCTGATGCGCTTACCCAAATGCTCAACCCCCACTTTGGCGACAAGCCGGATGTACTCGAAAGTCTGACGAAAAATATTCTCAATGTCGATCCCGATAACTTGCCGGGTGATATTCCGGGCGTAGCCATCACTAAAATCAGGTCTTCTTTTGTTAATGAGCCTACGCTGTTTTTGGGCATTAGTCCGCAAGGCATTACATACCCGGGACTGAAAGAAGAGGTACACCTTATTTTTCTGCTGATCTCCCCCCGCACGGTGCCCTACGAAAAAAGCCTGAAAATGCTGGCCAAGCTGGCCTCTCACCTAAGCGAAGCCGAAGCGATAGATCACATTAAAAATGCCAAAACGATTAAAGAGATCAGCACCTTTTTTAAAGATGGGGAATTAAAAACCTAATGCTCCAGATTACTCACGGCATTGCGAAATTCATCAAATATTACCCGGATCATTTCTGTGGCCGTGGGAGGATTATACACAATGGCATCGGCACCGCTTGCAATCGTTTCACGGATCGTGGAATCAAAAGGCCCGCCATTGGCCATGATGGGAATATCGGGATGATATTCACGTATATTACGGATGGTCTGAGGGGTGCTTTCTCCGGTAGTGATGTTTAAGATATCAACTCCGGCCTCGATAAACCCACCATAATTCTCCTCTTCATACATCACCGTGTAAATAAGTTTGGTATTAATTCGCTGGCTTACCTTTCGTATCAGCTCCGGAGAAGTGGGTCGAGAAATTACAACGCCATCAGCATTTTGTTGATCAGCTTTTTCGGCCAACGCTAACATATTCTCTTTTTGCCTATAGCCTCCGCCAATACCTAAAAAAGTGGGCCCCTCACAAAAACGATGGATCGCCTCATTTACTTCCTGGGTTGGATCAAAAGGGTGGACAATTAAAACAGCATCAATATCTAAATTGGCGATATAGCTCAAATTTGTACTCAGCAAAATTGATTGTACGTCATGCGAACCAATCGTCAGGCCTGGAGCATCGTAAATCGCATTGGGAAGATCGAAAGTGTTGGCATTTAGCTTGTAGGAGGTTGAGGTATTACGCATAAATAAAATATTTCGCCGTTATAAATGATATTAATACTGCCAAGTGCCACTATTATTTGTACCGCAGGATTTTTGCAACGTTAAGAATGTTCATAAAGTGCCATTCAATTTATAGCGAAGCGCTAAAATTCGGTAGAGGATATCTACAAAATATCAGAACTATCCGCTGGATTATTCGTACGAGATCCTAAAAAAGGTAGTTTGAATTATTACAATAAAATTACAGTTTGCTAAGTACGATGAGGAATCTTTTAGTAACCATATTGTCTTTAACGATTTGCAGTTTGCTGATTAGCTGCAGTGGATCGCAACAGTCCACATCTGATAGACAATCAGCCAACAGCCAAGAGCGGGAATCCTATTCCGAGTATTACACCGCGGCATTTCCGCAGTCGGATGTTAGCCATCTGCTCAAAAATGCCCAGCAGTCGGTTGTGCGTATCGTCGCCTCGGGATTTTATGATAACTACAATTTCGATGGCAAAGCAATTACGCTGGCCGATATCAAAACCAATAATCCCAAAGATATTGCCAGCAACACTTCTACGGCTGAGGAAAGTTCGGGGGGTACGGCTATTATTTTGGATAAAAACAATAACAGGTCGCTGCTTATAACCTGCGAACATACCGTCAGTTTTCCCGATACGCTTATCACCTATTACGAAGGCGACGACATCCCCGAGGAGACGTTTATAGAGTCTATCAGCATCAAAAAAAATGAAACAAGCCTGGTTTATTCCTCTTTTGATTTACAACCTTTTGATATTTTAGCTACCGACAGACGCTCTGATTTAGCCTTACTGAGTGTAGAATTCGAACAGACGGGCAATCTCGATCTGTACCCCCTTTCTATAGAAGCGGGTAACAGTGAATTTCTGCAGCTGGGATCATTCCTTTACATTCTCGGATTTCCTAAAAGCTATGCCATGATTACCCGGGGCCTGGCCAGCTCTTCGGAAAGCTGGAACGATCGCTTTTTTGTTACGGACGCGACCTTTAATCCTGGCATCAGCGGGGGACTTATTTTAGCTACCAACGACAATTATAACTCGTTTCAGTGGGTGGGCATGGCCAGTTCATCAACGGCCAGCAAAGAAAACGTTCTCGTACCGCGCCCCGGCGGGGATGATTACTCGAAAATTACTCGTCCCTACTCCGATTCTATATTTGTGGAACAAAAGACACGCATCAATTATGGCATCACGCAGGCCATCCCCATCAACCAGGTCAAGAATTTTTTGGAAGAAAATGAAGGTCTGCTTAAAGAAAAGGGCTTTAAACGAGCGAGGGAGATTATTGCTCAAAATTGATTTGCAAATAAGGATTCCCCCTCCTTTTTTACGCTCAACAGAAAATCATTATTTAACCATTTGCAGCTGATGCGGATCCTCAAATTTGGCGGCACCTCCATGGAGGATGCCCAGACCTGGAAACAGGTTATCAATATTATTAAAACCTACGACGCGCCTTTTGTTATTGTCTCGGCGACCGCTCAAACTACCCGAGCCTTGCTAAAATCAGCCCACAAAGCTATTGACAATCCCCAAGAAGCACACAAAATGGCCACTGAGATTGCAGCCCGACACAATAATATCGTCGAACATTTTTTAGCTAATTATGATGATTCCAACCAAACCCTTGAAGCCTGTCACAGCTGGATTGACATTCATATCGAGGAATTAAAAGAGCATCTTGCCACCATCCACAATCAGCAGGAGCTTACAGAACAGCTTAAAGATGTGATAGCTTCGATTGGGGAACGACTATCTTCTTACCTTTTTGCAGAGTGTGGATACGCAGCGGGATTATTTACAACCTGGTTGGATACTACTCAGATTATCCGTACCAATTCTAACTTTGGAAAAGCTTCCCCAGACTTTGAATTTATCTCCAGCAAGATAAAATCTCTGCAACAGAAGATCTCCACCGGTAATATACCCGTTATGGGAGGCTACTACGGAATGGATGCCAACGAAAACATCACCACCCTTGGTTTTGAGGGATCGGACTATTCGGCCAGCCTCGTCGGTGCTGCCCTAAATGCCAATGCTATCGAAATATGGACCGACGTCAGCGGGATTTATACCTGCGATCCGCGCGTGGTTGAGAATGCCCGGCCCATCCCGCAGCTCAGCTTTCAGGAAGCGACTGAACTGGCCTATTTTGGGGCTAAAGTCTTGCATCCTTCGACTACGAAACCAGCTGCAAAGCACAAAATCCCCATTCACGTTAAAAATATTTTTACTCCTGATGCCAACGGCACACGCATATCGAGTGAGTCTGCAAATGATCAGCATGTAAAAGCTATTACCTACAAGGAACATTGCACTATTATCACCGTCACCTCTTTGCAAACCGTGATGGGATACCAGTTTTTGGCTGATGTCTTTGACGTACTCCGCTGGCACCAGCTCCCGGTTGACGTAGTCACCACTACCGAAGCTTCAGTTTCTATTGCCATTAAGGATGGAGATCAAATTGAAAAAGCTGTAACGCAACTGCGATCCTACGGCAAGGTCTCTCAAACCTCCGGACAAGGAATTATCAGCTTGGTGGGTTGCAAAACCGGCGATCGTCAACTGATGCTTGACATCCTCGATCAAACAGACCAAGTTACCATCAATATGTTCTCGTACAGTAAAACCAAGGGAAACCTAAATATCCTTGTGGATGCCCAACATACTGTTCCCATGGTTAAACGTATTCACGACAAACTGTTTGACTGATCCTTAAAAGCTCACACCATCACCAAATCTTAAAAATTCTGGTGCATATACCAGAGCACTTTATCCATCTCCTGCTTTACCACCGACGAGGAACCCACATAGTGATTATTCATAAAGCTGAAATAGAGTTTCTTGCCGCTCTCGGTTAACAGATAGCCGCTGAGCGAATGGTTATTGCTCAACGTACCCGTTTTGGCAAACACATACGGATCTTCACGATCGTCTTTCGGAGCATACCAGCTGCTTATCGTACCATTTTCTCCACCTGCAGGCAGCAAGTGGAAAAGCTCGGCATCATCATCAAACTCCTCATCAATAGCTTCCAACAAATATATCATTGAAGCAGGCGTAAACATATTGTAGCGCGACAATCCCGACCCATCAACCCACTGCGGTTCCTTCGGCAGAATATCCAGATGATCTTCTTTCATCTTATCAATAACCATCCGAGAGTTTAGTGGTTTTTCCATCTCCGAAGCCGCTACAAGCAACAACTGCTCGGCAATAAAGTTATCACTTGGCCGTAACATGCGTTTATATGCGGTATCCGACTTTATGCTATAAAGTTTTTTGGGGGATTTAGGACGCTCGGCATCGATATACTCAACCTTCTTTCCAAGCGTATCAGACAACATCTGGGTTACCAGCTCAGGATCATAATGGAACGGTTTGTCAATAGTATAGCTGCTGGTATCCGACTCTAATTTATAATCAAAGGTATTATCCGTCATGCCCCGATACAGAAAATCATCACCTTCTTCATTTTCTTCTATATACTCCCGAAAATACTTGGGCGAAACCGCCATTCCGCTATCGGTTTCGGCAATTTTTCGTGTCTCGATCTCCTGAATAGTAAACCGGGCGATATTTCCAACGATCGGAAACGGCACTTTTTCCGGCTGATAATAATACTGGTAATCGCTCCACGACCACCCGGGCCCCAACAACTCATCATCAAAGTTGGTATCCGCAAAATACAGATCCTCTTCCCGATCCTTTAAAAATTCATACACCTTATCATTGCCAAAGTCGGGATGTAAAAACGACGGATCACCCGTTCCCCAGAAGATCAGCGAATCGCCGCGGACTTCGTATTCAAGCGCTTTTATGGAATCAGGCAGCATTTTCAATCCCGTATAAAACGTAAATAGTTTGGTATTCGAGGCCGGGGTGAAATAATGATCTCCATTTTGACTGTAGATCATCGAACTATCCTCCGGATCGTAAAAAGCAACGCCCGTCAGGTTGGCCGAAAAAACCGGGGATTCTTCAATCATCTCTGCCAACGTAGCAACCTCTTCAGGGGCTTCTCCTTTGAGTTGATCGTCGGTAAGCGACTCCGATGACTGACATGCTACCATGGCTGCCGCAAGAAGTACTACAAATGATTTAACAACTATTGATTTCATCTCACCGTCCCCATTTATTAGATTAACAATTCGTACTATTTACTTGTAGCAAAGCTGTAGAAATTTGATATCATAGCTAACAAATTTTTAATGAAAAACGAAACCGGATGCGTGTAAAACTATTTTATTTCTGGGCACTGACAATCGCTCTATTTATGATGTTGGGATGTTCCTCAGACTACGATATCATCATCAAAAATGGAACGGTCTATGACGGCACGTCAGATGACCCCACAACTGCTGATATTGGCATTAAAGCCGATACCATTGCCACCATCGGTGATCTCGAATCTGCCACGGCTGAAACAACCGTTGACGCCGAGGGAAAAACGGTGGCGCCGGGATTCATCAACATGCTGAGCTGGGCCAATCACAGCTTGCTTAATGACGGTCGGTCGATGAGTGATATCAAACAGGGCGTAACGCTCGAAATTTTTGGCGAAGGTTCCTCAATGGGTCCTTTAAATGAAGACATGCACGACGACCAGCCGTGGCGAACGCTTGGCGGATTTTTAGAGCATCTGACCGATGAGGGCGTAAGTCCCAATGTGGCATCGTTTGTAGGAGCAACTACACTTCGTGTAAATGTGATTGGACGTGAAGACCGCGCCCCCACTGATGAGGAATTGGCCCAGATGCAAGAGCTTGTGCACGAAGCGATGGAAGAAGGTGCCATGGGCGTGGGCACATCACTCATTTATGCTCCAGCCTGGTTTGCGGATACAGATGAACTTATTGCCCTCTCCAAAGCAGCCGCTAAATACGATGGCACCTACGTTTCGCATATTCGCAGCGAAGGCAATAACCTCTTAGAAGCTACTGACGAATTCTTTGAAATTGCCACCGAAGCAGATATTGACGCGCAAATCTATCACTTGAAAGCTGCCGGAGAACAAAACTGGTCCAAACTGGATACCGTTTTCCATAGGATCGATTCCCTCCGCACACTCGACCATAATATTTCGGCCAATATGTACACCTATACGGCTGCTTCAACAGGCATCGATGCCACTACCCCGCCCTGGTCGCAAGAAGGGTCAACGGCTGATTTTATCGAGCGACTTAAAGATCCCGATACCCGAAAAAAGATTGAGTCCGAGATGAACAGCAAAGATACCGACTGGGAAAACTTTTATCAGCTGGCCGGGTCGCCGGACAATATTTTACTACTGGAATTTGCAGTTGATTCACTTAAAAAATATAACGGAAAAAGCTTGGAGGAAGTCAGCGATCAGCGCGGCACCGATCCTATTCCAACCATTCTGGATCTGCTTATTGCAAATGGCGGTGACATCGGCTCGGTCTTTTTTGTGATGTCTGAAGAAAATGTAAAACGCAAAATAGAGCAACCGTATATGAGTTTTGGCTCTGATGCGCGTTCGGTAGCTGCCGAAGGCGAAGTTCTCGAATCCAGCACCCATCCCCGAACCTACGGTACTTTCGCTCGTTTGCTGGGCAAGTATGTTCGCAATGAACAGGTAATTCCGCTACAAGAAGCCATCCACCGGCTGACGGGGCTGCCTGCCACAAACCTAAAGATTGAAGATCGAGGATATCTAAAAGAGGGACATTTTGCCGATGTGGTCATTTTTGATCCCGAAACTATTGAAGGCAAAGCCACCTATACCGATCCCCATCAATATGCTGAGGGCGTAGAGCATGTATTCGTCAATGGCACACAGGTGCTAAAGGATGGCGAACATACCGGAGCAACTCCCGGACGGGTGGTTCGGGGGCCGGGGTACCAAAAATAGAAATTGGTTGAATTGAGGGCTTAGTAAAACCCGTGTCAGCCTGTCCGCCAGCTGGCGGATCAGGATCTGCTAAAAAAATTGGCTTATAGATGCTGAAACCCCAAAGGGTCGGGACGCGGCAAGTTCAGCATGACATGGTATGGTTTTGCAAAGCCTTCTTAATTATTGCCTGCTAAGTAATGGCACTACCGTTTCGGGAGGACCCTTCAGACTTAAATCCCAATCACTGAGATTTTTGCGCAGGCGCAGCATAAATTCATTACTCGGATCAACCTTCTTAGTACGATAGCCATCGTCGAGTTCTTTCCACAAGTGGTGGTTCTCAAAAGCCAAGTATTCAAAATGCCCGATGAGATACTCAATATCATGTTTCTCATTGAGCTCTTTAATTAGTTTCGTGTTGGCTTCGAGCTGAGCTTCGGTAAGCCGGTCTGTATCACTGCCCACGTTTTCGATGCCAATGGCACTGTTATTTAGTCCAATAACATGACGAGCAAAAACGGTATCCGGCAACAACTGATGCACCTCCCCATTGCGTTTCACCAAGTAATGCGCAGAGACATTGAGATTGCTGGCATCATCGATGGCAGTACGCGATCCGGGCAGCGTAGGAGCATCAAAATACGCGAAGGTGTCCTCAAAAGAGGATGTGGCCGTCCAGTGTACAACCACCATTTGGGGATCGATAGTAGGCCTTTTTTTTGTAATCCCGTAGCGATTTTCTAAATACTCCAGCGACAACGCGGTCCGCGTAGAATCAAACTGAATGGGATTTTCATACACCGTAAAACCAGATTTACTTTTACATGATGCCAGAAAGGTAACGCCCAATACAACCATCAGTATCTTTTTAATCATCTTTAAATAAGTTATTCTGTATGGATACGTTATCCGCTAAAATATGCGGGGGCCGTAATATCGAGCATCGTCCTTAAGCCTGACGTTGCCCTGCCGATAGCCCGAATGGCATTCACAACAATAGCCGAAGTTGCAATATCACCATTTATTCCGCCATCAATGGTTGAAGTAAACTCCGGATCTCCAAAAACATGAATACTATCGTGTGGTTGTTCAATACCAACGGCCGCCTTAAAAACTAACGTAATAACTTCCCGTTCATTATGATAGCCCCGAGCTACCTGCCGCACCCCGGCAACTTCTCCACGGGCTACGGTTCCGCTTTCTGTTTGGATAGGACACTCGGCCCGGACCGGCACCAGCATTTCACTAACGTTGTTCAGCTCCCAGTTCATGGCATCGGCAATCATATAAACAGATTCGGGAAGTCCCACATGACGTATTTTTTCTCGTTTTTCTTCAAATTCTTCTTCCGTAAGCCCCACCCCAATTTTATCACGGAATGGTTTTCTCCGGGGACGCGCATCCTGCACGCGCTCCACTTTTATGTGATCAACCTGCTGGCAGACGGAGGTCAGAACTGATGGCAAATAATCCATCAAAAAACCAGGATTAACACCCGTTCCCACGCACGCAACATCGTTTTCGGTGCAGTATTTGTTGATGCGGCGGGCAATATCGGGCTGGCTTTGCCAGGGATGCGAAAGCTCCTCGCAAGTGGAAACGATATCCAGCCCATAAGCAGCAACCTCTTTTATTTGAGGTTCTATTTTCTGTAGAGATGAAACGGTTGAAATTACCGCTACATCGGCCTTTTCGATCGCCCTACACGAGTTAAGGTCGGCCGAAACATCTACACCCAGCTTCTCTATGCCGGCAAGTTCACCTACATCGTTACCCGTTTTTTTGAGATCGGGATCAACGGCCCCGACAATTTGGATGCCATCGCGTTCATGAAGATAACGGCTAAGGCGCTGTCCTATGGGACCCAGTCCCAGTTGAATTACATTAATCATTAAATAATATTTTTTTGAGTTACTTTGTAACGAAATCGTGAATAGATCGGGAAATATCTGCAAAAGCGTCGAGCACCTGATCGCGGTCTTCTGCTTCTTTCGAAAGAAGAACCAACACATACCGTTGTCCATCGGGTAGTTCTACAATTCCCACATCATGATTCACGCCGGTAATCCATCCCGTTTTATGAGCAACTTCAACGTCTTCGGGTAGGCGGGCGGGAATCATCTCGTTAAATTTCTGCTGTTTCAGAATCCTGATCATCTCCTCAGATGCTTCTGTGCCAACGGCCTCACCACGCGCCAGTTTATCGTAGATCACAACCTCATCAAAAGCGGTAGTGCGATTACTTAGTCCCTGCTCAAAAGCTTTTATATCTTCGACCCCGCGCAGCACTTTAATGCTGTCGGCCCCATAATCACGCATCGTCTGCGTCACATTCTGTGCGCCCACTTTTTCAATGAGGATATTGGTAGCCAGGTTACTGCTCATGGTAATCATATCGTTAATCAGTTTCCTGATGGGACGTTTTTTACCAATAACACCATATAACTCTTCCTCACTATCTTCACCCAGATCCATCTGATAGCGACTACTGTCCACAATGCTGCGAAACTCATTTTTGACTTCAATGGAATCATCCAGTGAAAAAACGCCCGCTTCGGCCTGTTTGAACAGCTCAATCATTACTGGCGTCTTCATGGTACTTGCAGCATGGAACATCTCTCGTTCGTTGATAAAGAGCGAATCTCCACTCGTGGGATCCAGAAAACCAACGGCAAAAGTACCATCCACAGAATACAACCGTTCATTAATGTGATCTTGGAGCTCAGCCGTCGTTTGGGGCGCGGAATTGCATCCCCCCAATATAGCTGCGGCAAGTAGGACAAAAAGAAACGGGCTTGTTTTCAAATCAAAAGTCACGTGTAAGCTACCCTAAATTTGGTACATATTTTCAACGTCGATGATGTTGCCTTCCTTATGCTGAAGGTAGCGACGTGTTTCGAGATATCGATTAAGATTGTATTCATCATAGTATTCCGATTCGGGGTCAACGCTGCTTATTTTAACCCGTCCGGCCGAGTGGATAAACTGATCGTCGCCAATCCACATGCCCACGTGCACCACGCGCCGGTCGCGTTCTTCGGTCGCTTCCTGACCAAAGAATAACAAGTCACCCGGACGCAGATTATCAAATCCATCAGAAGTATCAACAAGTTCACCCGCATGAATTTGCTGGGAAGCATCTCGAGGAATTACCCAGCCATTCATAAAATAAATCGTCTTGGTGAAGCCGCTGCAATCCATTCCTTTTGAGGATGTCCCTCCCCAAAGATAAGGCGCACCTTTGAGTGATTTTGCCTGTGCAACAAGATCATTTTCCGAGGCTTCCACAGAGGCCTTCCAGTCGTCAAACGAGCGTGCCTCAGAACGACTTACGAAACCGGTTCTGCCGTCGGGATAGCTTACCTCGTAATAATTTCCTGTAGTGCCAGTTGTTTTGAGGATGCTGCCGCTTACCAGATCCGAAACCTTGGTCGCCTCGCTGCTCGGATCTTCATAGGCATAGCCATTGGTTTCGAGGTAAATAATTTTATCTGCTTCTTTCCAGTCCTCATACTTTTCCTCATCCATGGGCTCCACGCCACCATAATCCACCCACGAAAGGTAATCATCGGGCGTTTGAATGAGATACCAACTGCCCTGTTTTTTGAGCACCTTCACCGGCATACCAAGCGTGGCCTGGGTAACCAGCTGCGCAGGGTGCGAGGGCTCTGACCGAAGATTGGCTACAGAATTGTTAATAATGCCAAGTGTATTGCCTTCTAATTCTTCATCTGGAAGTACCTTAATGCTGTCAATAGCCGTAATATCGCGGCTGGAAAGAGAATCCAGAAGCGCATTTTTAGCTTCCGATAAATTGGTTTCTCCTTTCAGGGTCCATTCGCCATTAGTCGACTGCAACTGCACATCAAATAAGGCTACTCGGCCATCGGGCACAAAATGATCAGAGGTATTTGCTACAACTTGTTCAAGATCTTGCTTCTGTGAGGTGTCGCACGCGACCGTGCCAACAATTAAAAGGACAATTAAAAATGTGGGTATAACTCTGTACTTCATAAGATTCTTAAAAATAGGTTATGTTAATACATAAAAGGCACAGAAAGTAACTCTCTGTGCCTTTTATAGTGTTCGTTAAACCGTTGTATTATCGGGAATATAACCCGTTAATTGAAAATTAATCTACATCCCACCAGAGGCGGCCATTAATAGTATTCTCTCCGCCAAACTGACGGTCCACAGCCTCCTCATAATTTTCTGTATTATTAAGGGCTTCATCTGAAGTATAGGCTTGTCTAAGTGGCACATTCCTACCTTCTGGGTTTACCATATTATCAGGATATCCAGTTCGTCGATACTCTGCCCATGCTTCATATCCATGCATATACAAATGGATATATCGTTGAGTGGCAATTTGCTCGATTGCAGCATTGGGATCATAGGGCTCCTCTTGCAAATAACCCTGCACTCCATCATCACTGCCAGTCCACTGAACAATTGAAGCCTCAACAGCCTCATTATAATTGGTAACCGGATCTTCACCAGTTACCCATCCACGTTCAGCTGCTTCCGCAACTGCAAACAGTGCCTGAGCATAGGTCACCAAATAAACGGGCGCATCTTGTTCGTGAATATCAGCACCTAACAGAGAATAATCATCTGTGTTGAGTTGATCATCATCAGTTGTACCATAGGGCAACCCTACAAAATCACCACTTGAGTTCGCCGGATCACCATAGACAGACAACCGTGGATCATCTACAGGCTCCATCATATCAACAAGACGTTCACTAAGGGCCCACCATTCTCGAGACTGACGAACAATCTGGTCGTGCCAATAATTCTCATTATTCTCATCTTCCAGATGTTGGAAAACAAGATTATCGTCATTTGAGGTCATAATACCGTCATCGAGAGCAGAATTAAACTCATCTTCGGCCCATTGTTCATCTACTTCGGATAATCGAAGTGCCATCAACAGACGTATGGTATTACTCAACTTTTCCCATTTCTCGATATCTCCGTCATAGATGATATCATTACTGAGCGAACCTGAGGTATCGAGCTCATCTCCTGCATCTTTAAGCGAGGTGAAGATACTTTCGTATATATCCTCTTGCGTATCGTAAGCAGGTGTAAAATCTTCCACTCCTTCCAAGGCCTCTGAATAGGGAATATCGCCCCATCGATCAGTAGTATGCCAGAAGAAATATCCTTTTAAGATTTTTGCTACAGCCACTTCATTAGCATTATCCGAATTATCGATTGCTGTTTGTAGATTTTGTAGCGGTCCCTCATACAACCAGTAAAAACTGGTTGTAGCCTGTGGATATAACGACCCATCAATATATATTGTTTCTGATAGGTACTGGGCATTATATTCTCCCTGCGGGGATGAGCTTAATCCCGGAAGGGATAGCATAGCATTAGCAATAAGCTGCGAAGACTCAGCTTCACTGGGCAAGTTTGGATTATCGTTAATATCATCATCAAAACTTGCGATATCGCAGCTACTAACTACAAACGCAATAATCGTTATTGATAAAATTAATTTCTTCATAGTAATACTCTTAGAAAGTTAAGCTTAAGTTCATTCCGAATGTACGAACAGAATTCAGCTGGCCGGTTTCAGTCCAAGTAATATCTTGGCTACCCGTGGACAACTCTGAGGGATCTAATCCATCGGGTGCTGCTTGCCAAATCATTACCGGATTTTTGGCATAAACAGCAACTTCTGCGGATCTAACCGGCAATTTCTCCGTTATTGTATTACCCAATTGATATCCCAGCTTGACTTCATTCAACTTTATATATGAAGCATCGGTTACCCAATCCTCATATATATCATCACCAAGTATTCCGTTGTAATAGTCACGGGCATTAACATAAGCCGTAACTTCATCTCCAGTAGATTCTGATATTCCCTCAACTTTTACTCCTCCACCTTCTGAAACAGGATCGCGGACATTATTACCTTTGTCATTTGTTGCGGCTGTCTGAGGAGCCAAACCTGTTTTGTGAGCTAACATTCGTGACCAACTAAAGAACTGTCCGCCAGACTGAAAGCTAATCATCGTAGCCAAGCTAAAGTTCTTATAGTTAAACACGTTCTGGAAACCACCGGTAAATTCTGGCAGAACGCCACCGAAATCATGGGTAGCATCTGTCCACATCGGCATATTATTATCATCTAACAAGATCTGACCGGTTTCCTCATCACGCTGATATGCCTGACCAACAAGCCGACCAAATGATTCGCCTTCGTAGGAATTCAAATAACTTGAGACAAGAGAATAACTGTGGCTATCATGGGTGTAAACATCAATATCAGGGTGTAACTCAACAACCTGATTTTGATTTCTTCCCAAGTTGAAGTTTGAGTTCCACGCAAAATTATCGGACTCAATAGGTGTGCCGGAAAGTTCAACTTCTATACCCTTGTTTTCGATAAGTCCGGCATTAATAGTAGCAGTGTTATATCCACTTGTCCCAGAGATATCTAACGGGATAATTTGGTTTTCACTTTGTTGTTCATAATAAGTGAAACTCAATTCCAACCTATTAAAGAAACTTAAGTCAACACCACCCTCATAAGAATGAGAGAATGATGGTTGTATTTCAGGATTGTTCAGATTATTTGGCACCGAAAGTGTATTCGTTCCGTCATAATTGGTTCCAATATTATAAAAAGGAGTAGTCTGATAAGGACTCAAGTCGGAACCAGCCTGTGCATAACTCAATCTGAGTTTACCAAATGACAACGGCTCCCAGTCAACAACCTCGCTAAATACGAAACTACCCGAAACTGACGGATACCAATATGAGTTATTATCTTCGGGGAGCGTCGATGATTTATCATTCCTGACACTAAGATCGAGGAAATAGGTATCATCATAACCCAAAGTAGCTAACCCATAAGCACTCAAAATTATTTTTTCTTGTTTGTAGGAAGTGTTATTAGGCCGATCTACGGAAGCTTCAATATTATAGTACCCGGGTGTTGATAAGCCACCCACAGTTTCTTGTTCAAGATACGAATAGTTACTTTCAAACATATTTGTACCTAACGTCGCATCCAAAGAGAGTTTATCCCACGACTCTGTATATTGGGCAGAAAGATCGTAATTCATCTCTCTGTTTTCATGCTTTTCTACTGAATAACCAGGCGTTCCTACTCCGCCAAAAGCAGTTCTTCCCTCAATATTCTGTACGTAAACATCACCACGTACCGAAGCACTGATAAGCAGATTTGAAGTAGCATTGAACTCTACCCCAAAATCGCCAAACACTCGGTTGCGGTCATCGTTGGTTGGATTCTCATGCGCTACGAAATAAGGGTTCGACCAATATAATGGAGAAGGTGTATCTCCTTCACCATAACCCGACAGGTTCCAATGCTTTATTGTTCCATCATCGTACTTATAATCTTGCAATTCTTCCATGTCTGCACTGCGCTGGAACCACTGACGGAAATATTGGGATCCAAATCCATATCCCTGAGGCGGACGCTGGCCACTGTTTCGTGCATAATTTACATTGGTTGAAAATGTCCAGTCTTCACTGACATCAATATCGCCGCTGACTCCCAAGTTATTTCTTTTTTGCCAAGTATTCGGATATACACCATCCGTACGGGAATCATTAAAACTCAGCCGGTAATTACTCATTTCACCACCACCCGAAATTGTTAATCCCTGATTAGATTTGTACCCGGTTTCAAAAAAGTTTTTGATGTTATCAGGCTGAGGCTCAAATGGTGTCAGTTCGCCATATTGGGGATCTTGCGGATAAAAACTTTGAAACTGGCGGACTGGAGTTCCATCCATTTTAGGTCCCCAGCTTTCATCAGCATGAGCTTCTACATATGGATCTCCATTGTCGAGTGTAGGGAATTCTTGGGAATATCCCGCACCATACTGATTCTGGTAATCCATGAAGTTGGCAGCGCGCTGCACCTCCATACCAGAGTTTAGTTCAACAGAAAAATCTTCTCCATCTGCACCACCTTTCGTAGTAATCATAACAACACCGTGCTCACCACGAATTCCGTATAAAGCTGAAGCAGCAGGACCCTTTAATACGTTTACAGACTCCACATCATTTGGGTTTACATCTTGGGCCAAGTTACCAAAATCTGCTCCACCACTTCCGGCAAAGTTCTGATTTGAAATTGGAGTTCCGTCAACCACAATGAGCGGCTGTCCTTCACCACTTATTGAATTCACGCCGCGAATTTTAATGGTTTGAGTTCCTCCCATACTTGCACCGGAAGAACCAGAAATTTGTACGCCGGAAATTTTACCCGACAAAGATCCAAGAACGTTTTGATCTCTGGAATACGTTAAATCTTCTCCACCAACTTCTTGGGATGCATAACCGATAGAACGCTCATCACGATTAATGCCCAACGCCGTTACCACTACATCTTCAAGTGCTTCAACCTCTGGTTCTAAGGAGACATCAACTGTTGAGCGGCCGTCAATAGCTACTTCCTGCTCTTGGTATCCCACAAAAGAAAACGTCAGAGAGGTCACCTCGTCGGGTACAGAAAGCGTGTATTCCCCATCCTGATTGGTTGAGGTTCCCATAGAAGGATCTTCAGTAGCCCGTACATTTACCCCGGGCAGCGGATCGCCTGTTTGCGCATCAGTAACCGTACCCGATATCTCCTGCTCCATGGCTATTTCAATAGGTTGTGGCTCGGGGCGCTCTTTAAGAATAATTTCACGGGTTTGAGAAATAGCCGCTTCATATTCTGTAGATGCCAATACTTTTTCTATCGCCTTTGCAGCCGAAACATCCTGTAAACTCACAGAAACCGGCTGACTCAATGACTGCAGCTTAGCATTATAGGCTATTCCCAAGTCGGCCTGCTGCACAATATCTTCAAGCACTTCATTAAGTGGTGTAGCTTCTGTCTGCACCGATACCGATTTCTGCAGTTCGGGTATATCGTCAGCATATTTGCTAACGGAATAAAATGAACTACTAACCGATTCTGATGATACCGATGTCAGATACTGTCCCTGAGCTTCAGCGCTAAAGGCCTGACTTACCGGTGTTAGCAGTAACAGAGCCAGGCAATAACACGCTGACCTTTTGAATATTTGTAATAACATTTCTTTCATAAAACCTCCGATTGGATTGTTTTTATTTTTAAAACGATTAACAAAGCGACAGAACTTGCGCTTTAATTCTCCAATTATGATTTACTTAATCCCACTGATCCTTCCTGTTTATTTTTTTATTGGTTGTTCTATTTAGTTCATAAAAGTTACTTCATCATCATTTAGCTCGTACGTTATATCCAAAGACTTTGCGATCACATCTAATACATTTTTCAGGGATCTGCTTTTAAGGTATGCCGTAAGGGAAAGTTCTTGTAAGTCCGGATCATCAAAAAGAACCTCCACCCCATACCGACGCTCAAAATCCTTGGCTACATTCTTCATAGGCTCATCCTGAAATTTCAAATATCCATCGCGCCAGCTCATATAAAGCTGCATATCCTTTATTTCACTTTTCTCAATCGAGCTATTTTCCAAATTATACAACCCAAGCTCATTGGCCGAGAGTGTGGCCTCTTCATTTTGGTTTTCATCCTTTGCCTTTAGAGATACCGTACCCTCTTCTACGACCACACGAACGTGCCCGTCTTCGTCGTACGAACGAATTGAAAAGGAGGTCCCAAGAACCTCAATCGTTGATTCGCGCGAATGGATAACAAAGGGTTTATCGGGATTACTTTCCACATCAAAATAGGCTTCTCCTTCCAGATATACCTCGCGCCGATCAGATTCAAACTTGTCAGGCACCTCAACAGTACTCCCCGCATTCAAGTGCACGCTGCTGCCGTCACCAAGCGTAAAGTTAGCTCGTTGAGCATTATCGGTACTTATCGTTCGCAATACCGTCTCCTTAGCCTTTTCAGGCTTGGGTTCCTCCCAGTTTTGGTAAACAAAAACACCGATCAATCCCGTTACCAGAAAAATGGCTGCAATGCGCATGGCAAAGTGCCCAAAGGAATGAATCGATGAACTTCGAAAAGATTTCCCTTTCCGATTCATTTTCGTTGCTACTTTTCCATCCCTGGTCGAAATACGACCTTGTAACCGGTTCCATTCCCTGGACACATTAACCTCACCTGCGCCCTTTTTTTTATGCTCAGCAGCATTCCAAATACGCTTAAACTTCTCCAGCTTTTTTCTATTCTGAGAGTCCTGAGCCCATTCAGCAATAATCTTTTCCTCTTCCGAAGTACATTCCCCAGCCATATAGGAAGCCAAGAGCTGATAATTTAATTCTTCTGAATTCATCTATATAATAATTAACACAAACCTTTTGGTTGTCAGACCTTCACTAATAAGACAACTGTGAAACGGGATCCCCCCAAAGGTTTTTTAAAATTTTATTTTGTGGTAAAAAAAGTGGAAAACCTGCCTATAAATGATCAGAATCCATTTTTCTTCGGATATCGTCAAGTGCATGCCCCATATGATTTTCGACCGTTTTACGCCTAATATTCAATACTTGTGCGATCTCCTTATATGATAGTCCATGCTTCCGATGTAAAACAAAAACAGATTGGCGTCGCTCTGGCAACTCAGACACTATTTCCCAAATGTTGTCCACAAGCTTTGAAGATGGATTGAAACTCTCTGGATTAGCCTTTTTACTCTTTAAAATTGCTAACTGCTCCCTGGTTTCCTGCCGATTGCTATGCCGATCGATGTGATTGAGAGCTTCGTTATGTACCGCTCTATACAAATAGGCTTTTAGTGATGAACGAATTTGCCATTGCTTTCGACCTTTCCAAAGCTTGTAAAATACTTCCTGAACAATATCTTTTGCTTGCGACTGCGATGCTGTAATCTGAATGGCATACCGAGTAAGATCCTGAAAATACTCAAAAAAGAGCTTTTCAAATGCTCTTTCATCCCCTTTTTTAATATTTTCTGCCCAGCTTTTTCCAAGGCAATCCTCACCTTTATTTCCGATAGTCATATCATTTAACAGCTGATCTTTTACCAACCCTGTACACTTTCTCTATTAAAAGGGCCTCACCGTTGAAAGTATAACCATCTTAAATATAAAAATTCTTAAAAATATCAATTGCAGACTTGCCTGCCTCTGCCCATAGGCTGTTGACTTTAATAGATATAGTATGATGTGCGTGCGTAACACATACATTTTTTTCTGATGGAGATTCAATCCTATCCCAAAAAACATCCCCTAAGGCAGGAAAAATTGGGGATTATTTTTTGCTAAGATGATGGATTTACCGATGGACTTTCTTCTGTCTCTTCAGGAACAATACCCAGTCGTTTGGCGCGCTCCATCCATTTTTTACGGGCCATTTTCTGCATATCCTCAATTGTGTCCACCTCATCAATAATTTCCATCCCAAGCAAGGTTTCAACCAGATCTTCCATACTAACAACACCGGCAAATCCGCCGTATTCATCAACCACAATGGCAATATGCTCTTGCTTTTTCATCAGCTGCTCAAAAAAGTCCTGCAACGGCATCACCTCAGGCACAATCAGAATATCACGTTTCAACTCTTTGAGTTTCTTATCACTTTCTCCCCGTGCCATCATCAATAACAGATCATTTTTAAGCACATAGCCGGTTACTTCATCACGAGCATTACCATACACCGGGATACGTGAAAAATGCAGTTTTTCTACATTATCACTGACATCCTCGATTTTTAGCGTTTCATCAAAACCGACCACTACAGTGCGTGGAGTCATAATATCTTTAACGCGCAGTGAGTTAAAGCGGATCAAATTTTTAAAAATGCGAGATTCCTCTTCCTCAAAAATACCTTCTTCCACTCCGCGATCTGCCAAGGCCCCAAACTCTTCCCGACTAAAGCTCGGCATTTTTTCATCCTCTGCAAGCCATCGTGTAATAGCCTGCGACATTATGACCAATGGATACATCAAAAATAGTAGCACACGAAGTGTTTTTGCTGATGCTGGAGCCAGTTTTCTCCAGTAAGTCGCCCCAATGGTTTTGGGGATAATTTCGGAGAGCACCAAAATTAAAAAGGTAAGTACGGCTGATGTTATCGCCACATAGGCATCCCCAAAAACAATTTGGGCCTGGGCACCCACTCCGGCAGCACCCACAGTATGAGCGATGGTATTTAAACTCAGAATGGCTGAAAGCGGTCGATCAACATCCTCTTTATATTGGCGCAGGAGTTTCCCCGTCTTGGCCCCTTTCCGCTCCATAATAGCGATATACGAATGGCTTACTGAAAGTAGAACTGCTTCCAGAATGGAACACAGAAACGATACTCCGATAGCAAGCGCTAAATAAAATATCAGTAAATACATAGACCAAAAATAGCAGTATTACACCTCATTCAAAAACCTTATTGATTTAGTCCTATCTCGATAAGTAAATGCTAAATATTATCTAAAATTAACATTTAGCCAAAGCGCTGTGTTGATTATATTAAGTGCCAATTTTAAAGAACTTATCTCCTTGCTTCAACTCGAAAACATATCACTTTCTTTTGGCGATGAAACCCTGCTCGACGGCATAAGCACAATCATTAATCCGGGCGAACGGGTGGGACTCGTAGGTCCCAATGGCGCCGGTAAATCGACGCTGCTTAAAATTATTGCCGGCGAAATTGAACCCAATGGTGGAAATATCACCATGTCAAAGGCGGCTACGGTCGGCTACCTGCCCCAGGATGGCGTCGATCCTGATCCCGACCTCACCGTTTATGAAGAGATGGAAAGTGCCTTCGCTGATATTCAGAAGCTTGAAAACAAGGTGCAGCAAGCGCGAGAAGAGCTGGCCACACTCGAGCAAGGAACACCGGAATATAAGTCAGCGATGGAGGAAGTGGGCAGACTTCAGAATCGCATTGAACAATCGGGAGCCTATTCGCTGGAATCGAACATCGAAAAGGTGTTAATGGGTCTCGGTTTTACGCCGGATGATTTTGGGAGATCAACGACTGAGTTCAGCGGTGGCTGGCTGATGCGTATCGCACTGGGAAAGTTGCTACTCCAACGCCCGATGTATTTGCTGCTGGATGAGCCTACAAATCACCTCGATATTGAATCGCTCCGCTGGATCGAGCAGTTTTTAAATGGCTATGAGGGTGCAGTCATCATTGTATCGCATGACAAGGCGTTTCTAAATAAGATTACGACCCGAACGCTGGCGCTGGAGTTTGGGAATATGCTGGATTATGCCGGTAATTACGATTATTACGAGGAAAAACATGCCGAGCGGAAAGAACATCTTCGCAAGGCCTATGAAAACCAGCAGCAGGAGATCAAGGAAATCCAAGAGTTTATCGACAAATTTCGATATAACGCCAGCAAAGCCGCGCAGGTACAGAGCCGAATCAAACAGCTGGAGAAAATGGATAAAATCGAGCTGGATGAACGGGAGGAAGAAATTTTCTTTGAATTTCCTCCGCCCGAACGAAGTGGTGCGGTGGTGATGAGGCTGAAAAACATCCGTAAACAATACGACGACAATGTCGTTTTTAAAGATCTCTCCTACTCCATCGATCGCGGAGATAAAATTGCAGTTTTAGGTCCCAATGGGGCCGGTAAATCGACGATGATTCGCATACTTGCCGAACTTGAAGATTTTGATGCCGGTGAACGCGAACCCGGACACAATGTGACAACTTCTTACTTTGCACAGCACCAGGCCGATGAGCTAGATCTCAACAAAACGGTTTTTGAAATTATGCGAGAAGCCGCCCCCAAAACGGACGAAACCCAGCTGCGAACTATTCTGGGATGCTTCCTTTTCCAGGGCGATGACGTCTTTAAAAAAGTCTCGGTGCTATCCGGTGGAGAAAAAAGTCGTCTTGCCTTGGCACGCATGCTCGTTCAGCCAGCCAACTTCTTGATCTTTGACGAGCCCACCAACCACCTCGATATGCAATCCAAAGAAATTCTTCAGCAGGCACTCGATCAGTACGAGGGTACCTGCATGATTGTAAGTCACGATCGCGATTTCCTTGATCCTATTGTTGATAAAGTGCTGGAAGTGCGTCCTAATGAGACAAATACCTTTCACGGAAACGTCTCTTATTATCTGGATAAAGTCGAAGAACGCGAAGAGGCTAACAAAGCTGAGAATCAACAAGATAACAGTTCAAGCTCTTCTAATAACGGGTTATCCCGCAAGGAAGAACGACGCATTGCTGCGCAAAAGCGTCAAAAAAAGCATGAAAAGCTAAAACCGCTAAAAAAGAAGATCGATCCACTGGAAGAAGAGATTGAGAAGCTTGAAGAGCGGAAAGATGAGATTGAAAATCTTATGGCTCAACCGGACTTCTATGACGATGAGGAGCAAGTCAAGGAGATCTCCATAGAATACGATAAGCTCAAAGGAAAGCTTGTTGAAATTTACGCCGAATGGGAAGAACTGGCGATGAAGATGAGCGAAATTGAGGAAGAATTTAGTAGTGAGTCATGAGTATTGAGTAGTGAGAAACCCGTCTCAATACTCACATCTCACTACTCATGACGATCAGATCATCACGTAGCAAAAATTTGCTCCTTGTTGCGGAACGCTTTGAATTCGAGAGCATTGCCGCTGGGATCCTTGAAGAACATCGTGGCTTGTTCGCCGGGCTTGCCTTCAAATCGGACGTATGGTTCGATAATGAAATCCACGCCTTCGTTCTCTAACCGTTCGGCTAATTCTTCCCACTGCTCCCATTCCAGAATCAGTCCAAAGTGTTTGGCCGGTACGGCGTGTCCGTCCACATCGTTCATGCTTGATTTACCTGCTTCTTCAGGGCTTAAGTGTGCCACCACCTGGTGTCCCCAGAAATCGAAGTCAATCCATTTGTCCGAGCTGCGTCCGGTATCACAGCCAAGGACATCCCGATAAAACGTAAGCGTTTCGTCAAGATTAGAAACAGGAAATGCTAAATGGAAAAGTGGTATAGGTTGGTCAGCCATAGTAATAAATTTCTTTTATCTTGTCTGTTGTCTAAGTGAATTACAAAATATAAATCACAAGGGAATCATGCGATCAGAAAAAATAACATTTGAAGGCGCTTTTGGGGATGAACTTTCAGCACGAGTAGATCTACCAGACAAAGAAGCTCGCAGTTATGCGTTGTTTGCTCACTGTTTTACGTGCTCAAAAAACTTCAAAATCATCAAAAACCTCAGCAAAACATTAACAAAGCACGGCATTGGAGTTTTTAGATTCGATTTTACTGGACTGGGTGAAAGTGAAGGCGATTTTGCCGATACGAACTTTTCATCAAATATAGAGGACCTGATTGCCGCTGCGGAGAATATGGAATCACACTTACAGGGACCGGCTATTTTAATTGGGCACTCGCTGGGAGGTGCTGCCATGATTCAGGCGGCTTCCCGAATTACATCCTCAAAAGCAGTTGCAACTATTGCTGCTCCCAGCAGTCCCACCAGCATTAAGGACAAATTCGGAGCCAAGCTCGATACCATTCAAACAGAAGGAAAAGCAACGGTAACACTGGCTGGACGTGATTTTACGATCAAAAAACAGTTTATCGATGACCTGGAAGAAAATAACATGGACGAAATCATTAAAAACCTGGATCGACCACTGTTGATTTTTCATTCTCCTGTAGATAATATCGTAAGTATTGATAATGCGGCTCACATCTACAAAATGGCTCGTCATCCCAAAAGTTTTGTTTCGCTGGATGATGCCGATCATCTACTCAGCAATGAGGAAGACGGCATTTTTGTAGCTGAAGTAATAGCAGCATGGGCCGATCGGTATTTTTAACTTTCATTGAATGCCAATACATTAGCTCTTGTTAAAGAATCAGGATTGGAACTCGAACAAAAATCAAACTCATATTATTTATGCAATCATTAAAAAAGTATTTGTTCTCATTTTTACTGCTCTTTTTCGCCATGGGATGCGCCCAGGAGATGGAACAGGAAGAAACCACCACCGAACCGGCAACGGATTTTTCAGAAGCTGTTGCTGTTGTCCATCCCACTGAAGATGGCGATGCCACAGGACACGTCACCTTTACTAAAGAAGAAGACGGCGTTCGCGTCCAGGGTGAATTCGAAGGATTGGAAGAAGGTAAACACGGTTTCCACATTCACCAGTATGGTGATTGCCGAGCTGAAGATGGAACTTCAGCTGGCGGACATTATAATCCAGCCGATAATCCACATGCCGGACCTGATGCCGAAAGCCGTCACGTAGGTGATATGGGCAACCTCGAAGCTGATGAAGACGGTAATGCCACCATCGATTACGTGGATAATACTATTCAGCTAAACGGTCCCGAAAGCATCATGGGACGAGGAATTGTTATTCACGCTAGCGAAGATGATCTCGAATCGCAGCCTACCGGTGATGCTGGTGGACGCATGGGATGCGGCGTTATTGGGGTAGCTAATGCTGATGCGTAAAAATCGTCACACTTAGTTCTTTTTCTGAGCCTGACCCTTAAGGTCAGGCTTTTTTTATGAATATATTTTTGCCAAGAAAAAGTTAATCTGTAAGCTCTTCTACCTTAGGTGTATCATGGCTTGATGTGAGGAAAAAGAAAAAAATAATGCCAGCTACAAAAGTAAGCCCAGAAACAAATAATAAATCATTTGAAGGCCGAATAATAAATAATGCAGCTACAAATTGGGTAGTGATAATTGCATAAAGCATTATAGCAATAGCAATGCGATTGATCTTATTGACAATATATGCTCCAAATGGCGCACCAAGCACTACAAAGGGCACACAAACCAGCCAATAATTGATAGCCTCAGGCTGCATATCTCCAAGTAAAAACTGATGCATCAATGTCCCTAATATAGCATTTGAAGTCATCAGCACCACCGATGTTGGTGTTGCTACTTTTTCTGATAACCCATACTTCATTGTAACAAACGAAAACGTGCATATATCTATGCCATTGCCAAAAATGGCACTCAATACGCCACCCAAAACGCCTACTAATATCAGCTCTATGCTTTGATAATTCGACAAATCAGGCAACGACATTCGAGTATCCCTTTTTCGAATGTGATTTATAACGAACAAGGCAATTCCAAAACTTAACCAAAACGAGACGAACATCATTTTAGCATAGGCCGCTGGAACAAGGGGTACAATCCAAATGGTCCCGGCTACAATACCAAACAGTCCGCCCGAACCCGAAAGCAATAGGTACGTTTTTTCGATTGTGATCCGTTTTGCCAGTATCCAAAGTGTGGCAGCCGTCATCCCAATACTTTGAATAGCAAGACTAAAGTTACGTGCTACATCGGGCGCAATATCGAAGATTAGTGTCATTACCGGGTATGCAATCGCTCCGCCACCCTCTGAGCTTGCCCCCGCCACAAATGACCCAAAAATCATGGTTGCCGACATAAACCAATTGTCTAAAAACAGGATCCACGACTCCGTTAACTGCATATACCCCAGCCAAAAGATATAAACGATACTCACAGGAATAACAAAGAATAATAGCGTTCTTCTGTCGAGAAGATTTTCTATAAAACTCACATTTAAATATTGGCTTATTGAAAATTTGGAAGACTTATACTGATCAAAACGTTGAAGTATAAAAACAAAGGAAGATCTCTAAGTTCCGCCCTTTGGTTTAGCCCCAATAAATACAAAACCCGTCAGAGCTAAGTTTCTGACGGGTTTATGATATACTCTACTGGTTGATCATTTCATTTATCAGCTATTCAACATTCCAGCTCTTCATTTTCTCATCAATTACTTCTTTTAGCCGACTGACCGGAACACGATCCTGCGTCATATCATCACGATAGCGGATGGTCACGGTATCTTCACCCTCGGATTCGACCCCGTCAAAATCGACCGTTACGCAAAACGGTGTACCCGCTTCATCCTGCCGACGATAACGCTTCCCGATTGAACCGGATTCATCATACAACACATTGTAATCCTCACGCAGATCATCCGTAATTTTATGCGCCAGATCCTGCAACTTATCTTTTTTAATGAGCGGAAAGATTCCCACTTTAGTCGGTGCCAGTTGGGGATTCATTTTCAATACCGTTCGCGTATCACCATCTACTTCTTCCTCGCGGTAGGCATCGCAAAGCACCATCATTACCGTACGGTCCAAACCAATTGAAGTCTCAATCACATAAGGCACATATTTTTCCTGCTTCTGCTGATCGTAATACTCCAGCTTCTTGCCTGAATACTCCTTGTGCTGACTCAAGTCAAAATCGGTGCGGTTGTGAATACCCTCAACCTCTTGCCAGCCAATGGGATATTCGTACTGAATATCCGCGGCAGCAGCAGCATAATGCGCCAATTTGTCTTCGGGATGCGGATGCGTGCGAAGTTTATCCTCGCGAATGCCCAATTTCTTGTGCCAGTCGAGACGTTTGTTAAGCCAATGATCATAACTCTCTTCATCGGTGCCTGGCTCGACAAAATACTGCATCTCCATCTGTTCGAACTCCCGCATACGGAAAATGAACTGACGGGCAACAACCTCATTACGAAATGCCTTACCAACCTGGGCAATGCCGAACGGTACCTGCTGGCGGGCCGTATCCATCACATTTTTAAAATTCACAAAAATGCCCTGCGCCGTCTCGGGACGAAGATACACCGCATCATCGCCGTCACCGCCTGAAGAAGTTGCCCCAAACTGCGTCTTGAACATCAGGTTAAACTGACGCACTTCCGTCCAGTCAAACGCACCGGATTCCGGAGCACGGATCTCTTCATCCATAATAAGTTTATATAGATCCTCGCACACGCCTTCGCGTGATCCCGCCGTATCCAGCAATTCTTGAAGCTCATCAGCCTTGTCTGCTTTACCGTCGCTGCGCAGCTTGGCAATATGATTTTCAATTAGCATATCGGCCCGATAGCGTTTTTTCGACTGCTTATCATCAATCATAGGGTCATTGAATCCATCCAAATGCCCGCTGGCCTCCCACACTTTGGGATGCATGAAAATCGCCGAATCGAGCCCCACAATATTGTCGTGTCGCTGAGTCATATCCTTCCACCACATATCACGGATATTTCGCTTCAGCTCGGCACCCAGCGGACCATAATCATACACGGCTCCGAGTCCACCGTAAATT
>JBNJFP010000004.1:62182-121926 GCA_051746985.1 Bacteroidota bacterium
AAAGAATTTTGCCGAAGCGGGCATCCCGGTAATATCCAACGCAAAAAACTACCGCATGCACGACCAGGTTCCGCTGCTGGTGCCCGAAGTGAATCCCGACCACGCGGACCTCATTAAAAAACAAGATTTTGATTCTAATGGTAACGGTTGGATTGTCACCAATCCCAATTGCGTTTCCGTGCCCCTTTCAATGTCCCTTCGTCCATTGCACGATGCCTTTGGCATTGACTCCTTAGTCGTTACTTCAATGCAGTCCGTTTCCGGCGCTGGCTACCCCGGCGTTTCCAGCATGGATATTGTAGCAAACGTGGTACCCTACATTGGCGGAGAAGAACCCAAAGTACAGACTGAGGCCACTAAAGTGCTGGGAAGTTTGTCCGATGATTCTATTGTATTCAATGATTTTACCATTCAGGCTACGGCCGTGCGTGTCCCGACCATCGAAGGACACCTGCTTTCGGTATCCGTAAAGCTAAAAAATGCTCCCTCATCCATCGAAGAAGCCGAGCAAGCATTTACCGACTGGGAAAATCCCATTGCGAATTTAGATCTACCCTCATCGCCGGCAAATCCCGTGCGACTTTATAAAGAAAATCGCTATCCCCAGCCCCGGCTTCACGCCGATCGTGAAGGCGGTATGCAAACAGCTGTGGGACGTCTGCGCGAAGGAACTGTTATGGATTTAGGATATGTAACGATGGCACATAATACTATCCGCGGTGCGGCAGGGGGAGCTATTCTCAACGCAGAACTATTGGCTGCAAAAGAATATATCAGCTAATTTTGCTTAACATTTAATTTTTCATCATCCCTGTTAGAATTCTAAACTCTGGCAGGGTTTTATTTTACTGACCTATTTCTCGGTATTCTCATCATCCATTTCTTTAAGCTTTTGCTCAGACAGATGTACCCGAGCGGATGAAACAGTATTTTGGGCATCATCTTTATTGGAGCGCTTGACTTTTAACGTTAACCGCCCCTGTTCGCTACCCGGAATTTCTTCAAAAACCTTCATTGAATTCCCCTCCAAAATAATATTTCCATGCCACCATCCTTTTTCAAAACGGATATTTTCCAGATCGGCATAAGTAATCACAGTAGATTTAACACCTGATGTTATTAATCCTATAAAGCTATCCTTGACTTCGAACTCCAGGTGAAGTCCATCTTCTTTTACTTTCAATAATCCCTTTGCAACTCGCAGTCCGTGATTAATATTCGGTATTTCAATAGGTACGGATGGATTGGATGAGTAATTCATGAAGATTTTTTTGGATTCATAACTGGT
This sequence comes from Bacteroidota bacterium, assembly GCA_051746985.1. GTDB lineage: Bacteria > Bacteroidota > Rhodothermia > Balneolales > Balneolaceae > Fodinibius. The sequence goes on from JBNJFP010000004.1 coordinate 63,471, forward strand.
GAAAAGGAGTATATAAAAATTATCGAAAAAACTTTGTAAGGATTTGCCATCTCAATGGTCTTACTACCAGAAACGCGTAAAAGCGTATAAGCCGTTGAAATAGAGAGCAATATCAAATGTCCTTCCGGGGTGAAGCTGTTGACCCAGTTTCACCCTCTTTTTTTTGTACATCGGATGGATTTTCTTGCCATTAATATTCTTCTCTCTTATTCTTCTGACAGACTATTTATCAAGAATAATCAGTATGGGATACAAAAGTAAGTTGATTCTCCTTTTCATTGGGATCTTCATTTCTATCAAATCATCTGCGTACGCTCAAACAGTAATTATCGAAGAAGATTTTAGTGATGGAGATTACACCAACAATCCAACATGGATCGATAGTGAATCCAAACATATTGTAAATTCATCAAATAGGCTTCAGCTTGATGCACCAAGTGAAAGTGCTGAAGCAGTAATCAGTACTGCCTCAACCGCTGCCTATGGTGAGTGGGAAACATACATTGAGCTTGGTTTCAATCCTTCTGGAAGCAACCTGTCACGATTTTATATTGTAGCTGATAATCAAGATTTGAAGGGCAATGTAGATGGGTATTTTGTTCAAATAGGTGACACCGAAGACGAAGTAAGCCTGTATCGGCAAGATGGAAATACCATTACAAAAATCATCGATGGAACAGACGGATTGGTGGATTCAAATCCAGTGACAGTTCGCATTCAAGTAACCAGAGGTATAGATGGAAATTGGGAGCTTTTCGCAGATCCCACCGGGGGCACTTCGTATAACTCACAGGGAACTGCAACAGACAACACATATGCCCAAAGTGAATTCATCGGTCTATTCAGCGATTATACCAGCACCCGATCCGACCTGTTTGACTATGATGATATAAAAATCACAAAAGTTAACCCGCCACTGGATATCCAAAATGTAACCGTCGCAGATAATCAAACCATTGATGCCGCTTTTAATCTGGATGTTGATCCAGCCAGTGTCCAAACATCAGACTTTACCATCACCCCCAATGTTGGAAATCCCGACAACATCAGTACTTCAGGTAACATCGTTCAACTAACTTATAACAACCCTATTCCCGGCGGGGAATATACCCTGACGGTCAGCGATATTGACGATAACGAAGGCAATACTATCGATCCCAATACTGACTTCGGATTTCAATTTTTTGATTCCTATACCAAAGGCGATATCATTATCAATGAATTTGCTTACGATTATCCGACGACAATCAATGAAGAATACATCGAGCTCAGAAATACCAGCGAAAAATACTTAAACCTCGCGGATTGGCAAATTGCGGATAACAACAGCAGCTCTGGTCTGGGCCCAGATCCCATCCCCATAGAACCCGACAGCTTTTTGGTTATTTCAGCTGACACTGCTGAACTTAGGGACGTTTTTGGCGATCGTGCTTATCATGAATCGAGCTTCCCTGCCCTAAACAATACCGGTAACGATGCGGTTCACTTAATAGGCAGTGATGGGACAACTGCTGATTCACTCACTTATAACTCCGATTGGGGCGGCACCGATGTAGCCTTGGAACGACGGTCTGCTTCCGCACCGAGTACCTATAAAGAAAACTGGGGTGACTCTCCCAACCCTGATGGCGGCACGCCCGGCACAGTTAATGAGGTGAGTGAAGATAATACGCCTCCCAAACTCACTGGTTTGAACATTCTATCTACACAAACACTGCAGGTAGTTTTTAATGAGCGTTTGGATCAATCCGGCAACTATGGTATTACCAACAGCAGTATTTCATCAGTCGATCAAACGGCAGCCGACACCATAGAACTTTCGCTTGGGTCAGACCTGCAAAACGCACAGGAGTACACACTTTCAATCGAAGATGCCAAAGATATTTTCGGTAATACCATCGCTCCCACCGACACCTCTTTCACCTATTATGAACCATCACCGGTGGATTCCAGCGACGTTGCCATCAATGAATTTATGTACGATCCACCTTCGGGAGATACCGAATATATTGAGCTCTATAATCACTCTGACAAGTCGCTCGACATTCAAGATTGGACGCTCAGCGACAATAGAGAAGATTTTGAAGCTACTATCACAACTGAGCAATTCATTATTCCGCCAGACAGTTTTGTAGTCATTGCTCCCGATAACACTATTGAAATGGACTATCCTGATATAGCATTGGTAACCATGAGCAGCTTCCCGGCCCTAAACAATGGCGGCGATCAGATCATTATTCGCGACCAAAACGGTGCACTGCTTGACTCACTGGAATACACCTCTAACTGGGGCGGTGATGAAGTGGCTCTCGAACGACGTACCGTTGATGTATCAGGAACCTACCAAAGCAACTGGGGTAATTCGCCCAATGGTTTCGGTACCCCTGGAACTGACAATGAAATCGAACCTGATCAAATACCACCCAATCTCACTATATTAGACATTATAAACAGCAGTTCGATAGAAATTAGATTTGATGAGCCGATCCTCCGACAATCGCTCGAAAATCTTGCCAACTATCGGTTTTCGGAATCTATTGGTATTGATCAGGCGACAGCTAACAGCGATCGTTCAGTATCACTTGACTTGGCTAGTGATCTGCAAAATGCAACAGATTATCAGTTAACCATCGACGGAATCCAAGATATTTACAGCAATACGTTAACGAATCGTGATACAACCTTTACTTACTATGAGATTTCTGATGCTGACACTGGGGATGTTTTTTTAAGTGAATTTATGACAGTGCCTCCATCCGGCACTACAGAATATATAGAGCTACACAATACAACTTCTAAATCTTTTGATTTACAAGGATGGACCATCAATGACAATATGGAGAACTTAGAAACAATTACAAATCAACAGGTTGTATTACCGCCAGACAGTGCCATTGTTATCGCTCCTGATCGAACCCTCGAAAATGACTATCCTGATATAGCCTTAATAGCTATGGGATCGGCTTTTCCATCACTCAATAACAGCGGCGATGATATCGTAATCAGAACAGCTGGAGGAACTCGTATCGACTCTTTGCAATACCACGAAGATTGGGGCACAGATGAAGTAGCTTTGGAACGAAAGTCTTTTGAGCTTTCAGCAATATACAAGAGTAACTGGGGCGATAGTCCGAACGGTTTGGGCACGCCCGGAACAACCAATGAAATAAACGAGGATACTGAACCACCAACGTTGGATAACATGGTAATAAATAATAATCAAGAAATCCTCCTGACATTTTCCGAAGTCCTGGATCAAAGCTCCGCTGAAAATACGGATAACTTCATTATTTCAGACAATTTAACTACTGATGCACAATTTTCAGAACCAGACAGCATCCTGTTAACCCTGGATGAATCACTCCAAAATGCCACCAACTACAATCTTTCGGTCGAAAATGTAGCCGATCTTTTTGATAATACAATTAGCCAAACTGATACCTCATTCACTTACTACGAGGCATCTCCTGTTGATTCCGGGGATGTGGCCATCAACGAATTTATCTATGCCCCGCCCTCCGGCAATTCAGAATACATTGAACTCTATAATCATTCTGAGAAATCGCTGGATATACAAAATTGGACGCTAAGCGATAACAGAGAAGATTTTGAAGCTACTATCACAACTGGCCAATTCATCATTCCGCCGGATAGTTTTGTCGTTATCGCACCGGATAATACCATCGAGTCCGAATATTCCGATATTGCGCTGGTAACCATGGGGGATTTCCCTGCCCTAAACAACGGTGGCGATCAGATCATCATTCGGGATCAAAACGGGGTACTTTTGGATTCGCTGGCTTACACTTCCGGCTGGGGCGGTGATGAAGTGGCACTCGAAAGACGTACCGTGGACGTCTCAGGAACTTATAAAACCAACTGGGGCATTGCTTCCAACGGGTTTGGGACACCAGGTTCCACTAACGAAATCGACACTGATCAAACTCCACCCGATTTAGCTGCAATAGATTTTCTAAGTGAAACCTCCATCGAAATTGAATTTAATGAACCAGTCCAGCAACAAACACTGGAAGATCAAAATAACTATCAACTTTCCGGCTCCATTGAGATCGATCAGGCTACAGCAAACGGAGAATATTCTGTGGCTCTTACCCTTACCTCTGCTTTGCAAAATGCGGTTGATTATCAGCTAACAATTGACGGCATTCAGGATATCTATAGCAATTCATTATCCAACCGTGATACCACTTTTACATATTATGAAATTTCCATGGCTGATAGCGGAGATGTATTTCTTAGCGAATTTATGTCGGTCCCTCCTTCCGGATCTACTGAATACATAGAGCTTCGTAATACGACGACAAAATCTTTTAATCTTCAGAATTGGACCATCAATGATAATACAGGCAACCGCCAACCTATTACCGGACAGCAGTTCGTTTTACCTCCTGACAGTGCCGTTGTGATTGCACCTGACCAAACTTTGATAACTGATTTTCCTGATATCACCTTAGTTTCCATGGGCAGTTCATTTCCATCACTCAATAATAGTGGCGATGATATTGTAGTTAGAACTGGTGATGGTACCCTTATTGACTCCCTCCAGTATCAAGATAATTGGGGAACTTACGAGGTAGCGTTGGAACGGCGATCATTTGATCTTTCAGCTATTTACCAAAGCAATTGGGGCGAAGCTACCAATGGATTTGGTACCCCTGGAACACAAAACGAAATCCATATCGACTCAGAACCTCCTTTACTCCAAAATGTGACTATCGGCAGTAGCCAAAAAATACTACTTACGTTCTCAGAATATTTGGAAAAAAGCTCATCTGATAATCCAGCTAACTTTGTGATAACAGGTAATATTTCTGTTAGTGATGCCCACTTTGCAGCACCCGACAGTATCTTCTTGACGCTTAACCAAAATCTGCAAAACGCGAGTGATTATACGTTGTCAATCGAAAAAGTCGAGGATCTTTTTAATAATGCTATAGTTCCCATCGATACTTCATTTACATTTTACGAAGTTTCTCCTGTAGATTCCGATGATGTGACCATAAATGAATTCATGTATGCTCCACCTTCGGGAGATACCGAATATATTGAGCTCTATAATCACTCTGACAAGTCGCTCGACATTCAAAATTGGACGCTAAGCGATAACAGAGAAGATTTTGAAGCTACTATCACAACTGGGCAATTCATCATTCCGCCGGATAGTTTTGTCGTTATCGCACCGGATAATACCATCGAGTCCGAATATTCCGATATTGCGCTGGTAACCATGGGGGATTTCCCTGCCCTAAACAACGGTGGCGATCAGATCATCATTCGGGATCAAAACGGGGTACTTTTGGATTCGCTGGCTTACACTTCCGGCTGGGGCGGTGATGAAGTAGCGCTCGAACGACGAGCGGTAGATGTATCAGCAACAAGTAGCGATAACTGGGGGAATGCGCCCAACGGATATGGCACGCCTGGATCTACCAATGAAATTGAATCAGACCAAACACCACCTACCTTCGATAATATTACTGCCATTGATGCCACAACCTTAGAACTAACGTTCTCAGAAAACGTTACCTCAGAATCAGCCACAAACAGCGAAAACTACCAGATTTCTCCCACCATAGGTATACAGCTTATTTCTGCCAAAAATGAATTGGTAACGCTGTTTTTGGAACAGGAACTTACTGATCGCGAAACCTACCAAGTTACTGCATCAAATATCTCTGATACCTTCGGAAATTCCCTTTCGGAGGAAAGTCAGAAACTGGAATATATACGAATCGATGAAGCCCAACCCGGTGATATTGTTATTAATGAAATCCTCTATGACCCCGGTGATAGCGAAAAAGCTGATTTTATCGAGCTATACAACACCTCGAATAGGAATTTTGATGTAACAGAATGGGTAATGGGGGATTTTAGTGGAGAAACCACTATTGAAGATAATCTTCAGCTGAAGGCTGGTGAATATATGGTATTGACTGGCAACAGAAATTTTGCTGCAGATCTTAAAGCGGGTGCATTTGTAAATGGTTTTCCCGCCTTAAATAACAACACTCCGGATGCAATTTATATTCGAAATCAAAATGGAGCTACCATCGATTCTGTTCGGTACGCGCAGAGCTGGGGTTCCGATATTGATGGCACTTCTTTGGAACGAAAAGATCCACTGGCAGCCTCCAATGACGCATCGAACTGGCAAAGTAATAATACCGAAAACGGTATTTCCGCAGGGGTCCAAAATATTACTTTTAAAGAGGATACTAATCCACCGGAAATTATATTCTCTAAGATACTTCCAAATAATAATTATGAAGTACGCTTCAATGAATTTATTCACCTCACTGATGAAGTAGCCTTCTACTACGGAAACCAGCAGCTAACTATTTCGGAGTTCGATTCCACCAATGCAAGTGTCATTTACCTGCAATCGCCATCCAACAAAAGTTCGGATAGTCTCAATACAACGCTACGGGCTGAAAATATCAGTGATGTGAAAGGTAATTCTAATGCAACCTCCGAAGTATCCATTGCCCAACCTATGCAAAATGGAGATCTCGTCATCAACGAAATCATGTTCAATCCCTTGGCAGATTCTGACGACAATCAACCCGATCAAACCGAGTATATCGAACTTCGGAACACCGAAGATCATGCCATCTCACTTGAAGGTCTATTTCTGCATGACGAGCCAGATGAAAATGGCGACATCCGAGATATTCAACCAGTATCAACCACAACAAAATGGGTTCCACCTCAGGGACAGGTGTTAGTTCATGCCGAGGAAGCTGCTGATTTCGATGAGAGTCTGACTGCAAATTTCTTTGATTTGCAGTCCCCCAAAAAGCAATCTATTCTGCGCGCAGATCGGGCCAGCCTCAGCTTGGCATCGTCTGATGATGCCATCTACATAGCCGACAGCACGGGCGCAACTATCGACTCTGTTTTTTACGATCAGAGCTGGCATAATCCTAACATTATTGACACCCGTGGCATAGCTCTCGAACGCATTACCCCCGATGGTCCCAGTAATGATGAATCCAATTGGGGCTCAAGTGTCAATAAAAAAGGAGGAACTCCAAATAATGAAAACTCTATTTACCAGGAAAATGGAGAAATAAAAGAAGAAACAGGTATTAGTTTTACTCCTAACCCATTTTCTCCAGATGACGACGGACATGAAGATAACCTATTTATAAACTATACATTAGATTATCAGGATTATCTGATGAAAGTACGTATCTACGATCGGTATGGACGTCTCGTTCGAACCTTAGCCGATGGTGAACAGGCTGGATTCGAGGGACAGCTTATTTGGGATGGACGCAAAGATGATGACAGCCGCAACCGTATCGGCATTTACATTGTTGTTTTCGAAGCCTACGATAGCACATCGGGAGGGGATAAAACATTCAAAAAAACCGTAGTCTTGGCTCGTAAGTTGAATTAAGAATACGAATTATAACTTGGGGTAAACTTTTTTCAAATTCGCAATTCCTATTTTTTAATTTTTAACAATTGATTACCTACCTTCTGATCCATGAATCTAATGTTCATTTCAAATTCTTAACATGAGCCATACTCATGCTCCCATTGGGATTTTTGATTCGGGTTATGGTGGTCTAACAGTCATGAAAGAGATCGTTAAGACCCTACCCGGTTACGACTATCTTTATCTTGGTGATAACGCCCGTTCCCCCTACGGTAGCCGCTCTTTCGACACGATTTATCAATATACCCTTGAATGTGTCAAATACCTTTTCAAGCAGAACTGTCACTTGGTGATCTTAGCCTGTAATACGGCATCGGCCAAAGCCCTACGAAACATTCAACAAAAAGATCTCCCAGATATTGATCCAACTCGTAGAGTGCTCGGCGTTATACGTCCCACGGCCGAGGTCATTGGCAACTATTCAAAGACGGGGCACGTAGGTGTTTTGGGAACCAGCGGCACGATAAGCTCAGAATCATACGTTATAGAAATTGAGAATCTCTTTCCCAATTTAAAAATCTATCAAGAAGCTTGCCCAATGTGGGTACCACTTGTCGAAAACCAGGAATATGACAGCAAAGGTGCAGATTATTTTGTCAAACAGCATGTCAACAATATTCTTTCGCAATCCCCAAAAATAGATACACTGCTTCTGGCCTGTACACACTATCCGCTGCTAATCGATAAAATCAAAAAGTTTGTAGGAGATGATATTACCATTTTGAGTCAGGGTGAGATTGTCGCCAAAAGTTTAGCTAATTACTTGGACCGACATCCCGAAATAGCAGAGCAATGCTCAAAAGGCGGATCTCGTAAATTCCTCACCACTGATTCTACAGATGACTTTGATGAACATGCCAGGTTCTTTTGGGGCAGTGAGATAGCTTCTAAGTTTATCCAATTGTAACCATCATGTCTGATTCAATAAAAATTGCTGTTATTGGAGGTGGTGCAGCCGGATTCTTCGCCGCCGTTAATTCCGCACGCCTCAATCCTCAATTTGATGTTACAATCTTCGAAAAAAGTCGGGAGGTTCTTTCCAAGGTACGCATTTCGGGAGGGGGCCGCTGTAATGTTACTCATCATTGCTTCGATCCGGAAGTGATGTCAAAAGCCTACCCCCGCGGTGAAAAAGAGCTACGTTGGGCCTTCGAGCAGTTTCAGCCTGTTGATACAGTTGCCTGGTTTGAAGATCGTGGAATTAACCTTAAAACCGAACGTGACGGACGCATGTTTCCCGTTACAGACGATTCGGAAACGATTATTAATTGTCTTAAAGCAGAAGCCAGAAAGTACAACGTCAAGATCTTAAAACGGCATCGGGTTGAAGCTATCTTGCTAACGAAAGCTAAAGGCTTCAGCCTGCAAATTAAAAATCACGAAACGCAACTATTTGATAAAGTGATTATTGCAACGGGTGGCTCAAATCGACGAAGTACCTATCAATGGATCGAAGAACTTGACCACTCTATAGTTGAACCGGTACCTTCGTTATTTACATTTAATTTTAAGAATAAAATCTTTCAAGATCTGACAGGAATATCTGTAGAACACGGTTCAGTTGGTATCGAAGGGACATCATATCAACATGATGGACCAATCCTAATTACTCATTGGGGATTAAGTGGTCCCGCAGTACTTAAAACCTCGGCCTGGGCAGCGCGATATCTGTACGAACAGAACTATATATTTACTATTGGTGTAAATTGGCTGCATCCGAAAAATCCCCAAGAAGTACAGAAAACACTTAAGAATCTTCGTAAAAGCAACGCCCGAAAAACCGTCAAAAAACAACATTTCTTATCAATCCCCAACCGACTTTGGCAACGCTTTCTTGAGCTCGCAAAGATTAATACCAACAGGCGCTGGGCTGAACTGTCAAACGAACAAATTCACCAGCTAACGCAGGAAATAACCAATGGCCGTTATGATATAAAAGGCAAAACCACATTCAAAGAGGAATTCGTAACCAGTGGAGGTATCCCCTTGGAAGAAGTAAATATGGGTACCATGGAAAGTAAAAAAATCTCTAATCTTTATTTTGCAGGAGAGGTCTTAAATATAGATGGGATTACCGGAGGATATAACTTTCAATCGGCGTGGACGACAGGTTATATTGTTGCAAGAAATCTATGATCGATATTGTGCCAATCAAAAATATTCAATAGAAGTCGTCAATTTCCCCCTATAGACGCTGCTCATCATTTCTTCCTCAGTTGAACCATCAAATTGAATACCATCTGTATTTTCTTCATGATCATTACGATTGATATTCATTTTAAGCTTATTACCATTCTTGTTCGTCAAAGTAATTTGAGGGGAATTGCTTATAAAAACCTCTCCTTCTTCAATGCCTTTAAACTTTAATGTCCCCAGATTAAATTTTTCATTTTCAGATAAGTAAATCATTTCAGGTTTTTCTGTATCAATCGTAGTGCCACTTACAATTGTTGCACTCACACGCATTGTTGCCTGAGCCGTTTCCTGTCCATGGGCATTGTAAGAGAAGATCCCTACAAACAAGATGGTCAATATGTAAGCTTTTTTGATCACTAATCTCTCAGTTGGTGATTGAATCAGTGATCAATATATTAAAATATTTTAATATTAATAAATTCTAATATTAATTATGGTTTTATAATAATAAAAATCCCTCTCTAATACTCTAAAAGACACTTTTACATCTGTTAGAATTTTTCGGGTGTATTTTTTTGAACTGTGTACACCCAGTAAAAAAGTGTTATCGAACTTTTTTAACGAGAATTAATAAGTTTCTGGGCTAATAAATTAGGGGACAAGTTCAAAAATTAAATAGAAAGGAGAATTTAATCTGATGTCCAGAAAGGTATCACATAAAAAAGCCCTGAACTTATGATTCAGGGCTGCAAATTAAATAAGATTTTGTTATTGCTAACTATCAGAGTACTAATCCCAGTGGATTTTCAAGCATGTTCTTCAGCGTGTTTAAAAATTTGGCTGCTACTACACCATCCACAATACGATGATCACTTGAAAGGGTAACCTTCATTCGCTTGCCGGGCACCACTTCTCCATCTTCTACTACGGGTATCTCTCGAATTGCACCAACAGCAAGAATACATGCATTGGGCGGGTTGATAATCGCAGTAAATTCTTCGATACCGAACATACCCAAGTTGCTCACCGTAAATGTGCTGCCTTCCATCTCTTCGGGTTGCAAGTCACGATTCTGGGCTTTTTCAATCAAGGTTTTACTTTCAGTAGCAATCTGTTGCAATCCTTTTTGGTCGGTATTATCAATCACCGGCGTAAGCAATCCCTCATCAATACCTACAGCAACAGCTACGTTCACATTACCGTGCTCGACAATTTTATCGCCATGCCAAGAGCTGTTAACCTGCGGATGTTTTCGAAGGGCTGTGGCACAGGCTTTAACCACAATATCGTTAAAGCTAATCTTGCTTTCGCTAATCTCATTGAGTTGCTTACGCGCATCCCAAACCGCACTCATGTCAATATCGATGGTCTCATAGAAATGCGGGCTGCTAAACTTGCTTTCCGAAAGTCTGCGTGCAATAGTCTTGCGCATTTGTGATACGCGATGCTCTTTATCCTCACGCGATACTGTTGCCGCTGGCGCAGCAGGAGCTTTAGAAGGCTCGTAGCCTTCAATATCCCGTTTGATAATTCGTCCATGTGGACCGCTACCTTCCACATTGGCAAGGTTGATGCCCTGCTCTTCGGCCATATTTCGTGCCAATGGTGAAGCTTTAATACGCCCATCATCGGATTTACCGTTTTCGTTCTCATCGAGATCTCCAAAAACCGGATCAAAATTTTCCTTTTCTTCCTCAGATGAATCATCAGATTTCTTAGCTTCCTTTTTTTCGGAAGTATCTTCAGATGATCCATCCGCAGGTTTCGCTTCCTCAAGAATATTGCTGATATCTTCGTCTTCTTTACCAATCACGGCAATCAATCCACCGAGGGGTACGGAATCTCCTTCCTTAGCCAAAATTTTAAGGATCGTGCCAGCGTCAAAAACCTCAACTTCCATCGTTGCCTTGTCGGTTTCCACCTCGGCGATTACATCACCGGATTCCACGCTATCCCCTTCTTTAACATTCCACGTAGCGATAACGCCTTCTTCCATCGTATCGCTCAACTTGGGCATTTCAACCTTAACTGCCATAGTAAATAACTTAGTTTATAAATTTATAATTACTTGCGATATGTAACGGTATTCACAGCATCAATCACCTGAGCCGGACCCGGTAGCCACTCATCAAACAGGTTTTTTGCAAAGGGCGCATTTGTATCCGGCAACGTAACTCGTTGTACCGGTGCATCGAGGTAATCAAAAGCCTCGCGCTGAATCAAATATCCAACCTCGGCCGCAAGTCCACCAAAAGGATGCGCTTCATCCACAATTACGCATCGGTTTGTTTTTCGGATGGATTTCATAATCGTTTCTATATCCAGGGGCTTAACCGTACGGGGATCAATAATTTCTACATCCACATCATCCTTAGCCAACTGTTTAGCCGCTTGCGTAGCAATATGATACATCTTTCCATGTGCAACAACCGTAACATCGCTACCTTCGCGCTTCACTTTCGCTTTTCCAATAGGGATGGTAAAATCATCTTCATCAGGAACTTCGCCTTTTAGTCCATACATCTGCTCGGATTCCATAAAGAGCACCGGATTGTCATCACGAATGGCTGATTTTAATAATCCTTTTGCATCGGCTGGCTCGGAGGTATAAATAACTTTCAATCCTGGGAAATGGGCATACATCGAATCATAAGAAACCGAGTGGGTTGCACTCAACTGTCCCGCTGATGCATTGGGACCTCGAAATACAATCGGAATATCGAATTGTCCGCCGGTCATATACCGCGCTTTGGAGGCGTGGTTTATAATCTGATCCGCCGCCAACACTGCAAAGTTAAAGGTCATAAATTCTATAATGGGACGCAGTCCATTCATAGCCGCCCCCACACCAATGCCCGCAAACCCAAGCTCCGAAATGGGGGTGTCGATCATACGCTTCGATCCAAATTGATCGAGCATACCTTCCGTAACCTTATAGGCACCATCGTATTCGGCAACCTCTTCGCCCATTACAAAAATATCTTCATCTTGGGCCATTTCCTCTACCATTGCGGCCCGAATTGCTTCTCGAAATTGTAACTCAGCCATTTTTACGCTTTGTTTCTAAATTATAATCTTTCTTTTTAACAAATGGTCAATTTAACCCATTCCTATGTGTGGAAGGGATAATCATCTTCAACAAACATGTGATCATAAAGTGCTTCCTTCTCGGGGAAGTCGCTTTCCTCTGCAAAGTCAATTGCCTCCATCACCGTATCTTCTACGCGGCCTTCAATTTCCTCGACCTTATCATCATCAATAATATCTTCATCCAGTAGGTAATTCTTAATACGCTCTATCGGATCAAGCTTCTCATATTCTTCAAGCTCTTCCTTGGTACGGTACTTCATGGGATCTGACATAGAGTGACCGCGATACCGATAGGTGCGAATTTCTACAAACCAAGGCTCAGAATTTTCGCGGACATCATCGGCAATTTCTTTCATTTTCTCATAGACGGTCAATACATCCATCCCGTTAATAACCATCTTCTTCATATCAAAGCCATCAGCACGATCTACAATTTCACCTGTTGAATGACGGTGTACGGCTGTTCCCATTGCGTAACCGTTATTTTCGACGGCGTAAATGCACGGAAGTCCCCAATTTTTACTCATATTCAATGTTTCGTGCAAGGCTCCCTGCGGTACAGCACCATCACCAAGAAAACAAGCTGTAACACGTCCATTTTGCTTGTACTTATTGGCAAAAGCAATTCCTCCGCCCAACGGAATATGTCCGCCTACAATACCGTAACCGCCCCAGAAATGTTCATCAGCATTGGCAAAGTGCATCGATCCACCTTTACCCTTCGAGCAGCCGGTTACTTTTCCATAAAGTTCAGCCATCCCTTCTTTGGGCGTTACGCCGCGGACCAATCCCCAGCCGTGATCACGGTAAGCAGTAATAATGTCGTCGTCATCATTCAGGGCATACGTTGTTCCGGTCGAAATTGCCTCCTGTCCCATATAGAGATGAAGGAATCCACCAAACTTCCCTTTCTGATACATCTGCATAGCGCGTTCTTCAAATCGGCGCTGCAAATACATCTGTTCAAACATATCAACGACGTCATCATCCGAAAGTCCTAAGTCGTCGTGTTTTTTATCGGTAGGATCGGGCAGCTCCGTACTGCGAATAATTTCTCCATTCGTACGAATGCCGGTCCCCGTTGGGGTAAACGAAACTTCTTCTGCGTTCTTTTTCTTTTTTGCCATAATATCTTTCTACAGCAGATTAGCTGTTTCAACGTTTTCAGTTCAAATTCCTTAAAATAGGGTCAGAAAATATACCCAAAATTATGGAAGATTACAGGTTACTCTTTAATCTAAATGTTTGCCAATAATCGAAGGCAGTTTGTCAAACATCTCTTTGAGCTTCTCAGGCTTTCGCCCACCAGCGGTAGCTAAATTTGGCTGGCCGCCACCACCGCCACCAAGCATCTGACCCAGTTCGCCCACCAGGGAGCCCGCTTTAAGCTCCTTGCCTTCAATAAGATCGTTAGTTACAGCAGCCATAACATAGACTTTTCCTTCTTCTGAGGCTTTTGCACCCAGAATGGTCACCGTTTTTTCTTTCTGTTTGTCAAGCGATTCATATCCTAACTGCTTCAAGAGGTCCATATCGGCATTAGAAATTTCGCCGGATACCAACTTGATTCCACCATCAATTTCGATGCCAGACGCAATCAAATCATCCAGTTTGGATGCACTTTGCTGCTTGCGTAAATCTTCGAGCTCTTTCTCGAGCTCTTTACGTTCTTCTATGAGCTGATGTATATCGCGCACCAAGTCTTGGCTTTGGCCGATTTCAGATCGAATCTTTTGAACAAGCTCATTTTCTTGTCGCAAATATTCATCCACACTTTTACCTACTTTTGCTTCGATACGACGGATACCCGCAGCAGCTGACGATTCACCCGTAAAGCGGAAATAGCCAATTTCACCTGTGGCTTCCACGTGCGTTCCACCACAAAGTTCCATAGAATACTCCGGATCAAAAGTAATTACGCGCACCTCATCGCCATACTTTTCACCAAATAACATCGTAGCGCCGCGCTCTTTGGCTATATCAATAGCCACATTGCGATCTTCTTGTTTCGGGATATTCTGCTGAATCCGGTCATTCACAATCTCCTCGATCTGATTCAACTCCTTATCCGTAATCTGTTCATAATGCGAAAAGTCAAACCGTAGATGTCTTTCATCCACAAGCGAACCCTTCTGTGCAATATGGTCGCCCAGCACCTGCTTAAGAGCAGCATGTACCAAGTGCGTAGCTGAGTGATGCTTACGGATCTCTTTACGCCGCTCACCGTCAACCATTGCCTCCCATTCTCCACTGGGATCCTCTGGTAATTTATCGATGATATGCACATATCCATCCGGAGACTGCTGTACGTCTAACACACGAAGGTGCTCATCTCCATTACTGATGATACCCGTATCAGCGACCTGCCCACCGCTCTCGGCATAAAAAGGCGTTTTATCCAAGATGATAGCTCCGCGGTCATCTTGTTTGCGAAGGGCCTTAATCTTCGCCCATGCCGATAGCGAGTCGTATCCCACAAACTCAAAATCGTCGGTTTCGGTAACCGCTGTCCATTCTTTTTTTGAGGATTGATCTACTTTAAACTTCCCGGCGGCACGAGCACGTTCTTTCTGCTCCTTCATACGTTTATTGAAGCCTTTCTCATCAACTTCAACGCCGCGCTCACGAGCCATAAGCTGCGTTAAGTCTATGGGAAAACCATAGGTGTCATGAAGCTTAAAAGCATCCTCTCCAGAAAGATTATCTTTACCTTCGATCATCTCATTAAAAAGCTCAATACCTTGTCCCAGTGTATTTAAAAAACTTTTTTCTTCGGATTGAATAACATTTTTCACGTAACCTTGCTGGTTGATCAACACAGGGAATACCTCCTTAAATTGCTCAGCCAACACCGGAACCAGTTTGTAGAAAAAGGGCTCCTTTAAATCCAACTTGTCCCAACCATAGCGAATGGCTCGACGCAAAATTCGTCGGACCACATAGCCTCGGCCATCGTTTCCAGGCGACGCCCCATCCGCAATAGAAAAACTTACCGCACGAATATGATCGGCGATCACCCGCATGGCGATATCGACTTCGTCATTATCCCCATAAGAAACACCGGCCAGGTCCCCGATTTTGTCGAGTAGTGGCGTAAAAAGGTCGGTATCATAATTTGATTTCTTGTCCTGAAGTACCGCACACATGCGTTCGAAACCCATACCAGTATCAACATGCTGGGCAGGCAACTTTTCAAGCGAGCCATCGGGCTGACGATTAAACTGGATAAATACCAGATTCCAAATCTCCATCACACGCGGATCGTCCATATTAACCAGCTCGGCCCCATCTTTATTCTTTCGCTCCTCATCGGGACGAATATCTACATGCACCTCCGAGCAGGGGCCGCACGGACCAGTATCCCCCATCTCCCAGAAGTTATCTTTCTTATCGAACTTTAAAATATGGTCGGGATTGATCGATGTTTCTTCTTCCCACAGTTCGATCGATTCCTGATCTACGGGCAGGCCGTCTCCCTCATCACCCTCAAAAACCGTAGCATACAATCGATCAGGGTCGAGCTCCCACTGGTCAACGAGCAGCTCCCAGGCATAACGGATGGCTTCGCGCTTAAAATAATCACCAAACGACCAGTTGCCGAGCATCTCAAATAGCGTATGGTGATAGGTATCGTAGCCCACTTCTTCAAGATCGTTGTGCTTGCCACTCACGCGAATACAACGCTGGCTATCCACCACCCGCTGCCAGGTTTCTCCGTCCTTGTCATAACCCGACTGTTCTCCCATAAAAATGGGTTTGAACTGGTTCATCCCGGCATTGGTAAACAGCAAAGTGGGATCGTTTTGGGGCACGACCGGAGCACTGGATACGACGACATGATCTTTCTCTTTAAAAAAATCCAGAAACTCCTGGCGTATTTGTGCAGAATTCTTGTGGGACATCCGTTTAAAATAAACTTAATTACAGATTCATTAGCTCGTTGAAAATAGCAAAAAATACGGTTGAACTCATCTTAAAAACCAATCAAAAATGTTGAGTGTTGCGCTGATCGTTTTGCTGCAATAGATTAGGAGGTGAAAACAATTGGCTATAAAAATAATTCTACTGCTATGAGACCTATAATCAACAACTTTTTACGAGGACTACTGCTCGTTTTTCCTATCTCAGCCACTATTTATATCATTTACTCTGCAGTGAGATGGTCGAATAACTTTTTCAACGACCTGTTTTTTGAATGGCTTCATCTTGATATTCCCGGATTGGGATTGGTTACGGTTTTCCTGGGTATTAGCGCTATTGGATATATTTTTTCGCGCGCTATCACCCGTCCGATCGTTACTTATTTTGAGCGATTTTTAAAAAAAGTACCCTTCATTAAAATAATTTACACCTCCCTTAAAGAACTCACCGAAGCCTTCGTGGGTGATAAAAAGCGATTCAACAAACCGGTTATTATAGATTTTGGGGATACCGAAGCAAAACGCATTGGATTTGTAACACAAAGGGATCTCAGTGCTCTTGGTATCGAAGAAATGGTAGCCGTGTATTGTCCTCACTCTTACAACTTTTCGGGAAATTTGTACTTAGTTCCTGCCGACAATGTAAGTCCCATTGATCATAATTCTTCAGATGTGATGAAATATATCGTCTCGGGTGGGGTCACTAATATTTCTTAAGAATGCATCATTCACAAATTGTGATTCCTGTTGAAATTCACTTACTTACAAAACCAAATGTTCTTTTGCATTCGTTGCCAAGAATCGTGAAAAAAGGAACTCCATTATATTCTTAAGCCAGCATTAAGCAAAGACCTCAAAATTATATTTGGCTTATTTTAGTAAACCTCGACAAACGTTCGCGACGACGGCTTAACGTATCGTTTAAGATCATTCTCGTCCCACTCTTCGGGCGTTTTGCCCGAGGCAGGCTCACGAATATCCAAATATTCGGTTAAGCCTTTCTTGGCCAAGGCTCGATAAATGCCACTTTCCATTCCTTTAAGACCACAGATATACATCAGTGTATTCTCCTGCTCCATGATGGAATCAAGCAATTCTGCATCATCCCAAAGGGTGGTTTGTACATATTTTTTTGATCCATCGGCCCGCCGATCTTCGCGTGATACACGCGGCAAATAATGAAAATTATCGTATTCCCGATCAATAGATTCAAAATAATCGGCATACAGCAGATCGGTGCGATAAGCACATCCAAAAACAAGTACTATTTCATTTTCGAACCCTTGTTCGAGCAGCTCCTTGATCATCCCACGGTAGGGCGCAATGCCGGTACCGGTAGCAAAAAAGACGTAGTTGAAATCCAGCGCATTTTCGGGAAGCAGAAACCGGCGCCCGCTGGGACCCGTCATCTTCACGGTATCCCCGGGCTGAAGGTCAGCCAGATAATTTGAACACACGCCCAGATACAATTTATTATTGTCGAATTCTTCAATGGTTCGTTTTACCGTGGTGGAGATCAGGTTTGGCTTTCCCTCTTCGCCTTTTGTAGGGGACGACACCGAATAAAGTCGCAATTTATAATCACGTCCCCTTTCATTTTTTCCCGGAGGCAAAATACCAATCGACTGCCCTACGCGTACGTGTCCTTCGAGGTCGGTTCCGGAAATATCAAAGGTTACGTGGCGAACAAAATTGGGACTATTTTCCTTGGTGCAGATCCTGTTTTCCACGATGGGTACTTCAACAGGGTCTTTGGGCGTATAGATATTGAGTTCAACTTCTGGGAGTTTAATCTCCGGCATAGCACTGCTTGTAATACGTTATTTAGATCTGATTTAAACGGCTATGAACTTGTAAATGTTCAGCCAAAATTACAAGCATATTCTCGAGACATCCAAATAAAAAAAGGCCCACTAAAAAGTGGGCCTTTGAACCAGAAAAGTAGCTAAATAATTACAAGTAAAACATTAATCCTACTGTAAAGGCATTGCCATTATAATCAGCGTTTTCGGTGCTCATTTCGTTGTCATCGGAATTTAAAAACAAATAGCGATAGTCAACATTTAGGGCTGCATTTCGGTTGATGGGTAGCTCTGCTCCAAAGCCAAGATGGTATCCGAAATTGAATTCGTTATCGACGTCATCAAAAGCACCCTCATAATCATAAATAGTATAGTAAGCTCCCAAACCAGCTACCCCGTAAGGCGCAAAGTTTTCACTTACCGGTAAAAACATAAGGGCAGATGCCGTAACGGGTACTAATTTTGTTTCTAAACTTTGTCCACCAATCGAGTATTCTTGAGCGGCACGATACTCAACCGACCCTTCGAGTCCAAGAACTGCTCCAAGTCGAGCTCTGGTTTGTGCCCCAAAATAAAAGTTCCCCTGTTCGGCGTCATTCGCTTTATAATATCCCAGCCGGGGACCTATACCCAGCGTATTTTTAATAGTGGCATCGGAGCTGGACGAGGTTTGTGCTTCAACAACAAAAGGTGAAAATACAAATCCGAGAATTGGTAATAGTAGTAATAATTTTTTCATAATAGTTTTCGAATTGTGTTAGAATTCGATGAATTATAAACCCAAAGGGTATTAATGTTCCATTTTGGGGTGAATTTCTTGAGGAATCCCCGATTTATCCCTCTTCTAACTAACTTATGAGGCGATATAAAAAGATTTGCTTAAGTCGGATTCGGTAATCGGTTTCGAAAGAAAATCTACATATTCGGTATGTTCAATTTTCTGCTTGTGAGCCAAATCAGAGTTCCCGGAAATATAAATCACCGATACCGCTTTTTTCTCTTGAATCTGTTTTATGGCTTCAACCCCGTCAAGCTCTCCTTTCAGACGAATATCCATTAAAATGAGATCGGGCGATTTATCGAGGGCAATTTTAATGGCTTCTTCACCGGTAGAAACTTTGTCCACAACTTGATGTCCCATTTTAATCACCATGCGTTCAATAAGCATGGCAATGATCATCTCATCTTCTACAATTAATACTTTTTTAGCTTTCATATAAGCCGTTTTGTGAAAATAATTTTTTGAATCACCTATTTTGGATTCAAGAGTATTCCACTTTGTCTTTGTTACAAATCGGACCGCAGTTGAAGAAGTAAGTTCCATTAATTTTTATTAACACTGCTTTTCGAAGAAGCGTACTCGGAACATCGGGTATATATCATAGATATACATTAGTCTTACCAACAAAATTAACTCCAATTACTAATCATAAAGTTGGAATATGAAAACTCTAAAATCGCTACCATCATTTTTGATAATAGCCTCACTATTGGCAGGAATTATTAGCTGCGATACCTCCAATTCCAATTCCGGGGAAGCACAACAGGTAGATGTTAAAATGAAGCTGAATAACACTAATAATTCAGCCTCAAAACAGCTTTCTTCATCTCCCAGTTTACAGTCAGTTGACTCTTTAACTGAAGTTAAACTGATTGTAGAAGAGCTTGAGTTGGAAAGCACCGCCGATGATGATTCGCTAGATTTCGAAGTGGATGACTTCATTGTCAATCTGCCAGTCGATGGCACTGAATTTACCTTAACATCTGCCAATGTACCTGCCGGTGTTTATGATGAGTTTGAAATGGAAATTGAACATGACGATGATACCAATGTCAACGACCCGGATTTCATTAACGAATCTGGGGATGAGGACGACGGCTATACTATTGTTGTCAAGGGAATCTATAACGGTGAAGAATTTACCTACCAATCTGAGGAAGATTTCGAAATTGAGATGGAATTTAATCCGCCACTTGAAATAAATGATGACTCTTCTCCTTCCATTACCATCAATATCGATCCTACTGGATGGTTTACGGATTCTTCAGGAAATGATCTGGACCCCAGCGATCCAGCTAATTGGGAACAAATTGACGAAAATATTGAAAACTCTTTCGATATAGAAGAAGATGAGGACGACGACGACGATGATGATGACGATGATTAATTAGTCGCTTTTACTAATTTTCAACGCTGTTACTTACATTAGAAAAGCCCTGTTTATTATAAAAGCGGGGCTTTTCTGCTTCTACCTATCCTTTTTGTACGTTTTGCAAAAAATTATCAAGCATCTATGATCGGTTTGTTCCTATATTTATAATCAAAAAAATAGATGCTATGCGTTTAGATGAGACTCCTTTTTATGCTGCTGACCAATGGAAAGACTGGCTAAATCAGCTGACCGAAGAAGATATTATGATTGTTGATGATTTTATGCCTGATGAACTGTATCACAGAGTGCAACGGTACTTTCTTCAGCTACTTGATGAACATGTATTTAATAAAGCGGCTATAGGTTCGAATCAACAACGACAAATCAGGTCTTCTATCCGCGGGGATTTTATCTACTGGCTGGATAATAACCGTGACCCTGATATAGCTGACTTATTTGCACTTTTTGATGAAGTGGCATCCCAATTAAGGCAACAGCTGTTTTTAAGCCTATCTGATTATGAGTTTCATTTTGCGCTGTATCCCCCTAAAACGCGGTACGAAAAACATATTGATCAATTTCATGGCAAAAAAAATCGCGTCGTATCCATGCTTATTTATCTTAATGAAGATTGGCAAGTCGGTGACGGTGGAGAGCTTAAAGTTTATAAATCTGATGGTTCGAAAATCCTCATAGAACCCCGGGCCAAACGGCTGGTGATGTTCCAAAGCGACTCCGTTCCCCATGAAGTGCTGCTGACACAAACCCCCAGAAAAAGTATTACCGGATGGCTGTTACATAAACCCAATACGGTTGAACAGTTTATCTAAAGTGTGTCGAGTGAAACATTCCAATACCAGATGATGGTCGCCAGCAGAGCAAGTAGAACTACCCAAGTGGTTATCGCAATTCGGGTTGCCTTTTTTGCTTTTTCGACCTCCCACCAGCTTCGCGGCTGTACGCCTTGAGCCAAAAACGTAAGAATACCGGCTAAATTAATACAAATCAGGGTCGTAATCGTAAGAATTGTGGATCCAACAGCCAGATTTGTATACCCCGCTCCGAGCAACAATCCAATATTCACCAACGGCGGCAGTAAAGCCACGGCCACCATCACTCCTACAATAGCCGCCGGCACGCCCCGTGTAACTGCCAAAACCCCTGCACCACCCGCAGCCATTGCAATGGTAATATCCCCAAGGCTAACATTCGTTTTATTAATAAGCTGCTGCGACTCCAAATCGACTTCCATTACCAACCCCATTATAAAAGCCATTGCAAGCGAAGCAAATATCCCAGCTGCATTGGTTTTAAGTGAACGCCATCCCAAATCGAGATCACCAAGCGTTACCGAAAAAGCCATCGATACATTTGGGCCCAGCAGCGGTGCAATAACCATCGCTCCAATGATAACGGCTACATCATCCCGAACCAGCCCTACCCCAGCCACGAGTGTAGATAGTAACACAAGACCGACAAAAACCGTATTAAGCTCACTTCCCTCAGAAACATCGGAATATAATTCTTCTCTGCTAATGCGTCCTACATACTTTTCTTCGGATTCATCAGGCTGGTCAACATCAGTTTCTTTCTCATTTTGGTCGGGATTAGGTAATGTAGCCTGAACTTCAAAAAGCATGATTCGAAATCCATCAACGTGAGAAAATTTTTCGGTAAGCAGATCGGTAAGGGCTTCGGTGCGATTTGTATCCACTAACGTTCGAACAACCGAAGTCTCATCTTCAATATCATCGACCCATATTCCTAATACATTCTCTTCCTCAAGAATATCCCGCGCCTCTTTAGCCTTTTCCCGGGGGGCTATTAACTCAAGCATACGATAACTCATTGACGCACTATTTTGTTAGTTTTAAAAATCTGTATTTTCCATAGCAACAACCCATGGAACAGCAAAATACAATCTTGGCAAAAAGATGGTTTCCATTATAACATACAATTATTTATCTATCCAAAAACGAAATAAGCAGTAACGTTCATTTTTTAAAGTCATTAACATAGAACCGTAGTAAAATGTCCACTAAAGAAGAAGTCAAAACTACTATTCGCGATTTTTTTAATTCAATGGATTCCCAAGATCTGCAAACGATGCAAACATTGATCCCAGAAACAGATTCCACAATACATATTGGCACGGATGAAGGCGAAATATGGAAGGGATGGGAAGAACTACAAGCGGCCACCAAAAAACAGTTTGAGGGGTTGGAATACTACAAGGCAAATGTTTACGACCTACAGGTTACCATGGCCAAGTCTGGAGATGTTGCCTGGTATTTTCACAAGCTGGATGCTGAAATAAAATCGAGGGGACAAATTACCCGCTGGCAAGGGGCTCGATTTACGGGCGTATTACAAAAAGCGGGGGATCGCTGGGTGATGGCACAAACTCACGTTTCCATTCCCCAGTAGCATGAGACTTTTGCGCCTTAACACTTTACGATAGCGTAAAACGCTCAAGATTATCTTTATAGTTGCGACTCATGCGTAATTTTTTTCCATTTTTTAACGTCACCTTTGAATCGCCCGAAAACCACGGTTCAATTTCCTCAACCCGTTCAATATTTACAATTTTTGACCGATGGATACGGACAAACTGATGTGGATTTAATTTGGACTCTAAATTTTTTAATGCGCCTCTGATCATGTGAGTCTGATCCGGCAAATGTAGCTTCACATAATTGCCGGCACTTTCTATCCAGCGTATATCATCTACATCAACAAATACATTCTTCTGCGAATTTTTAACTAATAAACGATTCATATATTGATGTTGTCCCTGAACCGAAGTGCCATTTGTGTAGTCTTCGCTACCCATATTTTTGCCCCTTGTTTCTGCTATTTTTTTGATTATTCCGCAAATTATTCTCTTTGTTTCAAATAGAGTTTATCTTTATTCCTGTCATACTCTATCTTCAAATTCAATGAATCTGCTATACGCTCAACCGCTCCCAGCAACGAGCGATCCGTTGTAAGTGTAAATCGCTTATTTTTTAGTGAACCGTTCTCCAATTCAATATCCACATCATATTGTCGCTCCAAGTAATTGAGTGCAATAAAGAGCCGGTTATCAACAAATTTTATCTTCGGATTCTCCTCCCCCAAACTGCGATGGCGTACCAATAATGGCTCCTCATATTGCTCATATGCTATTTCTGTACTCTCTTCCAGTACCTCTTCCGAGACATTCATTCGCATAACACCCGACTCATTCCCTACCAAATCAATAGGTTCTACCCGATCATCCTTCGAGAAAAACCGAACCTTGCCCTCATCCACTTTTACTTTTACTTCTGGCAAACCGGGATACGCTTCCACCTCGAACTTGGTGCCCAACACCCGGATGTACGAATGATTGGTTTGTACTACGAAAGGTAAGTCGGCATTATTTTTTATCTCAAAATATGCTTTTCCAACCAAGCTAACGCTTCGAACATCTTCATCAAATCCTTCATGGACACTCAACTCACTATCGGAATTCAGATGCACTATCGACCCATCTTTTAACGTCAAAGTGGTATCATTTTCTGCTTCAGTAGTAACTTTTTGGGGATATGCTTCTTGCTCTTTTTCCAGGTGTGCATTTTGCTGAGCCACAAATAATATGACAAAGATTGACAACAATATGGCTGCGGCAATACCAAACCACGTGCGGGGCTGCAACGAAATGACATTTCTGGATGATTGCTCCTTATCCTCAATAGTATCCTTTATATCAGAAAACACATTATCAGACGGGATAGCGGGATAGATAAGAGCATCTCCAAATTCTTCGGCTACTTGAAAATCACGCTCCATCTCCGCTTCCAAAAAACGCTGCCCTTCAGAAGTACGGAGCCACTCCTCCACCCTCGCCGCTTCCTCGGGCGAACACCTATCATCGAAATATTTCGTAACTAATTGTTTATCCATTGCAGGTAATATTAAGGCAATCCTTTTGCCATCTATAATTAAGTACACCCAAGACAGCAGAAAGTATTACGAGTTTTTTTCATTACTCCTCCAACATGAAGGTGATAGCACCAAAACCTATGCCAAATCAAGGTCAGTCTGTTTATTTAACTGCTCTTTAATAAACTTTGATGCCTTGTAGTATTGCGACTTAATCGTATTCACTGATACATCGAGCCGATCAGCAATATCTTGATTCGATAAATTCTGATTCATCTTAAGTTCAAAAACCTTTCGTTTACCATCGGGTAGCTTCTTCAGACATTCATCAAATACCTGTTGATAGTTTTCGAGCGTTAATTTATGTAGCGTTGTATTTTTCGAAATTGACCGAAGTTGGCCGTAAGCTTTATTTTTCTGGCGGGCCCTCTTACTATCCCTAATCATGTTGAGTACATGATTTTTGGCCATAGTAAACAAAAACCCCTTTACAGGTTTGTTTGCATCAAGCTTACCCCTATAGTCCCACAACTTTATAAAAATATCGTGGACAGCATCTTCGGCCAACGCTTCACTTTTCAAATACTTTAATGCAATAGCATAGATGGGTTTATGATACAAATCATAAATTCTCCTAAAAGCACGAACCTCCCCCCTTTTAAAACGTTTTACTAAATTAGTATCGCTATCGTTGTTCATAAAATTTGTTTCAGCCCGAATATCACCATCCAAAAAAATTGAAAAATACCCTGCAGATAGTATTTATAAAAACACTTTTTCAATCTATACACCCTCACGTATATAATTAATGAAAGTTTCACAAACTATCTGGCAAACCCGCATATTAGAAAGCGCTTCCAGAAAAGACTGCTCTATGTCTAACTACAAAAATGGTAACCGCATGGGTCACCATACCATCAGAAAAACTGGCTGTACAGAAAGGAGTAAAAATAAAAAATCCCTCCACACAAGTGTATGAAGGGATTTAAACAATTATGAATCATTTATTGTGGAGGTGCGGGGAATCGAACCCCGGTCCGAAGTGGTATATCGTTCAAGCATCTACATGCTTAGTTGCCGTTTAAATTTCGCCTGAAGCATCGCCCGGCAACGGGCAACTTCAAACTAAACTGCTAAAGTTTTACGCAGGCCCGACAGTTAGCAGAACCTACGCTATCCCGTCATAGTCGGCGCTCCATTCAGCACTGACAGGCAAGAAACTGAAGGAACGGCTAAGCTGCGTTACGCAGCTAAGCTATAAGAATAGTTGTTGTCAACTACATTTAATTGCAGGATGATTATTTACGAGATCATCGCGCAAACTCGGCATGCAGCCTGCGATTCTACTCACCCCGTCGAATCCATTACACCCCCAAAATGTCAAAGAACTAAAACTCATGCTTTATCTGCTACTTGTTACAACAAAGCAAAACGCCGTAAAATTCAAAGTATTTTGTCCCAAAGTCAATCTTTTCAGTAAAGATTATTATGCGGTTGATTTGTCTGCAGAACTTCGATAACGTACATCTAAGCGATTAATTTGCTCGATGCGGTGATCAATATGCAAAAAACCATTCTTTTGATTGTATCAATTATCATTATTAGTGCCGCAGCGTGCAATATCGATGGTGAAGACGGTTATACTACTCCACCCTCAATGGATGTCAGCATCAGTTACATCAATGAGAATGGTGAAGACCTTCTTGATCCCGAACTTTTCCAATTCTTTAATATCTACTACTTGCAGCGCAACGAGGAAACAGAAAAATTTGAAACCAATGAAGCCAAAGAAACACAGTATTCTTTTTACTACGAAGAAACCAGCAGACGCTTCGCCCTTCGCATCTTTCCTAATCGTGAATTTATCGACGGACAATCCCGCACGCTCATAGAATCACCTCGCGACAATTTTGATACACTCCGCGTTCAGGGATACAACGAAGCACGAGGTTCAATAGCTGAACGCATCTGGTATAACGATGAACTTGTTTGGGAAACCACACCCGACCCTCCGCGACGTTATTTCACCATTACCAAATCGAATTTATAATTGCCCCTATCAGATAACCATTTCCTCAGCCGGGGTGCGTAAATTATAATTTGAACTCATCACCTTGCCATAAGCCCCGGCATTGGCAATTAAAATCACATCTCCCTCCTCCGAATTGGGAAACAGCCGGTCAATCCCCAGCTTATCACCCGACTCGCAAATAGGTCCCACAATATTTACCGTTTTATTTGCGGGATGATTGATCTTCGAAAGATTCACAATCGTATGTCGCGAGCCATAGAGTGCCGGCCTGATAAATGAATTCATTCCCGTCTCAATACCCACATACTGCAAATCACCTTTCCCCTTGATTTGGGTCACTCGGCTCAACAACACCCCAGCCGTCGCAACCAAAAACCGTCCCGGCTCTACCCACAAATCATACTGCGGGTGCGCTTCCTTAAATTGCTTAAGGGATTTATTAACCTGCTCAATATTCAGTCCTGCCTGGGTTTCATTTTCGCGGATGCCAAAACCTCCTCCCAGATCCAAAATATCAACCCCGCCTAACTGCTTGGCCACATCATGCAATATAACCGCCGTCTCTTTCCATGAATGCGAATCCTTAATACCGCTGCCAATATGTGCATGCAGTCCCTTAACCGTAACATCGTACTCATCGACAAGCCCTTTCAACTCCTCAATTTCGAAGCGCGGAATCCCAAATTTCGATTGCACCCCGCCGGTCTTCACATGCTTATGGTGACCGCCACCATGACCGGGATCAATCCGCATAAAAAGTTCTTTTCCTTCAAAGAGCTCGGGCCACTGTTGCAGTGGATAAATATTATCAAGTGTTACATTCACACCCAAATCTAAGCCCTCCTCATATTCTGCTCGCGGTGCAAAGTTTGGCGTAAACAGTATTTTTTGGGGATTGAAATCTGGAAAAAGCTCAAATACTTTCCTAACCTCCCCGATTGAGACGCATTCAAATCCAAAGCCGAGCTCTCCAAACGTTTTCAACACCTCGGTATTGGCATTTGCCTTCATCGCATACAGCCCAAACGAAATCGCATCCAACCCTTGAATAAAATCGGCGTACCGCTTAACGGTTTCGAGATCATACACGTAGGCCGATGACTGGTTATCCATGAGCGCCAAAAGCTTTTCCCGTTTCTCCTTCCACCACGGGCTTGCATCCGGTTCGGTGGTATCCTCCTCTTTCATCAACTGCGCCCACGTACGTCCAAATGATTGCTGCTTATCCGACTGCAGAATAAGCTGCTCATGGAGCTGTCGTACCAGCCGATCTGCCTGATCGCTTTCCACTACAAACGTAAAGTTCAGATCGTTAGCGGCCTGGCTTACCAGATAAACTTGATGCTCCTCAAAAACCTCAAACGCAGATCCCAGGTGATGCAAAATCGTCCGAATGCGACGCCCCAGCAGGCTCACCGCTGAAACCGATTCGATAACCTCCACCTGGCAATAATTCTGGAGATCCCCTACAAACTCCTCCCTGATATCCTGAAAGTGATCATTGAGCCCCGGATCTAAGGACACTGTAACATTTGATTGTGAGGTAGATACCAGATCAATAGACAATCCAAAATGCGTAAACACCTCAAAAACCTTCGCCAGAAAACCGATCTCCTGCCACATACCCAACGACTCCATACTTACCAGGATTACATCATCGCGTACGGCAATAGCTTTCACCAGCGCTTCATCATCCGAAGCGTCCCCGGAAACAATAGTACCCGAAAGTTCTGGCTTATGCGTACAGCGGACGTGGATAGGAATTTCATGCTTGCGCGCCGGCATAATACTGCGCGGATGCAACACAGCAGCACCATTGGTCGCAATCTCCTGCGCCTCTTCATAACTCAAATGATTGAGTAATCGCGCCGAAGGGACGGCATGGGGATTCGCCGAAAACATCCCCGGCACGTCCGTCCAAATCTCCAGTCGTTTTGCTCCTATTTTGGCCGCAAAATAAGCAGCCGATACATCCGATCCACCGCGCCCCAAGATTACGGTTTTGTCTTCGGCATCACTGCCAATAAAGCCTTGGGTGATCACCAACGGTCCAGCAGCATTGAGTGTATCAGCAACATTTTCATCATAATCGGTTGTGCTTACCGCAGAAATAATCCGGGACCGCTCGGTAGTATTTTTCCGGGTAATGGTTTTAATGTGATGACGAGCGTCCAGCCATTTTCCTTCACCAAGCTCGTTTTTCAAAAACTCCGCTCCTATTTTCGTGGCCATTAATTCGCCCATGGCCAACAACCGCGCCTGCACCCGGTAGCTTGCTTCTCCAATCAGTTCAATGCCCTTTGCAATATGTTCAAGCTCTTTAAAGTCATCAGCAAGCAACTCATCAACCGAGATATCCAGTTCTTGTCCCAGTTTGCGATGACGTTCCTCAACGGTTTGCACGCGTTCAGACAAATCATCAGCCTCGGGATCGTTGATAATATCCTCAAGTATATTTGAGACCCCACTTAGTGCCGAATGCACCAAACATACTTTAAATCCTTCATTCCGACGCTTTTTAACCACAGATGCTATATTTTGCCAGCTTTCAACCGACGATACGCTGGTGCCTCCAAACTTTAATACGATCCAATCCGAACGTTCTTTGCCCATTTTCTATTAGTACTTAATCGATTTCAAATTCTGAAAATTATCAGCGTTAAGATAAGAATCTATTTGTGGGATTTTGGAAAAAATCGGCAACAATTTTCAGTATGCTTTAATTCTCTTACCTTATGCTGCTAATAGAAATTGACTGGTGAGACGTGAAGAACCTATTATTCATATTCATCCTTATTTTTTCTTACCAGCTGACCTTTGCCCAGCAGTCCGCTTCTGTAAATGGGTACGTCTCCGATAGTGAAACCGGTGAAACCCTGATATCGGCCAATATTGCTGTCAAAGACAGCCCCAAAGGCAGTTCCACAAATACCTCGGGCTATTTTACGCTCACTGATCTTTCGCCCGGCACCTATACCATCGTAGCATCCTATGTAGGATATCAGCGGTATGAAAAAGAAATAACGCTCGAACCCGGTGAGGTGTTTCGGTTAGATATTGAGCTCGTACCCAAAGGAGTGCAGCTCGACGAGGTAGTCGTAGAATCGAAACGGGATAAAGAAGACCAGCGTAACATTGGCACCGCCCAGCTGCAAACCAAGCTCATTAAAGACCTGCCTTCTGTTTTTCAGGCTGATGTCTTCCGATCCCTCCAACTGCTTCCGGGGGTCAAATCAGCCTCCGATTTTTCCAGCGGGCTCTACATCCGTGGGGGTAGCCCCGACCAAACCCTGATCCTGCTCGATCGCACCACGGTGTACAATCCCTCTCACTTTTTTGGATTTTTCTCCACCTTTAATCCCGATGCCGTTAAAGACGTTCGACTCTACAAGGGCGGTTATCCCGCTGAATATGGCGGTCGGCTGGGATCCGTATTGACTATTTATAATAAGGATGGAAATCGCAACGAATTTGAAAGCTCGGTAACCCTGGGACTGCTTGCCTCGCGTGCATCCATCGAAGGTCCATTTAAAAACGGATCGTACATGCTGGCTGCCCGTCGCTCAACGCTGGAACCCATCCTCGGCATCCTGCAAAATACCGCCGATAATATTCCCGACAGCTTTTACTTTTTAGACTTCAACGGCAAATTAAACTTTGATATCAACGACAATAATAAAATATCAACTGCCTTTTACACCGGTACCGACGATCTAAAATTTCCTTTTGGAACAGATGCCGGCATCAACCTCAATTACGGCAACCAGACGTTAAGCTCTACGTGGACCCACGTTTTTTCGGATAAGCTATTTTCAAATTTTACCGCAACCGGCTCCCGCTATTTTAACTATCCCTCGATAAACCTCGCCTCTACCCCCATAGACCGGTCGAACAACATCTACGATTTCTCCCTTAAAAGTGATTTTGAATACCTGCCCAACGAAGATCACGAACTCTCAACCGGCTTCTGGATTGGCAATATCACCCTAAAACTTCAAGATAGTTTTGACGGGGAAGACACTTTCAGCTCGCGCATCCAAACGCAATACGGCTCGTGGTATCTGCAAGACCGGTGGACCATCAGTGACCAATGGATTGCCACGCCCGGACTGCGAGTTGCGGCATTCAGCGAAGGTAACTACCTGCGATTGGAGCCACGCATGTCCCTGGAATACCGTCCCACCGATCGGCTGCGCCTGCAGGGTGCTTACGGGCGTTACAACCAATTTTTGACGCTGATATCCAACGAAGCATTCAGCGGATTTGATGTGTGGTTGACTACCGATGACGGTGTACCCCCTGCTTATGGCGATCAATATGTAGTAGGCGCTAAAACCATTCCCTGGGAAGGATATGGGCTGGATCTTGAACTCTACTATCGCTCCATGGAAGACCTCTTTGAGCTCGATCCCTTTTTGCCCGACCAAGCAGGATTACCCTACGACGAAATTTTTCGTTTTGGTGAAGGCTATGCCTATGGGGCGGAACTCTATTTCGAGCGACAAATTGGTCGGCTTACCGGTTTCGCGGGATATTCTTTTAGCGTAACACGGCGCAAATTCCCCAACTTCAATAGCGAGCTATCCAACCAGGGGGCAGCGCGTTACTATCCCCCAAAATATGATCGCCTTCACGATCTTAACCTCGTGCTTCAGTACGACCTCAGCTCCCGATGGTCCACTACTGTGAGCTTCAATTATGCCACCGGCCAGGCGTACACCAAACCACTGGGGCGTACCACCGCCTTCGATTTGCCAACATCAGGGCTTAGCTACGATCAACTAATTGTGGGACGCGTTAACGCCTCGCGGCTGCCCGACTACAACCGTCTTGATATTAGCTTTAGTCGCTCGGGCAGCTTTTTTGGGATGGGTGACGCCGAATGGCAATTCCAAATTATCAATGCCTACTCACGGCGTAATGTCTGGTTTTACAATTATGATCTTAATAAAAATCCCGCTGAACGCGAACCCATCACCCTGCTGCCCATACTGCCAACCGTTTCATACACCGTAGATTTTTAGTTATGAAAAAAGTACTGCCCATACTTCTGATCCCAATCATATTCTTTGGCTGCGAACTGTATCAGCAAGATGAGTACGAAGAATATTATGTAGTAGAATCGTACTTGGTTGCAAATGGCGAGCTCCCCATGGTTCGGCTTTCTACCACCAGCCCCGTTGATGAAACCTACCGCTTCGAAGACAATACCCTCTCTGGTGCTACCGTAGAAATACATATGCTCAATGCAGACAGCTCAGTAGCCGAATCCTACAGCTACCAACAGCAGCAACCCGGCATTTATATGCCCGAAGATAGTACCATCATTCGTGACCAACAGCTTTACAGGCTGGCGGTAACCACTGATAATGGCGACGAAATTTCTTCCACCACCTTCGTTCCCGAACATTTTGAAACCATTAACGAAAACGAACTTGAACCGGAATATCAATATCAAAGTGACAAGCAGGTGCAAATTATCACCACCCCAAGCTCGTATATCACCGATCGGCAAACCTATTATGTGTTTAATGTCAATGCCATCAATCCGAGTGAAAACTCATTAACACCCTTTTATGCCGATCTCGTTTCCGACGACGATACCCAGATCGAGGAATATTACGTTAACTCCTCCGGCATCATCAACGAAGGAAACTACGAACGCAATGACGATAACACCATCACCTTAGATCTTCCCTGGCTGAGCATTGCTTTCTTTGGACCAAACGACATCGTTACTAATGCCATTGATGATAACCTCTACGATTTTTTACGATCCCACGAAGCACAATCCGGGGGGACCACCCTATCACCGGGCGAAATCCAAAATATCCGTTATAATGTAAACGGTGGGATTGGTATATTTGGAAGCATGGCAAGCGATACGAATCGCGTTTTTATTTCTCGACCCACAAATTCCCCTTGATCGATGATATCCAATATTTTTCGATGGTTTCTGCTGTTCCTTTTATCTGCAAGCATGGCATTGCCGGTTGAGGCGCAAGATACCGAATCCTTCAACCTGGCACGCATTAAATACGACGGAGGTGGCGACTGGTACAACGATCCCTCATCTCTGAAAAACCTGGCCGAGTTTGCCCAAAACCAAATTCCTATGGCCATCGATGCCGACTATGATGACGTTGAGATCGGCAGTCCCGACCTGTTTGATTATCCCTTTGCCTTTCTTACGGGTCACGGTAATATCACCATAAACCAAGCCGAAGCATCCAACTTAAAAAGCTATCTCGAAAATGGGGGCTTTTTGTATGTGGATGACGACTATGGCCTCGATGAACACTTTCGGGAAGTTATCAACAAAGTTTTTCCCGATGAAGAGCTGGTAGAAATTCCTTTTGATCACCCTATCTATCACCAGGTTTTTACATTTTCAGATGGCCTACCTAAAATCCATGAACACGACGGCAAGCCCCCGCAGGGCTTCGGTCTCTTTCTTGATGGACGAATGGCGCTATTTTATACCTACGAAACCAATTTAGGTGATGGGTGGGCAAATCCCGATGTGCATAACGACCCGCAGCACATACGCGAACAGGCCCTGCAGATGGGCACCAACATTTTAGTTTATGCCCTCACAAGTGGACAGTAATGATTTTCGCCCTCTTGGGTTCCCCGCTGATTCCCTATTTTTATTTCAGCGAATTACGGAATTTATCACCTTTTTAATAAGGTCTAATTTACGGATATTAAACAAACTCTAAATGCACACAAAACACTACCATTATGATTATCCCAATAGCCAGTGACCATGCCGGCTTTGAGGCTAAAGAGAAAGTCAAAAAACTGCTCGAAGAATTAGGACATATGCCCGTTGATTTTGGCACCCATTCCGACGAATCGGTTGATTATCCCGACTATGCCGTGCAGGTAGCAGAAAAAATAAACGAGGGTGAACACGAACTGGGTATTCTTATTTGCGGCAGCGGTCAGGGCATGTGCATGACGGCCAACAAATACCGAAATATACGGGCCGCCCTGGTCTATGATGACAATTCAGCCAGGATGACACGCCAACATAATAACGCCAACGTACTTTGCCTGCCGGGCCGCGAGCTCAGCGATGAAAATCTCAAAAAAATTGTAGAAACCTGGCTGGACACCAATTTCGACGGCGGCCGTCACGAACGACGCGTTAACAAAATCCATGATCTAACCGACAAAAAATAAATTCTATGCAATCGTTATCAGATCAAGATTCATCGATTTTCAACCTTCTTGCGGAAGAAAAGCAGCGTCAAAATGATAACCTTGAGCTTATCGCCTCCGAAAACTTTGCATCACGAGCCGTGATGGAAGCCATGGGCTCGACCCTGACCAACAAATACGCCGAAGGGCTGCCCGGCAAACGTTATTACGGCGGATGCGAAGTTGTTGACAAAGTTGAGGAGTTGGCTCGCGAACGTGCTAAAAAACTTTTTGGCGCTTCCTGGGTAAACGTTCAGCCGCACTCGGGCGCACAAGCCAATGCCGCTGTGTACCTCACCTTCATGGAGCCCGGAGAAACACTATTGGGATTAAATCTCTCACACGGCGGACACTTAACTCACGGTTCGCCGGTTAACTTTTCCGGGATTTTATATCGATCCGAATTCTATGGGGTAGATAAGGAAACCGGACGCATCAACCTCGAAGAAGTTCGCAAAAAAGCCAAGGAAGTAGAGCCCAAGCTTATATCTATAGGTGCATCAGCCTACCCACGGGATTTGGATTACAAAGCCTTCCGCGAAATTGCCGACGAGGTGGGCGCTTATTTGTGGATGGATATGGCGCACACGGCCGGACTCATTGCTGCGGGATTGCTTAACAATCCCCTGCCCCATTGCCATGTCGTAACAACAACCACGCACAAAACACTGCGCGGTCCCCGGGGCGGCATGATCTTGCTCGGCGAAGATGGAGAAAATACCCTCGGCGTAACCGCTCGTAAATCAGGACGAACAAAAAACTGGAGCGAAATTCTTGACTCTGGCGTATTCCCGGGCACGCAGGGTGGTCCGCTGATGCACGTGATCGCCTCCAAGGCCGTATCATTTAAAGAAGCCCTGCAAGATGACTTCATTACCTATCAAAAACAGGTAAAAGCAAACGCCAAAGCCATGGGTGATGCCTTTATGGAGATGGGATACGATCTTGTCAGCGGTGGCACCGACAACCACCTTATTCTGATTGACCTGCGCAACAAGGGACTAACCGGAAAAATTGCCGAAGAAGCACTCGAAAAAGCCAACATCACGCTCAATAAAAATATGGTTCCTTTTGATAGCGAAAGTCCCTTTGTGACCTCTGGTATTCGCATCGGATCGCCCGCTATGACCACCCGTGGCCTTGGCACCGATGAATTTGAAGAAATTGCCAGGCTCATCGACCGCGTGCTACAGTCTCCCGAAGATGAACAAACGATCAGCAATGTAAAAGGAGCAGTGGCCGACCTTTGCGATGGCTTTCCACTCTACGACTTTGTAACCGCATAGCAACTCAGTAAGTTTTTAAATCAGTATGAACGAAGAACGCCAAATAATGACCGGCGATTTGCCCGAGGCCAAGAAACCCAAAGACCGAACAGCAAATATGTCGTTTCTTGACCACCTCGAAGAACTGCGGTGGCGACTTATCAAAGGGCTGGCAGGCATTGGCGTAGGAATAGCAATCGCCTTTTTCTTAGGGGATTTCTTGGTTGCCCAGGTTATGCTGGGACCTACCCAATCCGACTTTATCGTGTATCAACTATTGGGCATTGAGGCCATAGATCTGACCATCCAAAGCCGAAAACTTCCCGGCCAATTTTTTACCTACTGGGGTACGCTTATTGTTTTTGGGGGTATTATAGGATCCCCCATCTTCTTTTATCAAATTTGGTCGTTTATTGAACCCGCCATGGAACGATCAGAAAAATGGAAAAGCTTTGGTCATACCGTGTTCATTACATTCTTTTTTCTGCTGGGTATCGCTTTTGGATATTTTGTTCTGGTGCCTTTTGCGCTACAGTTCTTTAGCCAGTTTCAAATATCCGACGCCATCCATAACGACTTTGACATTAATGAATACTTCAGCTCCCTCACCATGTGGGTGGTATCGTGCGGCGTGATCTTTCAGCTGCCAGTATTAAGTTATTTCTTTTCAAAGTTTGGGCTACTCACCCCCGAATTCTTAAAGCAGTATCGGCGGCACGCCATCATTTTTTGCTTTATGCTATCGGCCTTTTTGACCCCGCCCGACCCGGTTTCACAGGTACTTATTGCCATTCCACTGGTACTACTGTTTCAACTTTCGGTATGGATAAGCAAGCTTGGAGTTCGCCAACGCAACAAAGAGCTGGAACGAGCGTTTAGCAATGGAGCATAGAGATAAAATTACGTTTTCCTGTGCATCCGAAATACATTAACTTTAAGGCTTTAAAAATAAGCCCATTTGCATTTCAAATGGCACCGGTACTTTTTATAGTTTTATTTTCACTTTAATGAAATTCGATTTAAGAAGAATATTTTCAATGAGATTTTTTAAAAAATCCACGCTCTTAGTACTTCCACTACTCCTTTCGACCCTATTACTATTTCAAGCATGTGATGACAGTAATAATACTGGCCCTACGGCACCCGATTTCAGTACCGTACCTGAACCTTACGATTTATCCGAAGCTGATACCAGCTACACTATTGAAGGTGATGTGGAAATTTATGTGATTGAGGAAGGCGTTTGTCCCGGTGGAGATGAAGAGTTTTGCACGGTTAACTCACGCGACCAAATCAGTTTGAAATACACGGGACGTATTTTTGATGACGAGACCATTTTTGAGAGTACGTATGCCAATGACAATAACGATCCCGTGCTCATTAGTAACTTATCCTCAAATCCAACGGATCAACAGGCCGCACAAGTAGAAGGTTTTCGTAAAGGACTTTTGGGTATGAAAGAAGGCGAAAAACGAGTTATCGTTGTCCCTCCAGCTATGGGATATGATGATTCTGACCCGGGCGTTAATGGCTTTGACCTACGTGACGAGACCCTTCGCTATGATGTTGAGCTGGTGGGAATCCAACAATAGCTAAACCTTCGGTGGTATCAATCCAGATACAATCGTGGTATTTGAGGGTGAATGCTTGTTAGTATTTCGTACGGGATGGTGCCAATTTGTGAGGCCCAATCCCACGCGTCATTCCCCGAGTGCAATAGTTTAACCGGCGAACCAACTGCAAGCTGATCTTCCCCCAGAAAAACCATGCAATAATTCATGGTTATGGTACCCACAAGAGGATACGATTTCTCGTTTATGGTCACCTCAATACGTTCTGATAAGCTGCGCTTTAATCCATCCGAATAACCAACCGGAAGAATGCCTAAATAACCATCTATGGGTGCTTGCCAGGTTGATCCATAACTTACCGGACTATTAGCGCGAATTCGGTTTATCTGCACTAATTTCGATTGCCATTCTAACACGGGTGCAATACCCTCAATATCGGCCGTGCCCGGGGCATATCCATACAACCCAATACCAAGTCGAACCATATTATACTGTTTGCTTTCATAAAAGGCTGTGGCGCCGGTGTTGGCAATATGGGTAGTCAGGTTTTCCGGAAAGAACTTATGAATTTCTTTAAACCAATGGTGCTGCTCTTCGACAAAATCGGACCGTGGCACGTCGGCCGTAGCAAAATGGCTATAGATACCGGTGCAAAAAAGATTATTATATTCCTCCACTTTATCCGAAATGCGTTTGGCTTCTTCCGGGGCAAAACCTAATCGGCCCATACCTGTATCGAAATTAAGGTGATAGGAGGTACCATTTGGGAGCCAATCAAAATGCTCTTCTGTACTCACCGTCGCCGTTAAATTGTGCACTCGATATTGCGAGGCGAACGATTCCTCGGGAACCTCAAACACCAGTATCGGCTTGCTAATGTCATGCTTTCTGAGCTCAATCCCTTCGTTGATGCTATTGACGGCAAAAGCATCAGCCAATGGCTCAAGCACCTCGGTCACTTCCACGGCACCGTGTCCGTAGGCATCGGCTTTTACCACAGCCATTATTTTAGTTTTGGGATCTAACCCCTTTCGAAATTGTCGTAAATTGTTTTTGAGTGTACTGAGATTTACTTCTACTGTTGCATTGGATTTTTTAGCCATACCGTCTGTCATTTAAAAACTAAACCAAGATTTTTTCTGATCTTTCAAAATTACATTGGCGGCATTATATCCTGCCGCGCCAAACACACCGCCCCCGGGATGACACGAGGCCGATGATAAATATAAATTCTCAATGGGTGTTTTGTATTCGCTCATTTCCGGTATTGGACGAAACATAAACATCTGATCAAAACTCATCTCAACGTGCATTACATTACCACGAAGCAGCCCGTGCTTCCGTTCAATATCGAGCGGACTTTGAATATACCAGTCGATCAGTTTGCCGTCCATATTCGGGGCATATCGACAGACCACATCATAAATTTTCTGGGCCTCACGCTCCCTGATGTCATCCCAATGAAGGCCATCCTGGAGCTCATAGGGATGCCACTGCGCCCACGCAAATAGGGTATGTCCCCCGCTGGGAGCCACATCGGGATCAATATTTGAAAAGGTCATCGCCAATACTGCAGGATCTGCCGGTGGCCTTTTATGCAGGTAATCCCCAATAGCATTATTCATGTACTGCACCGATGGCGCGAGCAGCTGCATGCCGTTATGAATATACGGATCGTCGGGACAAGCGGTGTAGCGTGGCAATTCTTCAACGGCACAACGGATAACCATCCCAAAACCATTTCCCACATTGATATTTTCTACTTTCTTATACGTACTTTTGGGCAAATGATCTCGGCCTACCAGCTTCATCATCGTGGTTTGTACATGGGCATTGGAGATGACAATATCAGCCCGATATTCATTTTTAGTAGTCTGCACGCCTGTAGCCTTGCCATCTTCAATAATGATATTTTGGACAGCTTCGTCAGTGATAATCTCTCCACCATGCGCTCTGATAAAATTTGCCATGGCCTGGGTTAACATGCCGCTACCTCCCCGCGGATGTTTCGCCCCGCTCTGGTGCAGCATCGACTGCCACCCGGCAAAATCACCTGTAGCAGGATGATCTGGCGTGGGGCCCGACTGTGCTGCAAACCACATCAATGCCGCCTTCATGTGTGGATTCTCAAACGCATCATCAACGACCTTGCCATAGCTGCTCAAAATTTTTTGAAGTCCATCCAGCTGTTTCCCTTTTTCGAACATTCCCCCGCCGCGCATCTGTCCTTTGGCCAATTCACTGATAATGTTTTTTCCCGACGGAGGAACCATAAATGCTTTAAGCACTCCCTCGTTAATGCGTCCCCAGAAATCCACAAACGTACGATAGTTTTCGACATCCTCGGGAGCCACCCTGGCAATAGAATCGAGCGTACGGTCCAGATCCCTAAAAAAATGTATGACTCCTGTACCATCAGCTACGGGATACGACATAATCGGATCCATTTCGATATAGTCGAGCCCATAATTTTCAAGCTCCAGCTCTTCCAAAATGCCCGTCTGGTGAATCATGATGTGCACCGAAGAACCTACGTCCATTCGAAAGCCCTGGGGATAGTCATCCGACTCGAACATCGTCTCGGTACTTACCGCCCCGCCCAGCTGCTTTTGCCGCTCCAGCACTTTAATATTATAGCCCTGCTTTGCCAAATAGCAGGCTGTAACCAAGCCATTATGTCCCGAACCAATAACAAGTACATCGTGTTTAGCCATTGTTTATCACACTTACATTTGATAACATACTTCCAGATTTTGCGTAACAAAATTGCTAACAATCTATTACTGCAATTAATTCTGAAATACAGACTTAACCAATTTATATGAATTTTTTTAAAACACTTATTGCCGCCACGCTCGGCACCCTTCTGGCTTTACTGGTCATTTTTATAATTTCAATTATTACCATTTCAGCAAGTTCGCAGGAACCAGAACCCTACGTACAAAGCAACTCCGTACTTAAGGTTTCCCTGAGTGGAATGCTGCCGAGTCACGAAACGCAAAATCCATTCGACGAGCTATTCAATAAGCAAAGCAATGATAAGGTCTCGCTCGAAACATTAAAAGGAAATCTTCAAAAGGCTCAGGCGCACGACAACATCAAAGGCATCTGGCTTGATATCGACTTCATGAATGAAAGCTGGGCCAACCTTGAGGAAGCACACCGCCTGATTAGTGCTTTCAAAGACAGTTCTGACAAGTTTGTTTACGCCAGCACCAACGACATCGGCTACAACGAAAAGGGATATTTTTTAGCTACTGCAGCTGATTCTATTTTCGCCCCGCCAGAGTCATTTTTCGAATTCGATGGATTTTTCAGCCAGGTTACCTTTTTTGATGGCGCCTTTGAAAAGCTGGGAATCGACGCCGAAGTCATTCGTCATGGCAAATACAAAGGTGCGGTAGAACCCTTTTTCCGAAAAGAGCTGTCCGAAGAAAATGAGTATCAGCTCACCGAGATACTGAATCAAGTCAATGATACGTTCCTCGAAGCGGTAAGCAGCAAAACGGGGCATTCGGCAGATGAGCTTAATGACCTGCTAAACAGCCAACCCAATCTTACCGCCAAGTTTGGATACGATGCGCAGCTGATCGACTCTCTTATCTATGCTGATGAACTGTCTGCACACATGAAAAAACGGATGAGCGTAGATCAAGACAGCAAGCTCAAAAGCATTTCTTTTAATCGATATAAAAAAGTCAGCCCCTCGTCGGCAGGCATCTCATCCTCTTCTGCTTCGGATAAGATTGCCGTTGTTTACGCAAACGGACCCATCATGCCGGAAGTCAGTTCCGATTCTCCCTTTGATAACCAGGAGTATATTACCGTTGATTTTATAGAAAAACAGCTTGAAGAAATTCGCGAAGATGATGATGTAAAAGCATTAGTACTTCGCATTAACAGCCCCGGAGGCTCGGGCAGCACATCCGATTCGATATGGCGCATGCTGCAGCAAACAAAAAATGATATCCCCGTTATTGTTTCCATGGGTGGCGTAGCGGCATCCGGGGGGTATTACATTGCGATGGCCGGCGATACTATTGTTGCCGAACCTACCACCATCACCGGATCCATTGGCGTATTCGCCACAAAATTCAACACCCAACAGCTATTTAACGACAAGCTCGGCATCACCTTTGATGAAGTAAAAACCCACGAACACGCCGACTGGCTGCTCCCTACCAGTGAACTTTCTCCTTCCGAGCAGAAAGCCTTCCAGCAATACATTGATGAATTCTACCAGACCTTTATCACCAAGGCCGCCGAAGACCGTGGCATGGAGGTTGATGAAATGGACGAGCTCGCACAAGGACGCGTTTGGGTTGGAGCCGATGCGCAAGAGAATGGACTGGTTGATGAGTTAGGGGGCATCGACAAAGCGATTTCGCTGGCTGCAGAAAGAGCGGATATTACCGATTACAATATCAGCAAATATCCGCAGCCCAAAACTTTTTATGAGATACTGATGGGATCAGCAGCCACCCAGGCAAAAGCATTAGTACCCAAAAGCTGGTTTATGAGTCAGGAAGTGGAAGAAATTGACAAACAATTATCTATTTTAAAACGCCGCGACGCGTTAACGTTATTTCCCTTTGATATTAAAATTCAATAACAGGCTTATGGAATTCGGCTCTTTTTCGATTGAAATATTAAGTGAGGGCCAGTTTGAAATTTTTGCAGACGGCCATATCAATCGAACGCCGAGAAACATAAATAAGGCCTCAGAAAATCAGGATGCCAGCGGTGATCAATCGGTCATGGCTGGCATTAATCCTGTATTAATACAATGCGCCCAGCATAATATTTTGCTGGATACCGGCCTTGGCTGGGGACTGGATGCTTCATCGAAATACACGGATGTATCAAACGTTTGCTCTAATCTCCGGATATTCGGTTTGCTTCCCGAAGATATCACCCATGTCATTTTAACTCATCTGCATTACGATCATGCGGCCGGCGCCACCTATACCGATGCTCATGCCAAAACACAACCAACCTTTCCCAATGCCCAATACTTTGTGCATCAACAGGAATGGGAATTTGCACTTAGCAAAATAGGTAAACCGCAAATGCAGTTTGGAGCAAACTACCAGCTTGATGATTTGTATCGCCTGGTGGCCGACGGTCGGATTACCTTTTTAATGGATGATATAAACGAAATTGTTGATGGCGTTACGGCTATCAAAACGGGAGGACATACGCCGGGCCATCAAATTATACAACTAAAAAGTGAAAACGAATCGGCTTATTTTCTGGGAGATTTACTGCCCTCCTCATTTCATCTTAATCAGTATATGATGCATCAGGCCGACATATACAGCCTGCAAGCAAAAAAGAAAAAGGTACAGCTATTAAAACAGGCCTGTAATGAAAACGCACTGCTTTTCTTTTATCACTCTAAAAAAGGTCAGGCAGGACGAGTTTTCCGTGATAAAGACAAAAAGTACGTATTAGCAAAGCAGCTTCCGTAACAGATGGAAGGCTATTTATTCATCGACAATAAAAACTCTTCGTTGTCTTCGGTACCCTTGATTTTATCCAGCACAAACTCCATCGCTTCAAAACTGTTCATACGATTTAAATAGCGCCGCAACAGCACCACCTTTTCATGCTCTTCCTCGGGCACAATAAGCTCTTCGCGCCGCGTACCACTCTTGAAAATATCGATAGCCGGATAAATACGACGCTCAGAAAGGTTACGATCCAGCACAATTTCCATATTACCGGTACCTTTAAACTCTTCGAAAATGAGATCATCCATGCGCGAGCCGGTTTGCACCAGTGCCGTTGCTAATATGGAAAGACTGCCCCCGTGTTCAATATTACGAGCCGAACTAAATAATTGTCGTGGGGCCTTAAGGGCTTCTGAATCTACACCGCCCGACATCGTACGTCCTGATGAAGGCTGACAAATGTTATAAGCACGTGCGAGGCGCGTAATTGAATCCATAAGAACCAGCACATCGTGACCACTTTCGACAAGTCGCTTACTCTTTTCAAAAACAATTTCTGAAAGCCCAATATGGTTTTCGGGCTTTTCATCAAAGGTTGAAGCGACCACCTCTGCGTTCTCCACATTACGCTCCATCTCGGTAACCTCTTCGGGTCGCTCGTCGATCAGCA
Source organism: Bacteroidota bacterium (assembly GCA_051746985.1). Lineage (GTDB taxonomy): Bacteria > Bacteroidota > Rhodothermia > Balneolales > Balneolaceae > Fodinibius. The sequence continues at coordinate 106,140 of JBNJFP010000004.1, forward strand.
AGATAATGATTTTCGTCTCGGGGTTATTCTTGTTCACCGCATTTGCAATATTCCGCAAAATGGTCGTTTTACCCGTTTTAGGCTGCGCTACAATTAACCCACGCTGCCCCTTGCCAAGGGGAGCAAAAAGATCAACGATACGAGTAGTATATTCGGAAGGATTATATTCGAGCTTTAACCGGTCTTCAGGGTAGATCGGCATCAGATCCTCAAAATCTTCGCGGTTATCCATATCGCGCGGGATTTTTCCATTAACACCATCCACGCGAAGGAGTGCAAAATAGCGTTCACCCACTTTGGGCGGACGAATAATGCCGATAACACAATCACCCTGACGCAGTCGAAACCGTTTTATTTGCGAAGGTGACACATAGATATCGTCGGGACTGGCCTTATAGTTGTAATTCACCGAACGCAGAAAGCCGTAGCCATCAGGCAGAATTTCCAGCGTGCCCTCCTGAATGAGATAAGGCCCCAATTCAGGTTCAATTTCAGCCAGTCGTTCATCCAGCGTAGGGGCATCAGACTCGGGAAGAATTTCGTGAACACTCTTTTTCTTTGATTTGCCCCCCCGGTTATTGTTACCGGAATGTGAATTATTATTCTTCCGCTGCTTGGTGTTCGCTCCATTATCAACATGGTCATCGAGTTCACCACGAGCGCGGGCCTTGTCACGAACAGATTGTGAAATACGATTGATCAGCTCTTGCTTACGCAAGTCTGATATTGAACTTAATCCCTGTTCGCGGGCTAAATGACGAAGTTCCTTGACTGTTTTATCCTGAAGGGTATCAATCTCTTCCAGGGAAACTCCATCGGTTTGATAATCCGACATAATGATCTTCTTCTGTCTATATTAAATATGAAAATGGGTTACGATGAATAAAAAGGTCTATAATCTTTTATAAGAAGCTATAGAGAATAGATCTACACTGTAAAAGGAAGCAAGTTCAGGTAGATATGAATTATTACATTAAACCAAATTTTAACACCCAGTCCCGAACTGTCTCATAAAAGTAAAAACTTCCTGAAAAAATTACTAATTCTGAATCAAAATCGCGTTGTAATAATTTTTTGCGATCTTCATCAGCAGCAGGAAAGGGAATTGCCTTTGGCAACCATTGATTAATATCGTCAAAAGTAGCTGCCCGTTCAAGGCTCAAGGGATAATAATAGATATTTTTGAATTCTAAAAATTCATCCATCACATCAGACCGTATTTTATCCCTCATCATGGAAAGCACCAACGTAGCTCTTCGGCAATCCCCTACAGTATCAATCGATTGCTTTAATGTTTTAACCGCTTCGAGGTTATGCCCCCCATCAAAATACCACTGCCGATGCTCAACAAGCTTCTCGAAACGCCCAAAACCCATCTGCACCTCTTTTAACCCCTCCACAAAGGCCCGTTTACGCACGGGGTACCTGGATGCTATGGCACGAAAAACCAACCAACTGATCGCAATATTTTTGGCCTGTACCGGGGCCGCCAGATTTGTCTTTATGTCCATTTTTTCGCCTTTTACGGTCAGCTGGTAGTGCCCCGGACGCACAAACCGGGGTTCTACAGCATCAATTGTAAACAACGGGGCGTCATTTTGCTTCGCTATTTGTGCCACAGTCTCAAGGGCTATCTCCGGCAAATCACCAACGACCACCGGAGTATCAGCCTTGATGATTCCCGCTTTTTCACGGGCAATCTGTTCCAGTGTATCTCCTAAAATATCGGTATGATCGAGCGAAATACTGCTAATAACGCTTGCTACGGGATTGATGATATTAGTGGCATCCAGGCGTCCCCCGAGCCCAACCTCAATACAGGCGATATCTACCTCGGATTCTGCAAACCACCAAAAGGCCACGGCCGTACTTATCTCGAAATATGTAAGACCAAAAGTCTCGACATTATTTTTATGGACATTAAAAAAACGTACAAGCGCTTTATCGGGAATATAATCCCCGTTGATCCGAAACCGCTCCCGATAATCTATAATATGCGGAGAGCTGTAAACGCCCGTCTTATAGCCCGACTGCCGCAAGACCGAAGCCAGCAGGCTGCAGGTGCTCCCCTTGCCATTTGAGCCGCCCACATGAATGGATGCAAACTCTTTCTGGGGATTGCCCATCTGCTCGCAAAAAGAACGGAAGCGAGAAAGATCAAACTTGGCCGCCGAAGCCCCCGCGGATTGAAACTTCGGAATATCATTTAGATAGGCCTCTATGGATGCAACCGTTGTAAAGTTCATATACCAATCAATGGTTAAAATTTCGTTCTTAATAAAAAGCTCTTTACCTTCACAGAGCAAAAATATGCTTGGCTTACATATATTATGATTTACAATTCACTTGTAAAACCACTTCTTTTTCGCCTTGATGCCGAAAAAGCTCATACTGTTACCCACCGGTTAGCAGAGACGGGCTCCAAAAGCAGCTTTCTTAAGGCGCTGGCGCGTTGTTGCTATAATTACCAATCCCCAAAATTAAGTCAACAAATATGGGGACTTACCTTCAGAAATCCTATTGGTCTTGCCGCCGGCTTTGATAAAAATGGAGAAATACCGGAAATCATGGAAGCCCTGGGATTCGGCTTTGTTGAGGTTGGCAGCATCACCGCCAATCCCAGTACCGGAAACCCCAAGCCACGGGCCTTTCGACTTCCCAAAGACCGCGCTATCATCAACCGTATGGGGCTTAACAATGATGGTGCTCAAACCATCGTTAAACGGCTGAAAAACAAAAAGCTATCCATTCCCCTGGGCGTAAACATCGCAAAAACGCACAACCCCAACATCATGGGCGATGCGGCCATACAGGATTATGTACTTAGCTTTAACGAAGCCAAAAAGGTGGCGGATTATATCACCGTCAACATTTCGTGTCCCAATACGGCATCGGGTAAAACGTTTGAAGATCCCACCGCCCTCGACGAATTGCTTGCTGCCCTCAAAATAAGGGATGATGCCCGGGTGGTGCCGACTACCGTAAAATTTTCTTCTGATTTAACCAAAGATCAGCTTTTAGAACTTATAGAAATCTGTGAGAATCACCGTATCCATGGCTACGTAGCTTGCAATACCTCCTCTTCGAGAGAGGGACTACAAACCGAAAAAGCCAAAATTAAGGGAATTGGTCGCGGTGGATTAAGTGGGGCTCCCATTGCTCCCAAAAGCGTCAAAATTATTCAGTGGATTAGTGATGCCACCAAAGGGCAAAAACCTATCATTGGCGTTGGCGGAATTGACAGCTTTAACACCGCCCTGAAAATGCTTTTGGCCGGCGCCGACCTGCTACAGGTATATACCGGCTTAATTTATGAGGGGCCCGCCCTGGTAAAATCCATCAACCGTCAGCTTCTGCACGAACTTAATACGCTCAACATCAAATCCATCCACCAGCTGGTAAAAGCCTCCGATTAATTTCGGATGGGAAAGGCCACTTCGCAACTTATCTTTTCGGGAGGATTGTCAAGCTCCGGTTCCTTAAACTCGAGATGCTTCTCAAACGCTTCCTCAAGTGACGATTCAAGATCAAAGGGCGTAGGCGAAGACTTTCGTTTATAGCTCTTAACGTCACCACTTCCCGAAACCACAAATTCATACTTCAAACTTCCAGATATGGATTGCCCTTCAAGCTCCTCGGGATACGTCACCTGCGACAGAAAATGATCCATGCTCGGATCCACTTCAAGAGAAATACCCAGCTCATTGCAAGTAGGGAATGACTCCCCGTCGGTTGCCCCTTTCCTCAACAAATCTTTCATCTTAAGAACCTTTTCATGATACGTTGAGCCCGAAAAAATGGTATCAAATTGTTGAACAGCAAAACGGACGCTATCCCACTGTGCGCCAGAAAACCGGAGCTGACTCTCTAAATAATCCGACCGCGATTGCAGCGAGTCGTCCACTACCAACGAATCTCCCCTTGCGGTAGCCAGAGTCGTATCTTTGATTGTAAATAAACTATCTGCCGATTTTGCCTGCTTCACATATTCTTCTATGGCTGAAAAGTAGATCTTGGGGGCCAAATCATTGTTAACATTTTGCAACGCCAACATTCTTAGCTTTGCTGGCCTTTGGGTTGTGGTATCCTCCTTCAACTGCTGAAAACGATTCCGCAGTTGTGCGGTAGAGTCTTCGCTATCATCATTCACCGGCTCTCCCTTAAGACGGCTTTTTACCCGGCGGGCGTATCGGCTATCGGGATACTCATCCACTATTCGTTCGCCCCAAACCTGCAGACTATCGGTATTATCCTGGGTCGAAAATAATTCAAACAGCGAATACATCGCGCGGGGACGAAGCTCCTCGGACATCTGATTATTAATAATCTTGTGATAATAATAGCGGGCACTATCAGGCATGGATAAATTCAAAAATAGCATGTTCCCCAAATTATACTGAGTATTCAGTTTCTCCCGCTGCAGACTGTTTCGCTGCTGTCGGGTGCGGGGAATTTCCTCAATATTCATATCCAGCCTGGACTCGGCCGCCTGTCCATTCTGCGCCATCTCCCCATCCGCCTCATTGTCTCTGCCAGCTGTCATTCTTATAGCCCGAACCGTACGCCAATTATCAACCAGCGGACGCCCTCCCCAAACAACCTCGAACTGGGCTTTCGACTGGGAAGCGAGATCCCTGTCTTTGTGATTTAAAAAGCCATATTGAGTCGGCAACTCAGCAGCATCGTCAATATCATCGGCCGGGTCATTCGTCAGGGTGTTCTCCTGATCCTGCTCTTGCCGTTGCTCAAACTCTTCAAGCTTTTGTGATCGAATGCGGTTCAAGGCAGAGTCGAGTTCCTGCTCGCTCAATGATCCCAAATGTAAAAGACTGTCGATCCTGCTAACCGACTCCTGGAGCTTGGTATAATCGCCATAGACATCCGCCAGCGTGTTGGCTTCTTCTTGAGAGCTGGGTGCTGCCCGTACCGTTGAAGCCGAATCGAAATAAGCCGCTGCTATTTGGTAGTTATCGGTATGATCGCTGTAGATTCTTCCAAGCCTGAAATAAAGATCCCCCTTTAGCTCTTGCGCCTCTTGACGGGAATTTTGATCCTCATACAGCAGTTGCTTATATAACTGTTCCGCCCGTTCTGTCTCTCCCATCATTTCATATGTCTTGCCAACCTCAAATAGCAACTCCCCCCTGTGTTCAAGGTTTTTGTCGTCGTTACGCATGCTTTGAAAAATATCGAGCGCCAGATTATACCGCCCGGCCTTACGGGCAATATCGCCCTGCTTATAGCGCGACCAATACAGATATTCAAAATTGGGGAACACTTCTGCCGCATCACCATAAGCACTAAAACTCTCGGCCAGCCGATCAATCCGCTCCAACACCTGTGCCTGTAAAAAAAACGTGCGTCCCAACAACTTTTTGTCGTTCAAATTTTCTACGGCGGCTAACAAATAGTCGGCAGCCGTATCCCAATCTTCGAGCATCACATAATGCTGGGCCACCAGCGACTGGATCTCTCCCTTTCGATTTCGAGACCACTCGTCGGGATACTGCTCCAGCTCCGATTCTAAAAATCCCGTTGCCTCGGTAAATTCTTTGAGATCGAGCTGCGTTCTACCTTTCCATATAATGGCCTGCTGCTCCATTTTGGGAGATTCAGCCACATTTTGCAATTCTTCAAAATTTTCAAGCGCCGTAAAAAATTCCTGCTGATAGTAAAAGGATTTACCCATCAAAAGAATAGCATCATCGACCCACTTGGAATCAGGAAATTTACGCAAAATCCGGGCGCCTTTATCTATGGCCTGTTGAAAATCGTTACCCCCCACCGCTGTCGGTGCCTGATGGATACGCACGGGCTGGGTGGGATCAATAGTTTCAGGCTGATTTTTTACCTGCTTGATACCATCCCGGAAATGCTCTTTGCCATTATAAAAGGTATTATAATAAGCATTAAAGTCTGTCCATGAGCTTTTCAGCGTATTGCCGCAACCCGCCACAAAGGCCAAAGATAACAATATCAGAAGCAGGTTTCGCAATGGTAAAACAGTTTAATTCCGTTAATCGATTGTACTAACCTTAATCATATTTGTGCGCCCTTTTTTTGCAATAGGCATTCCCGTAGCAATAATGGCACGCTCTCCCTGATTTATGAACCCATTACTTTTTAAATGCTCTTCCATAACCTTAACGCTTTTGTCGGTATCAAAAATTTCGTCAATTTTGATGGGCTGTACCCCCCAAACAAGGCCCAACTGCTTTCGCACCTCATCGCTTTCGGTGAAAGCCACAATAGGTACGCGCGGTCTAAACTTAGCAATACGCCGGGCGGTACTTCCCGAATGCGTAATGGTGCTGATAACCTGCGCTTCCACATTTTCGGCCAGCATCACACACGAGTATGCCAGCGACTCAATAACCTGTTTCTCTTTCCATTCGGGCTTGCGGTACTCCAGGCTGTTGTAAATATAATCGGCATCATTTTCTACCAGCCGGCATATTTTATCCATGGTTTTTACTGATGCTACAGGATAATCACCGGCCGCAGTTTCACCGGACAACATAACGGCATCGGTACCATCGAGCACCGCATTGGCCACATCAGAACTTTCTGCACGCGTAGGCCTTGGATTGTCGATCATCGAATCGAGCATTTGCGTAGCCGTAATAACGGGCTTACCCGCCTGGCGACATTTATCAATAATTGTTTTTTGTACCATGGGTACGCGCTCACTGGCAATCTCAATACCCAAATCCCCGCGGGCAACCATAATACCACTCGATTCCTCAATAATATCATCAATAACCGTAATCGCCTCCGGCTTCTCAATCTTGGCAACGATACCGGCATCAGAACCCTCGGCTCGAACGCGCGAAATGACCTCCTGGATATCATCCGCCGAACGAACAAAAGACATCGCCACATAATCCACATCTTGTGAGACCGCATACTCGAGGTCTTTAATATCCTTAGAAGTTAGGGATGACATCGAGATATCCACATCAGGTAGGTTAAGCCCCTTCCGTGATTTTAACAGTCCACCAACCACCACCTGGGCCACCAGGGTAGATTCATTTTTTTTGATCACTTTAAGTTCGAGCAAGCCATCATCAATCAGCAGTCGGTTGCCTTCCATCGCATCATCAACCAATCCCTTATAATCAACGGGAATAGTTTCGGAGGTACCCTCAACATCTTCGGTAGTGAGCGTTACATAATCTCCCGACTCTACCTTTTGGCCGCCCTCTTTCATCGTGCCAATACGGATTTTGGGGCCCTGCAGATCCGCCAACACAGGAAGGCTGACCCCATAGCGATCAGCTACTTTTCTAACATTCTGAATTACCTTTCCATTTTGTTCGTGGGTACCGTGAGAAAAGTTTATCCGGGCAATGTTCATCCCATTTCGTACCAGCTGGTCTATTTTCTCTTCGGTGTTACTGCTGGGACCAAGGGTGCAAACAATTTTCGTTCTCCGTTCGCTAATACTCATTAATTTCTTCGCTTTAATCTATAATTATTTTTCATCTGTTCGACATTCAGGAGAATGTATCGGCGTCTAAAAATGTTTGGTAGCAAATCGTTTTAATGTAAAAAAATATAACTATAAACGTTATCGGATATAGAAATCTGTTTATAATATTTCTTAAATGCTTTAAAAGTATGTAGCAATTGGTATATTGAATTTGTGCCGGTACAGGTAATTATCCAACTTGATCTGATTATCAATGAAACCGCTCAAAAATAACATGGGGATGTTAGCATGTCTTATCGCCACAGGTTTTGGGTTGATGGGATGTGCCAAATCTATGAATCCCGACATCGAACGGGGCTCTTCATATAACTTTCGCGAGGGGTATCCTGAGGTGCGTTTTTCTGCTATTGGATTAATTGACGAAGAGGGCGATCCCAATATAAATATCACTTCTGATATTGTAATGGGCAGCCTCATTTACAACAAGGAAGAGGATCATTATTTGGCCAACGCCACTATTGATATTCAGATTATCAATCAAACTAATATGAACAATATTGCAGGAGCCAAACAGTACGCTATAGAGATTACCGACCCTGACCCCAATGTTGTTTACAGCCAGGATATCCATACATTTGAGCGGCAGATTCCCGTTGAGCCGGGTAACTATAAAATCAATTTTACGTTAACGGATGAAAGCTCTGATAAAAAGGTAACCTACTCTACTGAAACCTACCTTCCCAATCCGGATGATAACATATCGAACCTTACCAATATTCGGCTTGAAGGTAAAAATATGAGCGAGGATGAGCCTTCATGGTCTCCCATTACAACCTATGACGTGCCGGGACGTATCGATTCGTTAAAATTTATTTTCCAGGTCACCAATAATGATACCGAAGAACCGATGACTGTGGATTCCAGGCTTCTGCGATTTGAATCTGATTCTTCCTATGCCCGTCCCATGCATTTTAATAACTACAGTCCCTCGAGCATGGCCTATAAAGGAATTGATTATGGCAACGAGGAAGTGATCCAAACAACCCAAAGAAAGTTAGCAGAACCTGGCAACGTGCTCATTGAGTTTACCTTTGGCACCCAGCCCCGCGGCAATTACCGGTTCGAAGTTTCGACAAATAAGCCCTCCGAAGAATCATCGGAGCAGGCTTTTAAAGCCCGTGACTTTGGGATAAAAAGCACAAACTATCCCTCTGTGCAATCCGCAAAGGAATTGGCCCAGCCACTCATTTATCTGATGGGGGAAAAGGAGTATAAAAAGCTGATGGCTATTGAAGATGCGGATTCCCTAAAGCAGACCGTGGACCGGTTTTGGCTGCGGCATATCGGCAATAAGAGCAGAAGTAAAAGCGTACTTAAAAAATATTACAGCCGTGTTGAAGAGGCCAACAAGCAGTTCTCAAATTTTAAAGAAGGGTGGAAAACCGACCCGGGCATGCTCTACATCTTACTGGGACCTCCCTGGTATGTAAATGAACGTTTGAACGAGATGTACTGGTCCTATTCCTATAACCGAAGCGATCCCAACCGGAACTTCTATTTTGTTGAACCCAAAAACAAAAATGAATTCTTTCCCTACAACCATTTTATCTTCAGGCGGTCACAATCCTATTTTACCATGCAGTATCAGCAAATAGAATTGTGGCTTTCGGGCTCTATTATGCGGCGAAGCCTTTAGCAATTTGCTCACTGAGTATTGCAGACAGCAAAATACCATTTCCCCATCCGGAACGACGACGGATATAAATAAAAAAAGCTCGACCCGAAAAGGACTTTGCTAAAACCAGGGCTATGGTAAAAACAAAGATGTGCTCGGGCCGAGCGCTTCAATAATAATGTAGTGGATGCCCCCACAAAAGAATTATGTTATAACCGGTAATATAGTGTTACTAAGAGGCGAGGCTGCTGAGACGTCACTCCTCTATAGAAAAATAGTTGAGTATCTCTTTATATCGCCTGCTCATTCGAAGTTGATCACCGGTGGATAGCTGTACGGTAAAATCGCCCCCTTGCTTTACCGGCTCTATATAATTGATACGTTCGGCATTAACGATGTAGGAGCGGTGAATCCGAAAAAAAACGGCAGGGTCTAACTTCTCTTCCACATCCGATAAGCTGCCTCTTATCAAATGATTTTCGTCCTTTAAATTCACGTCAATATAGTTGCCATCCGATTTTATATAAATAATATCAGAAGCATCAATGGGCAGAATTTTCCCATTGTCTTTTACAAAAAACCGGTCGAGATGTGTTTGGGAAATGTTATTGATTTCGTCTTTCATATCTGAAAATAAATAGCGTACTCTGGTTGATGTTTAATAACCATAGCCCCGATAAATTATTGTAATAATTTTCTTGAGTAAATAATTGTAGAAAATAAATAGCGCATACACATGCTCTACCGTTAACAATTTTTTATGCAAATAAAAAAGGTCCCTCCCAAAAAGGAAGGAACCTCTAAAGTGAACTATATGAAAACGCTACTAATCGACAGCGCTGGGATAATCGGTATCCCAGAAAAGCAGCGTATTGGTTTCATCACCGCCAATATTGCTGGCCGCTTCATCCCAGTTTTCTTCATTTAAGTTTTGTTCATCAATGGGATACGTAAAGCGAACAGGAATCTCATCCTCTTCATCAATGGTTTCTGCAACATTGAAAGTTGGATGATCGAAGCGTCGCCAATCTACCCAGCCTTGATGGCCCTGCAGATAGAGCGCAAGCCATTTTTGTTCGGCTATCGCTTGCATCTGCTCTTCTTCAGACCCAGCTACAGGATAGGGAGCATCATTGGTATAGTAATCAGAGATTTCACCATCGCTGATACCAGAACCCGTTGAAACTTCGTATCGGGTTCGGGCGTCATCCCAGTACTCCATGTCAGCTCTGATAGCATCATTATAATGCTGTTGAGCCTGTACGGCCGTACCATCTAACCAGCCTCGGGCGTTGGCTTCGGCACGAATGAATTCTACTTCTTCATATCCCATTATAACACCTTCGAAATCCTCAATGCGGATAACATCCCCGATCTGAGAATAGGCGTTAGGTGTATTCTGATAACCATACTGGGCACCAGAATACTCTCCGTCCGGGTCTTCAGTAAAGTGCAGTGGGATACGAGGATCGTTATAATCCTGCATTAACTCTACGAGTGTATTTGCAGGAGCGAAGTCATTACGTCCACTCTGGACAAGGGCTTCCCAAAGAGGGTTTTGCGTTTGTCCGAGGTAGAACTGCATGACAGCATTATCAGCGTTCGACTCAAATGCATTTTGATCGGCATCTTCAACAATGGCTTCGGGATCAACATCAGCAGGCGGATTATCGGCAACCGTCATGGCCATTCTCATCCGCAAGGAGTTGCCAAATTTGATCCAGGAATCGGTATCACCGCTGTAGAAAACATCTTCGTCTGCAGTGAATGAGGCAGCTCCTGCATTATCATTGATATCGCTGATGGCCGTTTCCAGTCGATCAAGAAGGTCTGCATATACTTCTTCCTGATCGGTAAATGCGGGAGAAGGATTATCTTCCTCCAAAGCTTCCTCATATGGAATATCCCCAAAAGTAGTAACCAAGTTATAATAGGCATGTACCCTGACGATTTCCATAATAGCAACTTTAAGCGCCCGTTCATCATCTTCCATGAATTCGTCCGCTTCAAGCAGTTCTTCAGCTTCCTGCAAATCCTTCAATATATCACGGTAATGGATTTCCCACACATTGGAGGGAATCGTACGTCCCGTTAGATCATATTGTGATTCATCAGGATAAGTATTTTGAGCCCAATACTGGCTCATCAGGTTAAAGATATTGGTATTTACATTAACACTGTACAAATACTGTCCAAGTTCAACCTGGGCATTTGTAAACAGCTGTTCTCCCGGTGCCTCGCTCGAGCCTTTCGGATCCTCATCCAAATCGGTAAGATCGTCTTGGCACGAACTGAGTACCAGTGCAAAAGCTATAATAGGTAATAGTAATTTTCTCATGGTATTCAATCCTAAAACTGTAGTTTCAAATTAAACGTAACATTGCGTGTTGCAGGATGTACGCCACCTTGGTATCCCTGCACATTACCGGAAGCAATACTCTGCTCGGGATCAGCATGTGGGATGTTTTTGTGGATGATCCACAAGTTTTTACCAATGGCCGACAGGGAAGCTCCTTTAATAGGCCCAATTCGGTCAATCGTACTCTGTGGCAGATCATAGGTTAATCCCACTTCACGTAGCTTCACGTAACTTCCATCGTAAATGAAATTCGCAGAAGGATTATTTACCCAGCCATATGCTCCAACATAGTTAGTAGCAGGTGCTCTTGTTTCATTAACAGAACCGTCTGCATTATAACCATCGAGAATCACACCACCACTATCATCACCACCGGTTACAGGATCACGCTTGGGATTGCCCAAGTCGTTGTTTCCGGCAGTAATTGGATACATTCCCGTACCCTGGCCATAGTACTGGTCAAGTGAGAAAATATCTCCGCCCCAACGTACATCAACCAGGAAATTGAATGTCCAGTTTTTGTAGTTCAGACGATTAGAAACACCACCGGTCCAGTCCGGATTCATATTACCAATAATGTTATTGGTTGATTTAGTACTTTCATAAAATCCTGAAGCTTCATCAATATGACGTTTTCCGCCATTTTCGCTCCATGATTCTCCATCAAGGTTTACATAGTCTGTTCCGCGAATAGCACCATACGCTTCGCCAAGTGCGGCACTAATGGTAACATCACCCTGTGGATTTGCCAGCTGGTAATTGCTAATACCTTCAGATAGCTCTTTTACCTCGTTGATGTTTTTACTCCAGTTTACATCAATAGTCCAGGCAAAATCACGGGTAGCGACAGGTCGTCCGGTTACAGACACTTCCCAACCGCGGTTTTCTACGTTACCTGCGTTTACATATCGTTGTGAATAACCGGAACCACGAGAAACCTCGGTAGCCAGGATCTGATCAATGGTATTTTGATCGTAGTAATTTACATCTAAGTTTATACGATCTTCAAACATTCCTAACTGAGCTCCAACTTCCCAACTCTTGGTACGCTCGGGTTTCAGATCCGGATTGCTTTGGACACTAGGTACAGAGTACCGGGTACTCGCACCCGCGTTTTCTACACGATCAAACGTTCCAAAAATACTGTGCGGAGATGCGGTATTACCGACTTCGGCCCAGCTTGCACGAAGTTTACCGAATGATAACCATTCAGCATCTACAAATTCACTGAAGGTGAATCCGGTAGAAACAGAAGGATAATAATACACGTTCTCTCCGTCAGGTAAACTGGATGCCTGATCGCGGCGACCTGTAGCTTCTATGCTTAAGAATCCGCCATAATTCAGATTCATGCTGGCAAAGAAACCATTAACCCCAAGTTTCTGACTTGATTCATTTGGGAAATTAATTGGGCTTACTGAGTTATCCAGTGAATACAGCCCTTCTACAACTAAGCCACCATTTGTAGAGGCATTAACACTTTGCGTATGATTACGACGGAGGTTCATTCCAAGCACACCATCAATGCTTACATTATCATTCAGCTCCTTCTGGTAGTTAGCAAGCAGGTCGTAGTTGTACTCGGCAAAGTTCTGACGACGCATTTGGTAACTGCCTACTCCGACACTTCCTTTATTAGTGCGCTCGTCAATAAACTGCGAATAGTTGTCGATACTCACTCGACCGGTCACATTCAACCAATCGGTAAATTCGTAATTGGCTTCCACATTACCGAAATAACGGTCACGTTCGTCGGTCTGGAAGTTTTCATAACGTGTCCAATAAAGATTATCCCAGTAGTATGGACTTTCACCCAAAGCGCCGGGCGCCCAGTTCCACGTCTCGTTGGTACGATTGCGGAAATACGCTTGTTTTTGGTCTTCAATATCAACCGAGGTATTCCACCACTGACGGAATTCACTATAAATAGTACTATAACCAGTAGCAGGTCGTGCACGTCCATCGGTTTTGGAATACTGAATTTTACCGGATACCGTAAATTTGTCGCTCACGTCATAGCCAGCGGAAAAGTTCAGCTTGTTTTTGTCGAGCTTACTATTTGGCAGAATACCGGTGGTGTTGTTTTGGTTATACCCCATGGAATAGTATCCTCCTTCAAATCCACCGTCAACTTGGAAACTGTTGGTAAATTCCGTTCCGGTTTGGAAAAAATCCATCGGGGTATTTTCAGGAGCTTCCCAAGGTGATGTTTCCATATAATTTGGACCACCTTCAACAAAAGCATCCCATTGATATACTTCCTGCCCTTCAAAAGCCGGACCAAAAGAAGCATCATCATAAGGGTTCCCCAGCGTTTCATCATCTCCATCTCCGTCAACATCTAGTTCTGCAAAAGATTGTACATATCCACCGCCATATTCCATCTGGTGATCCACAAACGTTGAGGGATCGACCTTACTAACGGTAGCACTGGTGTTATAAGTTACTTCCACCGGACGATCTCCGGATTCTCCACCCTTTGTTTCAATGACAATAGCACCATTTGAGGCACGAGAACCATAAAGTGCAGCAGCTGCAGGTCCTTTCAGTACGTTTACCGATGCAATATCATCGGGGTTTATATCAATACCGGTATTCCCGTAATCATAGCCAGCAAAACCTTCCTCAGTAGCTGCGTCATTAAATTCCTCATTGGCATAAGGCACGCCGTCCACAACGAACAGCACCTGGTTATTACCGGTAATGGACTTATATCCACGCATTACAATATTGGTGGATCCGCCCATCCCACTGCTTTCGCTTACCTTAAGACCGGCCACACGACCACTCAATGATGAAGCAAAGTTATCATCTCGGTTTTCGGAAACAATGTCGCCGTCAACCTGTTCTGCAGAGTACGGCAGTTCATTCATATTTTGCTCAACGCCGTACGCTGTAACTACAACATCGTCCAGCTCCTGCGTTGACGAAGTAAGGCCAATATCTAACGTAACGTTAGATTCATCAACCGTAACTTCTTCTTGAAAATCATTATACCCAACAAAGCTGGCGGTTATGGTATAGCTTCCATACTCGACATCTTCGATCGTAAACTCACCTTCGGCGTTGGTAGCGGCACCCCGCTGCAACTCCTCAACGAATACGTTTACGCTGGGTAATGGTTCACCCGAACTTGCGTCGGTTACTGTACCTGTAATCGTGCCCGACTGCGCAAAAGCAGCTCCGGCAGATACAAAGCAAGCCATTACCATTAAAAGTAACTTTTTAAACATAGACTACCTCGTTTATTTATTATTTCAATTTAACGAACCCATGTTTTATACATAGATCCCCTGGCCTGCCCGAATTATTCAAGCAGACAATAAAGTAGCCCTGGTTTTATATGTGATAACAAAGAGCTCCCAATTGGATGGGATAACTCGCTAAAATAAAGAAGCCCTGGTTTTGATATGGAGGATGAATTATCCCCAAACCGCCGCTAACCTTTTAAAAATAATGTAAAAAGTCAATTCTTTTGTGATTAGTGAGGGATATCCCCATTTCTCGTCATCACGCCCGAAACCCACCAACTGGCAGGCAAACCCTTTCGTTACGAGTAAATTACCCCACCACCTAACAGAGTTCATTTCGACCAAAACTGCCCTGCAGTCGTGCAGAGAAAACTGTAAAAACCATACAATTAGTTTCGCAGCTGTATGGATATCTCGACTTTGCTTTGCTACGCTCCCCGATTGAACACGGGGCACGGCGATATGACCTCACTGGTTGCCCGGCATTCTTTTCTCTGTCATTTCGACCGACCGTTAGGGAGTGGAGAAATCCCTCAGGCTTCCATAACAACTTAGTTGCTCGGATAGATATCTCGGCTCCACTTCGTTTCGCTTCGATATGACGTCATTTTGCATGGTATTCTTGCCAATAATCATTTCCAAGGCAAGTTGCTCGTAAGAAGTTCCACCAAGAAATCCATCAGGGCAGAAAACAAAATATGCAAAGCAACGCAGGTACTAAATTTTATCCCCGCCACCAGTCCTATCGTACCTTTGATACTCCTCCTCGGCAGGCTCCTCAGAGTGACGTGCCGAGCGTTACGTGGTATAACCGTATCCCAGCGAAGCTGCCGGTGACGACAATACGTAACCAAAGCCACCCACCCTGTTGTCACTCCGAGCCCGAGCAATTCGGGAGAGGAGTCTCAAATGATAGCATGTCAACCTTCTGGCCGAATACGTGCTTTGGCATCCTGATAGTTGTCCCTTTCGTTACGAGTGAGTTGCACTTGCGAAGTAACAGGGGGAAACCCATCAGGGTATACAAAATATGTTAAGCAAAGCAGGTGTCTATATTAACTCAATTTCGA